>VHCX01000014.1 GCA_016871615.1 Verrucomicrobiota bacterium
CCGGTCACCGCGATTCATAACGTGATAAATCGCGCCGGCGTACTCGACTCTCAACTTGCGGGCCATCCCCGGAGAGTGGCTTTGGCCACCTGATGTATCAATATCAAGAACTGACCCTTTTACCTGTACCTGACCCCTTTACGCTCACATCCTGACCCCTTTAGCATCGGCCGCCACCAGTTTGGCCCGCGCCGGATTCAAGTGGACGTACTCGCCCACGCTCTTGAGATAACCGCTGTCCGATCCGTCCAAGATCAGCGACTTGTAGCGCCCGGAGAACAAGTGGCCGACGAGCTTGTGACGCCGGTTGAAGCGGCTCGTGTAGGTGCCCAGCAACCACTTCATCCCGGCAATCAGGTTGGGCTGCGGCGTCTCGACCACCACGTGAAAATGATTCGGCATGAGGACATAGGCGTGAACCTGCCAGTCCGTCTTGGCGCAAGCCTCGCCCAGCGTGGCGACGGAGCGCCGGCGATCCGCATCATCCGCGAAGATCCGTTCGCGCCGGTCACCGCGATTCATGACATGGTAAATCGCGCCAGCGTACTCGACTCTCAACTTGCGGGCCATCCGGGGAGAGTGGCTTTGGCCGCTTGATGTATCAATATCAAGAACTGACCCCTTTCCGTGACTGACCCCTTTCCGTGACCCCTTTTCGCCATCACTTTTCTCCCAACTAAATTGTTCCTGTTTAGAACAACCGGCGCTCATCGGTGGGTTGGTTTGGCGGCCAGACCCAGTCGGGGTGTTCGGCGTCCTTGCTCTTCGACATGACACCGCCGTCGTCGGTGTGGTTCGGGCCGACGCTGTACAGGGTGAACGTTCCGTCGGTGTTGAGTCGGTAGCGCTGCGGTTGGCCGTCCATGGGGTCGAGCGGCACGGTTGTCAGGAATCGCGGCACGAGATCGCCAAGGGTCTTGGGATAGCCGCCGGTCCCGAGGCGATGCCGTTCCAGTGCGGCCACCGTGATGGCGAGGCGGCTGATCGAGAGGCACTGGTCGGTCTTTGTGGGCATTCGGGCCAAGGCCGGCAACATCGGGTCGATGAGGATCCGATAGGGATGCAGGCGCCTACCCTCCGTGTCGAAGACCGTCCGGTCGATTTGCTCGATTTCCCAGATCGAACCCTTGGCGGCGATGCATCGGTTTGGATCGGAGCGCTGCAGCACATCCACCACCCGGTCCAGGATGCGTGCGTGGTAGGCCTGATTCTGTAGCAGCCAGGCGTCGGGCATCCGTCCTCCGCTGGAGCCCTTTCCAACCTCGGTTGTACCCAAGGTCGCCGGATCCAGCCGCCCCTGTCGCTCCCGCTCAATGCAGGATTGGCCGAAAAGACGCTCTCCCTGGAACGCCCCCACCAGACCCGCCCGCAGCGTCGATGTCGCGAAACGTTGCTGGAAGGCGGCCAGTTGGGCATCGGACCAGAGATGCTGCGAGGTTCCCTCCCAGAAGGCGTTGTAGGCGAAGCCCTGCAGGACGATACGCACCAGGTGACTCATCAGTGCCGAATCTTCATCCAGGTGCTCCCCAAGTCGCAGGATCGTCTCGATGTCCTCGGCCGCGCCCTTCGGGTCGCCCACGGCCAAACGGGCCACAGCCCGAAGGCGGAATCGGTCGGCCATGGGTTTGTACAGAGCGACGCGAGCCAGCGAAGCGTCGCGGAAGTCGGCGGAGTTGAGTTCGTGCCGACAGTGGGGACGGCGGGCCGCCTCGGCGATCTGCTCAAGGGCATCCCTCAACCCCTCCAACGCGAAGAGCACCGCCTGCGGGGCGGGCATGTCGGCCGGAGGCACTGGTAGGTGCGATAGGTCATGGTGGGAGCCCGCCGCGTCTGCACGCGCGTTGCGGATGGTGCCCGGGGTCAGAGAGGGCATCGACCGCAGCAGGCGGGCCAGGGCTTCAAGATCCCGTCCGGTTCGACGCAACGGTCTGCCCTCGGCTTCCGCGGTTTCGTACGGAAAGGCCAGCGAGACCTCTATCTCTGTGACCCGCGGTTGTCCCGTCCAACGCGACACGGGGTGTCCTTGGGTATCCCGGCTTTGGGTGTAGGCGTGGATTCCGGACAGGAAGGGGTGCGCGGCGAAGTTCTGTTCGGCCGGGACCGGCGGCCCCATCAGTTCCTGGTAGGAGAGTGGCTCCCCGCGCTGCCGGAGCTGATCCTCGACCTCCCGCCAGGCCTGTTCCGCCCGTCGGCCCTCGAGGGCCAGACCCAGCGAGATCAGTGCCGCCACGACCACGGCGCCCAAGGCCAGAGGACGCCACCGAGGTTCCCATATCGACCAGAAGCCGGGGGCTCCCAGAGACACGGCCCGGCGATTCCAGAGCAGCGGCACCAGCCATGCGGGCAGAAAGAGCGCGAATTCCAGCCCGACATGCACTCCTTCGGGGAGGGAATTCCCTCGGCCCGAGAAGCCCCAGGCCACGTTGAGCAGCAACCCGGTTGCGAGGCTGAGGCAGAGACTCCTCCAGAAGCCAAACCGTCGGTGTTCCAAGGGGAGGAGGCGAAAGCGTTGCAGGAGGTTCATCGGGGGTGGGTGGGGTGTGGGATCCGGTTCCTGGGGCAGGATCGCTGTTTGAGGATCATGGCCGGAGATCGGCCCCCGGTGTCGTTGGGAAAGCGGTGCGGTGATTCCACCAGCAGGCGGTTCTGGTTTCCGCACACCGCGAGGCCGGTTCAGTTCGCAGCCGGTGTACGAATCTTTCTGTAATTTGCTCTCCGGATGCTCCATCCCAACCCCTGCGGGGGAGGTGGAGCGATGGCGAGCGTAGCGAGCCGAGCGCAACCGACCCCGCAAGGGTTGGGATGGCAAAAATTGTTGCCAATGGTGGACCACGGAGGGGCCGGATTGGGGTGTTCGACAAAAAACATCCACACCCACCCAACCGTGATCCACCCAGAAAACCCCGACCTCCTGTCCACCGTCTTGCAACTCCTCACCGAACAGGGCTCCAGCGGCTTCGCCGAGGGCACTCGCATCCTCGTCAATGAGGCCATGCTCCGCGAACGCTCCAGCGCCCTCCACGCAGAACCCTACCAGCGCTGCGAAGAGCGCCTCGGCCACGCCAATGAGGAAAAGGGGAAAAGGGGTCAGTTCTTGATATTGTCTACTCCCCGCTCAAATTTCTCCGCCGACACACGCGATGGTTCAGATGACCGCGCGTGCCCATCGCCGGACGCTCGGCGATTCCTCCCATCGTCATCGTCGTCTCAGCCCGCGACGCCGTCGACGGCTGCGCTTTCTGCGAACGCTGTGGCGCGGACCCCGGAGTATCAGGCCAGAATGCCCCGGATGACCTCCGGCTCGATCACGCCGGTGAGCTTCTGGTCGAGGCCGCCGTAGAAGTAGGTGAGCTTGAGCGGGTCGAGACCCATGAGGTGCAAGAGGGTGGCGTGCAGGTCGCGGACGTGGTGGCGGTCGACCGCGGCCTCATGGCCCAACTCGTCGGTCTCGCCATAGCTGGTGCCGCCACGAACGCCACCGCCGGCCAGCCAGTAGGTGAAGCCCTTGGGGTTGTGGTCGCGCCCCCCGTTGCCTCCCTGCGACACGGCCTGCCGGCCGAACTCGCCCCCCCACACGATGAGGGTCGAGTCGAGCAGGCCGCGCTGCTCGAGGTCGGCCAGGAGCGCGGCGATGGGCTGGTCGATCTCAGGCCCATGAATGCGGAGGTTCTCCTCGACACCATTGTGGGCGTCCCAGTTCTGCTGCTGGTGGCCACCTCCGTGGTAGATCTGGATGAACCGCACCCCGCGCTCGACCAGGCGTCGGGCGATGAGGCACTGGCGACCGAAGGGCGCCGGCCCCAGCGCCAGCGGATGGTCGTCGGGACGGGACTGGTTCACGCCGTAGCTCTCGAGGGTGGCGGCCGATTCCTGCGACAGGTCGAGGGCGTCGGGCGCGCTGCGCTGGAGCTGGAAGGCCAACTCGTAACTGGCGATGCGCGCCTGCAGCTCGCTGAAGCCCGGCCGCGAGGCCATATGCCCGGCGTTGAGATGGTTGAGCGTGGTGATGGTGTCGCGCTGGATCCCGGGCGGAGCCCCGTCGGCCGGGTCGAGGTTGAGGATGGGGTTGCCCGAGGCCCGGAACACCGTGCCCTGGTAGGCCGCCGGCATGAAGCCGCTGGACCAGTTGGCCGCGCCGCTGATGGGCCCGCCGCGCGGATCGAGCATGACCACGTAGCCCGGCAGGTTCACATTGGCCGAGCCCAGCCCGTAGGACATCCAGGAACCCATCGACGGCCAACCCTGCAGCACGCGCCCGCTGTTCATCTGGATCATGGCCGAGCCATGCGCGAAGGAGTCGGCATACAGCGACTTGATGACGGCCAGCTTGTCCATGTGGCCGGAGAGGTGAGGCAGCACATCGCTGCACCACAGGCCCGACTTCCCACACTGCCGGAAAGTGCGCTTGGAACCCAGCAGGGTGCCCGGCTTCACGTCGCGGCGTCGCTGCTCCAGCGAGGCCGTCTGGCCGTGGCGGCGGTTGAGCTCGGGCTTGTAGTCGAAGAGGTCCATCTGGGACGGCCCCCCGTACATGAAGAGGAAGATGCAGGCCTTGGCCTTGGCCGGCCGGTGCGGCGGCTTCACGCGCATGGGGTCCGACCCGAGGCTTGCGGCGACCTCGGGCCGCGCGAAGAAGCCGTCGGCCTCGAGCATCCCGGACAAGGCCAGGCTGGTGAAGCCGGCACCGAACTGGGCCAGGAAGTCGCGGCGGGAACCCGCGCACAGCGATGCGGGTCGGGGACGGGGTTCAGTCGACATAGGCCACTTCGTTGAGGTTGAGCATCAGCAGGCAGGCGCTTTCCAGGGCCCGGTGACGGGCCCAGTCGCGGGGTCGCTCCGGCCAGAGGGCCCGAGGGGTGCCGCCCGCCGGGGTCCAATGCAGGCGATCCAGGCCCACACCCGATCCCCAGGCCCGGACCCCCAAGGCCCCGGTCGGCGGAATTCCCGGAGGCAGCGCGGTCTCCAGCACCGGGTCGGCGCCCTCGCCCAACCGGACAACCAACCGACCGCCGTCGAGCCGGAGGCGGACGCGGAGTCCCTCGCCATCCAGCGCGACGCCCTCGCGCGCGGCGAGGCGCGTGGCCGAGCGCGGCGTGGTGTGGCGGACGGACACCCGACCTTCCCGGGGCTCGAAGACCACCTCAAGGGCGCTCTCGGCGGGCTCCCTGGGACGCACCGAGGCCCTCAGCAGCAGGCCCACCTGCGAACAACCCACCTGAGGCACCAACCCGAACGACAGCTCGCCGTCACCGAGGTCCAAACCCCGGCGGAGGGCGAAGGGACCCCGACCGGCCTCGAGGGCGCGGTTGCCCTCGTACTCGCGGGGCCAGAGTCCCTTGTGAGCCTCCCACTCCGGCCCGGGAGGCACGAGAAAGCGCTCGGCGGGAAGGGCGTTGAAATAGGGCACCGACAGGGTGTCGGGAACATCCGGACGAAAGGACATCCGATGTCCGAGACCGGACCAGACGTCCACCTGACGGGCGAAGAAGGCCGCGACGGAGGCCGACTCGCCGGCTTCCGGAAACCTGCCGGTGGCCAGGGTCCAGGCCCGGCGCAGCCAGCGGGCCTCGTCGGGGAAGGCCTGCGGGGACCCCGGGGCGGCACCGGAGGACTCTGCGGGGGCGACCGGTTCCTCCCGCACGCGTCGGGCGAGGGCGGCGGCCTGATCCTGCACGAAGGCGTCGTTGAGCAGCATCAGGGCCTGCGGGGCCACCGTGGTCACCGGCCGCTCGGCCAGCGGCGAGGTGGCGTTGCTGTAGTCGAAGGCCTCGAACATCGGGACCATGGAGGTGCGACGGATGTAGGCGTAGACGCTGCGCCGCGCACGCTCACCGGGTCCGGAGACCTGCCAGTCGGTGCCGGGCCTCGATCCCCCGGCCAGCACCTCCCCGCTCAGCGCCGGGAAGAAGCCTCGCCCGCCCGCCTCGAGGTTCAGGGACCCGGAGATCGACAGGAGCGTGTCGCGCAACGCCTCGGCATCGAGCCGCCGGAGGTTCTGGCGCCAGAGCAGGTCGTTGCCGGGATCGGCCCCGGCCGCCGCGGCATCCGGGACGCGCGAGGACTGCTTCCATGTCGCCGACGTGAGGATGAGCCGGTGCAGCGCCTTCATCGACCAGCCCTGGCGGAGAAACTCGCCGGCCAGCCAATCGAGCAGCCCGGGATGGCTCGGCAGTCCGCCGACCCGGCCGAAGTCGGTGGTGGTGCGGACCAACCCACGGCCGAAGTGGTGATGCCACACCCGGTTGACCAGCACCCGGGCCGTCAGCGGATTCGACGGGCTGGCGATCCAGTCGGCCAGCGCCAGGCGTCGGCCCGCGGCGGGAGATCCCTGGGCCCCGGCGGCAGCGAACTCCCCTCCCCCGGCCGCCTTGAGGAACCCCGGCTTCACCTCCGCGCCCGGCGACCTGGGGTTGCCACGCGACAGGATCCGAACCTCCGGCGCCGGACCACCGCGCTCCCGGGCCGCGAGCGCCCACTCGAAGGGCGGAACCGCCTTCTGGAGCCCCTCGATGCGCCGGGAAAGCTCCTTGCGTGCGGCCTCGTCGGCGGTCGCCTCGCGGCGGGCCTCCAACTCGCGCCGTTCGCGCTCCCGGCCGGCCTTCCACGCGTCGACCTCCGCCGCCGAGGCCAGGGGCGCGAAGAGCGGCGAGTCGAGCCCGGGACCGCCGCCGACCCCGACATGGAGCGGCCGGAACAGCGCCAGCAGGGCGTAGTAGTCGTGCTGGGGGATGGGGTCGAACTTGTGGTCGTGGCAACGGGCGCAGGCCACGGTCATGCCCAGGAACGCCGCCCCGGTGGTCCCGACGATGTCGTCCAGCTCGTCGTACTCGGCGAGCACCTTGTCGTCGGGCTCATCGTCGTGGACACCCAGGCGAAGGAATCCGGTGGCGACGACCGCATCCCGCCAGGCCGCGCCCGAGCGGCCGTCCCGGTCCACGAGGCCGGCCGCCAGCTGATCCCCGGCGATCTGCTCACGAAGGAAACGGTCGTAGGGCTTGTCCTCGTTGAAGGCCCGGATCACGTAGTCGCGGTAGCGCCACGCCTCGAGCTTCTCGCCGTCGCGCTCGTAGCCGTTGCTCTGGGCGAAGCGCACGACATCCAGCCAGTGGCGGCCCCATCGCTCGCCGTAGCGGGGGCTGGCCAGGAGCGCGTCGACCCGGCGGGACCAGGCCTCGGGCGAGGGATCCCGCTCGAACGCGGCGATCTCGTCGGGCGTGGGCGGCAGACCGACGAGGTCGGCATGGAGCCGCCGCAACAGCTCGCGGGGGGAGGCCTCGGGAGCGGGAGAAAGCGCCTTTTCGGACAATGCCTCGAGGATGAACGCGTCGATCGGATGCCGGCCACGGGGATCGGCCACGCGCGGAACCTCGGGCCGGGACAGGGGCCGGAAGGCCCACCAGTCTCCGGAGGCCGGTGCCTGCGCGGCGGACCCGGGAACCTCGGCGGCCACGCCGATCGACGAGGGGCCCTGCCAGAGGGCCAGCAGTCCCAACACGCACCGAAGGATCCCATGCGACCGATCCAACCGACCCGGCCAGGCGCGCTGGAGAATCCCAAGGACGCCACCCCTCCGCCCGCCCCCCGGGACGCCCGGCCGGGATTCCCGGGCCGGGGGCCGGGATCGGATCAAGGTCGAGGGGAAATCCATGACACGAATCGTTCCGCCGGTGGATGCGCGCGTCAAGGGGCGGCGCCCGGGCCCTTCCGGCGGGCAGGCCCGGAGACGGCCGTCGCCAAAAGGGCCCCGGTGGCGTGCCGGGGCCCTTGGCGGTGCAAACTCACCCGTGGAGGAGTTTCGCGCTCACTTTTTGAGGCGGTAGAACTGCTGCGCCGCCTGGGCCGGCAGGCTCGCCGAGTTGCCCGTCACCCCGCCGACCGCCGTCCAGGCGCCGCCCAGGGAGGGTGAACTCTCGAGCGTGAAGCCGACCGCATCGGCAGGCCACGAGATGACCAGGTTGTCCCCGTTGCGCGTGACGGTGATCGCCACGGGCTTGGCGGGGAGACCGGCCGAGATCTCTTCGGCGAAAATCTCCAGGAAGGCGATCTTGCAGTTCACGGCCCCGTCGGAATCCGACGCGCTCACCGAGAGGCGTCCGTCCTCGACCTTCACCTTGGCCTTGCCGTCGCGGAAGCGCTCGGTCGTGGTGCAGGGCACCCCGTTCACCACCAGCACGTCCTCGGCCTTGATGCGGATGGTCTGGTCGAAGTTGTTCGACTCGCCGCCCACGATGGAGACCTCGTAGGTGCCGTTGGGCACCGCGATCTCCCAGATCCACGGGCCGCCCGGCTTCTGCATGTGGTTGAAGGTGTCGTAGCGCTCGTCCGGCGCCAGCGCCTTGTCGGTCTGGTTCCGGTTGCGCGCATTGGCCGAGTTGTCCTTGTTCCAGCCGTAGCTGAACCCGTTGCCCCGGTCGGCGAAGGCCAGCCCGTTGTCCGGCAGATAGCCGGGGAAGCCCTCCAAGGTGGAGTTCTGGAAGTTGATCTTCACCGCGGTCATCCCGGTCGCCGTCGCGGTGGCCTCGGCGGTGGTGAAACGCCACTCCTGGGTGACCGTCTGGGCGTTGGCCCCGGTGTCGCGGTAGCTCACCTTCACCGTCGCCGGTGTCTTTCCAGGCAAGGAAGCCGACGGCCGGAAGGAAACCAGGGTGTCGCCGCCGGTCTTGGTGACGGTGGCGGTGACCGGCGTGCCGTTGAGGCTCACCTGCACCGAGGCCGGGTCGAGGGCCAGGGTCGTGTCGCGGATGAGCAGGTCGACCGTGGGCTTGATGCTGACATTGACCCCACCCGGGGCCGGCGAGGCGCTCAGGAGGAAGGGAGGCAGGGCCGGGGCGGTTCCAGCCCGGACGCGGTAGGCCTTGATCGCGCCGCCGGTGTTCGGGTCGTTCACCAGCACCTTGCTCCCGTCGGGCATCACCGAGAAGAACTCGACCGAACCCGTGCTGGTGCCGTCGTAGTAGAAGAGGCGGATCGGGTAGATGCCCGCCGGCTCCACCACGAACGAGCAGAGCGTGTCGCTGGCCCCGCGGCCGCCCTCGAAATCGCCCAGCAGCAGCGAGAGGGCCGAGCGGGGGTCGGGTGTGCCGGACAGCAGCCGGAATCCGTCGTCGCTGTTGACGCCGAGGGTGACCAACCCGGCGGGCAGCTCGAGATAGGTCAGGATCTCGAGGGCGTAGCGGTCGGAAATCCCGTCCGTGCCCGGCATGCCCGGGGTGCGGCGGTCGTCCAGGAAGTTGCCGGCCGTCCCGCCCATGTCCTCATAGTTGATGGTCTCCTCCTCGACGAACAGGCCATCGGGCCCGAAGGCCGAAGGATCGGCCATGTTCTCGTAGGGTTTGCCGGTAGCGCCGTCGATGGCGGTGCCCGCCAGAAGGGCCTCGTAGGGGGCCGAGGACGCGACGAAGACCGAGTCCATGCGCGCCTTGACGGTGCGCACGGTGAAGCCGCGCCGGGTCTTGTCGATCTGGGCGGCTGGGATGGCCCGGGCCGCGTCGAGGCTGCGATAGGCCTCGGCGACAAACGTCCAGGCGAACACCTGCTCGACCGGCGGATTGGCGGTGTCCTTGAAGCGCAGATCCACCTGGTTGGTGGAACCGGAGGGCAGCAGGCCCGGCGGATCGTAGGTCACCGTCGTGGCGGAGCCCGAGGTGGCCATCTGGGCCGAGACCACCGTGCCGTTGAGCTTCAAGTGCACCGAACCGGCGGCGACCTTGGTCGCGGAATCCTCGATGGTCGCCGATGATGAAGGCGCCCTGCAGGCTTCCCACCGCCTTGGTCAACTTGAAGAACCCTTCCTCGATGACACCGGCGTTGCCCTCGCCATTGTCCCCGAAGAGCGCGGAGCCCGCAGGCAGGCCCGAGGCGAAGTCGGTGGAGAAGGAACCGGCGCTCAGGCGGGTGATCGCGCCGAGCAGGGCGGCGGCCTGGACGGCCCGGCGGATCAGCGGGGACGGCGATTGCGGGATGGGCATGATGGATCTCATGAGTGGTTTGGACCGTTCTGGGGAATGAACTTGGCTAAGATTGAGAACCACCGGAGTCACTGCCAAAGGTTGCCAGACCCAGACCAAGACCCAGACCCGCACGCCCTTGCCTAGCGGTCCGGGGCGACGACCCGCCACGGGGGCGGGCGCTTCAGCCCGACCGCGCCCTGATGGGTCTGCACCGCCTTCACCCCGGGGGCTGAGGTCCAGGGCGACCTTGGTCCATGGGCCTGATGGGTTGAACCCGGGTCGCCGGAAGGGCATCCTCGTGGTCCAGGAACGCGTGAAGACTTCGACCTCCTTTGCCACGGTGTGGGTGACGGTCCCCAACCGTGCCCTCGGGCGGAGCCTCGGCCGGCAGGCGGTCGAGGCGGGTCTGGCCGCCTGCGCCCAGGTGTCCGGTCCGCTGGAATCGATCTACCGTTGGCAGGGCGCCGTGGAGTCGTCGCGCGAGTGGTTGCTGGTGCTCAAGACCCGCAACCGATGCCTGAAGGCCCTCGAGGCGCTCGTGGTGGCGCACCATCCCTACGACACCCCCCAATTCATCGCCCTGCCCCTGCTGGGAGGCTCGTCGAAGTACCTGGCCTGGCTCGAGGCCTCGACGCGGCCAACCCCAACCCAACCCACCCGGGCACGGCCGAACCCGCGGCCCGGGGAACCGGCCCGGTCGGCCCGACGAACCCGCTGATCGCATGGGTGTCAGCCCCAAGCAATTCGCCGCGATGGAGGCGCGCCTCGCCGGCAGGAACCTCCCGGGGACCTCCGGACCCGCCGCAAGGGCCGCGGAGACCTCCCTCCATCTGCCCGAGGGCTCCCGGGTCCTGGGCATCGACCCCTCGCTGCGCGGCACCGGATGGGGCGTGATCCGCACCGACGCCCGGGGTCCAGCCTTCGTGGAGGCGGGGACGATCCGCTGCCCGAAGACCTGGGACCGGTCGCGCTGCCTCGGACGCATCCAGGCGGTCCTCGAGGAGGTGCTCCGTCGACATCCCCCCGCGCTCTGCGTCTGCGAGGGGCTCTTCTTCGCCCAGAACCTCCAGACCGCCCTGATCATGGGCGAGGCCCGTGGCGCGGCCCTGGCCACGGTCGCGCGAACGGGGACGGAGATCCACGAGATTGCCCCCCGCAAGGTCAAGCTGGCGATGGTGGGCTACGGAGCAGCGCAGAAGATCGCCGTGGCCAAGATGGTCCAGCGCCAACTGGGCCTGACCGAAACGCCCGATGCGGACGCAGCCGATGCCCTCGCCCTGGCCCTGGTGATGGTGCAGGAATTGCAGAACCCGCTGGGGCCGGCCTCCAAGCGCGTCTGAGAGCGGCCCAACACGGCGCTGCGGCGGGTTTCACCTCCCGGGAGCCGCCCATCCGGTGCCCGTCGTCCTCCGGCCCCGGTGGACCCGCCCCCTCTTACGACCTTCGATTCCAATGCTGCGGCCCAGGCCGGTCTGCGCTTCCATGGGCCCATGCAACTCGACGTGGGAATCCTCACCATCTCCGACCGGGCCTCGAAGGGCCTGTACGATGACCTCGGCGGCCCCGCCCTGGTCGAGGCGGCCGCCGGCCACGGCTGGAACGTGGTCGACAGCCTGCTGGTGCCCGACGAGATCGCCGACATCCAGCGCGCCATCCGCTCGCTCATCGGGAAGGGTTGTGTCCTGGTGCTGACCACCGGCGGCACCGGCGTGGCGCTCCGCGACGTCACACCCGAGGCCGTGCGGCAGATCGCCATCCGCGAACTGCCCGGCTTCGGCGAGCAGATGCGCATGGAAAGCCTCAAGATCACGCCCAACGCCATCCTGTCGCGCAACCTCGCCGCCGTGGTGGATCGCACCCTGGTGATCTGCCTGCCCGGCAAACCCAAGGGTGCGGTCGAGTGCCTCGGCTTCGTGGTGCAGGCCATCCCCCACTGCGTGGAGGTGCTGCAGGAGGTACCGACGAGCTGCTGAACCGCAGGGCCGTCTGGAAGGCCCCGGCCCGGCGCGCGGCTCAGGCCGCTCCCAACCGTTCGGACTCGGCGCGGACCCAGGCGATCACCTCGGCCGCGGCCTCGGCGATGGGCACCATGCGCATCGTGCCGCCGCGCGGCTTCAATTCGATCTCGCCCTTGGCGAGCGACTTCTCGCCCAGGTTGACCCGGAGCGGGAAGCCCACCAGTTCGCTGTCCTTGAACTTCACGCCGGGACGCTCGTCCCGGTCGTCGAGGATCGTCTCGATGCCTGCGGCCTCGAGGCGGGCCTGGAGGTCGAGGGCCAGCGTCATCGGCTGGCTTCCCGGGGTGACCACCAGCGGCGTGAGGCACACCGCGAACGGGGCCACGCTCACCGGCCAGCGGATGCCGTCCTTGTCGTGGCACTGCTCGATGACCGCCTGCAGGGTGCGGGTGACGCCGATGCCATAGCAGCCCATCACGGCGGGATGCCGGGAGCCGTCCTCGGCCAGGAAGGTCGCGTTGAGCTTCTCGGAGTACTTCGTGCCGAGCTTGAACACATGGCCGACCTCGATGGCGCGGCGGATCTTCAGGGGTTGGCCGGTCTCCACGCACGCCTCCCCGACCTTCACCGTGCGGAGGTCGTGCCAGGCGCCGACCTTCAGGTCGCGGTCGATGTCCACGTGGCGGAGATGGAACCCGTCCTCGTTGGCGCCGGTGGTCATGCCCCGGCCGCCCCGGAGGGCCTCGTCGGCGAGGACCGGCACGGCGGTCTTCAGGGTGGCGGCCACCGCCCCCAGCGAACCGGGCCGGGCGCCGAGCAACGCGACGATCTCGTCGGGCGTGGCCGGGCGCACCTGCACGGCCCCGGTCTTGGCCAGGAGCTTGGCCTCGTTGAGCGAGTCGTCGCCGCGCATGAGCACGAGCATCGGCTTGGAGTCCGCGATGAGCACCAGGGTCTTGATCTGGTGACGCGCCGACACCCCGTACGGGGCGGCGGCCAGGGCCTCGATGGTGACCACGCCCGGCGTGGCGAACCGCTCGGGCGCCGCACCGGTGGACTCGGCCGGAGTCGCCTCGACCGAACCGCGGCTGACCGCCTTCTCGATGTTGGCGGCGTACTTGCCGGACTCGCAGTAGACCACGTCGTTCTCGCCGGTCTCGGCCGGCACCATGAACTCGTGGGAATGGTTGCCGCCGATGACCCCGGTGTCGGCCTCGACCGGGAAGGCCTGCAGGCCGCAGCGGGCGAAGATGCGGTTGTAGGCGTCGTACATGCGCTGGTAGCTGGCCATCGCGCCGGCATCGGTGGCGTCGAACGAATAGGCGTCCTTCATCAGGAACTCCTTGGCCCGCATCAGGCCGAAGCGCGGGCGGATCTCGTCCCGGAACTTGGTCTGGATCTGGTAGAAGTTCTTGGGCAACTGGCGGTACGAATTCAGCTCGTTGGCCGCCAGCGAGGTGATCACCTCCTCATGGGTCGGCCCGAGCACCCAGTCCTTGCGGGCCGAGTCGCGCACCTTGAAGAGGACGCCCGAGGCCGTCTCATAGCGGCCCGACGCCTGCCAGATGTCGATGGGCTGCAGGGCCGGCATGAGCAGCTCGACGCCCCCGGCGCGATCCATCTCCTGGCGGATGATCCGCTCGATCTTCCTCAAGACCCGCAGACCCATGGGCAGGAAGGTGTAGAGCCCGCCGGTGAGCTTCCGCACGAGTCCGGCGCGCAGCAGCAACTGGTGCGACACGATCTCGGCGTCGGCCGGGGTTTCCTTGAGGGTCGGGAGGAACGTCTGGGACCAAAGCATGGGAAAGTCTGGGCCGGGGTCGGGGCGGGTGGCCAGAGGGAAACGATGGCCCGCGGTCAGGACGGCGAAACCGGGGACGGGACCGGAGGGGAGAAGGCCCGTGGGCGTGGAAAAGGCCACGGGAGAAAAGATCCCTCCGACGGGGCCTGCGACGAATCGTCCAGAGGAGCCACCCCGGAGGAGCCCCCCTGGGGAAGGCTCACTTCACCATGTTGACCAGCGGGGCCATGCCCTGGATGCGGACCTCGAGGCGGTCGCCCGACTCGATGGGGCCGACGCCGGCAGGTGTGCCCGTGAGGATGACGTCACCGGGCAACAGGGTCATGTTCGTCGAGATGAAGCTCACCAGATGGAAGCAGTTGAAGATCATCTGGCTGGTGTTGCCGTTCTGCCGCAACTGGCCGTTCTGGAAGAGCTGGATGCTCAGGTCATGCGGGTCGATCTTGGTCTCGATGTACGGCCCGAGCGGCGTGAAGGTGTCGAAGGACTTCGACCGGGCAAACTGGCTCTCGCTGCCCTGGATGGTGCGGTCGGTGATGTCCTGCGAGGCCGTGTAGCCGAAGATGTACCGGGCGGCCGCCGCCGGGGTGACGTTGCGCATCTTGCGCCCGATGACCACGGCCAGTTCGGCCTCGAAATCGTTCCGGTGGTTGGGGAACGGGATCTCGATCTTGGTGCCGTCGGAGATGAGGGACGTGGGCGCCTTGAGCCAGAAGAGCGGCTCCTTGGGCGGGGTCATGCCGGCCTCCCGGGCGTGGTCGGCGTAGTTGAGGCCCACGGCGATGATCTTCGACGGATGGACCGGGGTGAGCGTCTTGACGCCCTTGAGCGGGGTGGGCTTCTTCTCGAAGGAAGGGGAGCCGAAGACATCGCCCTGAAGCTTGAAGATCTCCCCGTCGACGACCTTGGCGTGGAAGATCTCCTCGCCCTTTTGGAACCGCCCGATGGCTGCCATATAGATAGGTTGTACCATCGGTGGGGCGGGATTCGCAAGCCAAAGACTCAAACGCCGTCAAGGAAGTTTTGGGCCCCATCCCGGAAACGGGGGGGACCGGAATCCGGAGCCCAGGCGGTCTCTGGCTGGCCCCACGACCTGCGGCGTCACTTCTTCGCGGTGGCCGCAGGAGCCGGGGCGGGCGGGACGGCGACCGTGATCCACAGACGCCGGACCGACTCGAGCACCAGCCGGCGGAAGCCCTGCGGCACGCCATTGTTCTCGCCGGCGCTCACCAGCGGGAACCTCGCCTGCTCGACCCGGTCGGGGGCGGCGACCTCCACGTGGAACGGCCCGGAGAATGCCGGGGCGTTGGTGGCGGCGACCCATCGGAGGATCGCCTCGGTCGCCTTTTCGGGAACCTCGACCGGATCGACCCGGACTCCCGCCGGGATCCCGGCCACCGAGACCCGCAGGCGTTCGGCCGATCCGTGCCGCCGTTCGATCGCCACCTTCCAGTCGTTGGTCAGGCCCGGGGTCAGGACCACAGACGCCTCGGGCACCGTGGCGCTCCATGCCGGCCGGGGACGCGCCACGGAAAGCCGGTAGCGCTGGTCGCGGCCGCCCCGCTGGAGCAGGTTGCCCACCACGAGAATCACCTCGGCGGTCTCGGGCGGGGTCCAGTCCAGGACCGGATCGGCCCCGCCGGCGTCGTCGTTCCGGGCCAGTTCCTTGCCGGCGGCGTCCTCGATGCGCAGCCACGCGTCCAACGGAAAGCCCAGGGCGGAGGCCCGGATCTCCAGGCGCAGGGCCTCGCCCTTGCGGGCGGCGACGCGGTACCGATCCTCGTCGCCGGCCCGGTCCAGGTCGCCGGAGACCGCAGAGGGGATCTCCAGCCGGGCGGCCGACGCGGCCGTGTCGTTCGGCTCGGACTCCACCCCCTCCGGGCCCTCCCCCACCGGCACCTCGATCCGGTCCCGGCGTCCCGGGGGGAGCACCGCATGGATCTCGTCGCCGGCCCGGATCGACACGGCGGGGATCGCAACCGTCTCGGCGGAAATCGGCCCCGGGCCCCAGTCGGCCCATCCCACCTTGGTGTCCACCGATCGACGGATCCCCAGGGGCCAGGCGTGGCGCGGCACCGGGTCGGTGGTCGCATGCAACCGGTACACCCCCTTGGGGCTGCCGCTGAACCGGAGGTCCGAGTCGGCCGGGTAGGCGAAGCCGAAGAGTTGGAGCACGTGGGGCCCGGTGGATTCGACCCGGTGGACCAACAGCGGGTCGAGCGACCGCACCTCGTCGTGGTTCCACGCCACCTGGACGCCCCGGGCATCGAGCAACCGCAGCACCGGATCCAGCGGCGACTGGAGGGTGTAGGCCTCGAGGCGGGCCACGAGGGTCTGGCCGGCACGGAGGTCGATGGCATAGCTGTCCACGTCGCCATTCTTCTCCAGGCGCCCGTTCACCTCGGCCGGGAGGCCGGTCAGGGGTTGGGCCATGGCGGCCGAGTCGTTGGGCTCGACCTCGGCGCGCTGCGGATTGGGCGACAGGATCAGGAAACGCGGCGCGCTGGCCCCCTCGGGGGAAACCGCGCGGATCGCGTACGCGCCGACGGGCGCGGAGGCGGCCACCCGGATGGTGATGACCCCACTGTTGGTGGTGGCCTCCCAGCCCACCCCGGGGATGTCGAGGTCGACCTTCACGGGCCACGGATCGAACTTGCCCACGAGGGTGACCGACTGCGTGGTGCCGACCTGCACCGCCGCCGGAAAGACGTGGTCGAGCACCGGCACCGCCGCACGCAGCCCCGGGCTCAGGAACCCGAGGCAGACCCAGGCCAGGGCGGGCGCCAGGGCGGAGACCCGCGTGCGGACCATGCCCCGCATCACGGCGGACGGGACCGGTCCCCCGGGCGAACCCTGCCGGCGACTCATGCCAGGCGGCCTCACGCGGCGAAGATCTCGCGGATGCGCCGCCCGTTGTTGACCAGCTGGACCGGCCGGCCGGTGTTGGTGTGGAGGATCTGGTTCGGATCGATCCCCAGCTTCCAGTAGATCGACGCCGCGAAGTCCTCCGGCCGGTACACCGCCTCCGACGCCGCGTAACCCTTGGCGTCGGTGGCCCCGACCACCGCACCTCGGGGACACCCGCCGCCGGCCATGAGGATGGACATCGCATGGGGCCAGTGGTCCCGGCCCACGTCCTTGTTGACCTTGGGGGTGCGACCGAACTCCCCGAGCAGCACCACCAGCGTGGAGTCGAGCAGGCCGCGCCGGTCCAGGTCGCGGATCAGGGCCGCGACGCCGCGGTCCATGTTGCGCACCGAGTCGCCCTTGTAGGCCTCGAAGAGCTTGGTGTGGTGGTCCCATCCACCGGAGTTGACGGTCACCCACGACACCCCCACCTCCACGAGCCGACGGGCCATGAGCAGGCGCTGGCCGAAGTCGTTGCGGCCGTACTCCTCGCGCACCTTGGAATCCTCGCGCGACAGGTCGAAGGCGGCCTGGGCCTGGCTCGAGAGCACCAGGTCGACGCTTTGCTGGAGGTACTGGTCGAACGCCACGGCAGGGTCCTCGGCCAGCCGGTCCGCATGGCGGGCCATGGTGTCGAGGGCCTTACGGAGCTGGCGGCGATGGGCCGCCCGTCCCTCGCTGATGTCGGCGGGCAGCACCACGTCGCGCACCTTGAAGTCGGCCGAGTTGGGCTGGCCGTCGATCACGAAGGGCGAGTGCTTGCCGCCCAGGAAGTTCGGGCCACCGCTGCGGGTCACCGAGGGCATGGACACGTAGGGCGGGAGGCCCTGCCGCTGCCCGCGATGCCACGAGACCACCGACCCGAAGGACGGATGGAAGGTCACGAACGCCCCGCAGGCGACGGGCACCGGCGTGGGTGATCCGGTCATCAGGTAGTGGTTGCCGCCCCCGTGGTTCGGATCCTTGTGGCAGACCGAGCGGATCACCGTGGCGCGGTCGGCCACCTTGGCCAACTCGGGCACGGCCTCGCTGAAGCGGATGCCCGGGACCGACGTGGCGATGTCGGAGAAGCTGCCCCGGATGTCCGAGGGCGCCCCGGGCTTGGGATCGAAGGTCTCGTAGTGGGAGGGTCCGCCATCGAGCCAGATGAGGATGCAGTTGACCGGCTTGCCGCCGGGGGAACCGGCCGCCCCCGGGGTCGCCCGCCCGGGGCCGGGCCGGACGGCGGTCGCCGACGCGGCCTCGAGCCGGAGCAGGTCGCCGAAGCCGGCCCCCAGGAGCCCTCCGAGGCCCAGTTGGATGAAATCCCGGCGGGGCATGCCGGCGCAGTTTCCGAGGTTCGGGTTCATGTCAGTGGTTCAGCACGAATTCCGGCGTGTTCAAGAGCGCCCAGAAGAGGTCCTCCAGGGCGGTCTCCCGCGTGGCCTCGGGCTTCGAGAAGGCGCCCAAGGCCGCCTTCCGTTCCGCATCGGCCGGCGGTCGGCCCAGCAGCAGCAGGTAGAGTTCGTCGACCAGCGAAGGCTCTTCAAGGTCGCCGGCGGCAAGGCGGCGGAGCCGACCCTTCGGATCGGCCAGCTTGGCCTGGAGGGCCTTGGAGTTCATCAGGTGCAGGCTCTGCACCACGCTGAGCTGGGCGTCGCGCTCGCAGGGGCAGTCGCTGCTCGAGTTGGGGCGACCGAACGCGTCGAGGAAGTGCGACGGGATCTTGTAGCTCCAGGTCTGCATCGCCCGCCCGCCGGCCGGGACGGCCGAGAAGGTCTCGGGCACCCCGGTGGCATCACCCACCGCATCGACCAGCACCTCGGCCGGCAGTCGGCGCCGGTAGGACCGGGAGAACTGCCGGGTGTCGCCCAGGTTGGTCTCGTTGGGCCGGGAGCTGAGCTGGTAGAGCCGCGAACCCATCACGGTGCGGAGCAGGTGCTTGAAGTCGTGGCCGTGGCTTGCGAAATCGGCGGCCAGGGCGTCGAGCAGGGCCGGGTTCGCGCACGGGTTCGAGCTGCGGAAATCGTCGACCGGATGGACCAGGCCGCGCCCGAAGAGCCGCCCCCACACGCGGTTCACGGCGGCCCGGGCGAAGAACGGATTGTCCGGAAGGGTGAGCCAGTCGGCCAGGTGACGCCGGGGATCGGTCGCGTTGCCGGCCGGCAACTCCGGGCCCTCGGGCGGCCGGGGCGTCATCACGGCCCCGCTGACGGGATGCTTCACCGTGCCGCCCGGCGCGAAGAAGAACGTCTCGGTGCCCGCGGAAATGGGCGGTGAAAGGCCCGCCCCCTTCTGCCGCACCGGGCCGAAGTAGGCGGCCAGCTGGTAGAAGTCGTCCTGGCCCCATTTCTCGTTGGGATGGTGGTGGCACTTGGCGCATTCCAGCCGGGTGCCCAGGAACAACTGGCTGAACTGGGTCGTCAGTTCCGGCGGGTCCCTTCGGTCGCGGTACACGACCGCCGGACCCGACCGGTGGTTGGAACCCTCGGCCAGGAGCAGGTCGCGTACGAACTGGTCGTAGGGACGGTTGGCGCGGAACTGCTCGCGCAGCCACTGGTCCAGCAGGAACACGCTCTTGACCCCCACCCGGTCGGGGTTGGGCCGCAGCAGGTCGGCCCACTGGTTGGCCCAGTAGTCGGCATAGGCAGGGTGCTCCAGGACCTGGTCGATGAACCGCCGGCGCTTGTCCGGGGACGGATCGGCCAGGAAGGCACGCACCTCCTCTGGGGTGGGCAGGAGGCCCACGGCGTCGAGCTTGGCCCGGCGCAGGAACTCGGCGTCGGTGCACAGCTCCGAGGGCAGCAGGCCCAGGCGGCGGAACTGGGCCAGCGCCAGGGCGTCGATGAAGTTGTTGGTGGGGATGGCGGCATACACGCGGGCCGGGTGCACCCGGTCGGCCGGCACCGTCAGCGCCGAGGCCGCGACCAACCCCAGGTAACGGGCGACCACCACGCCCTGCCCCGTCAGCCGGCCGATGGCGACGCGTCCCGACTCGTCCACCCGGGCCAGTTCCTTGTCGCTCGATTCGTAGGCGGCCAGCGCCGTGACCTCCCGCGCGCTGCCGTCGGAATACCTGGCCTCCACCGTCAGCCGCTGGCGAGCCCCCTTGCGGTAGGTGCCCTCGGCCGGGGAGACCGCGATGGATTTCAATGCCGGCTCATTGGTCAACACATACGGCATGCCGGCGCGGATCCAGCGGGCCAGCAGGCGGTGGGCGGGAGATCCCGGGGCGAAGCGCTGCCCGCCTTCATGGGGGACGAGCCCGAGCGGCTTGAGCAGCAGGAGGCTCTCCTCCGGCGCTGCCGGGAAGACCCGGCGACCCCGGGCATCCCGCACGATCTCGGCGTGATCGGCGGCCGGATCGTAGGCGAAGACCGAGAGTTTGAAGCCGCCCTGGCCCTCGGGCTTGGAGTGGCAGCCGCCCGAGGCGCAGCCGGCCTGGTGCAGGACGGGCAGGACATCACGCACGAAGCTCGGCGGGCCGGACTCTCCCCGTCCCTGGCCCTTCGGCCTCGCAGGCGCCGGCGGGGCCGGCGGGGCCGGGGCTTGCGCCCGGGGATCGACCGCCGGCAGGGCCCCGAGCTCGCCCAACGCCTTGCCCTGCCCGTCCCAGACCCGGACCCGACCGTCGAAGTCGGCGGCGGCCACGCGACCGTCCTCCGGGCCGCCCCCGGGCGCGACGGCCAAGGCCACGACCGTCGGCGCCAGGTCTGCGATCCGCCGATGCTCGCCCGTCGCGGAACTCTGCTCGCCGGTGTGTGCCTTGAGCTGCGAGTACCGGTCGATGGCGCCGCGCTCGGTGGCCGCCCACACCGACGAACTGTCCCCGGGCCAGGCCACCGCGGTGATGGCCGAGAGCGAGTCGCCCAGGGTCACGATCTTCTCGCGCGTGGCGATGTCCCAGACCTTGAGCTGACGGTCGATGCCGCCGCTCACCACCTGGGTGGCGTTGGTGTTGAAGGCGGCGGCGACCACCGCGGCGGCGTGGCCCTCGAGCACCGCCAGCGGCTCATCCCGCGACGGGTCCCACACCTTCACCAGCGCATCACCGCCGGCCGAGAGCAGCCGGGTCCCGTCGCGGCTGAACTCCAGGTCGAAGACGCTGTCCGCATGGGCTTTCCACGATCGGAGGATCCGGCCGGCGGCGACATCCATCAGGCGGATGCGCCCGGGAAGCCCAGGCCCTCCGTCGCCGAGGGCCAACCGGGAACCGTCGGCGGAGAATTCGACGCTGAGGATCCGGCCCGTGAGCCCTTCGGTCACCTCCCGGTCGACCGCGAGCGTGGAGGGATCGCGAAGGCTGACCCGGCGGAACGACCCGGAGGCGAGCCATCGGCCATCCCGGCTCCAGGCCAGCGACTCGACCGGGGCCAGCGAGACGTCGGGCGAGGCGGCCAGCCTGGGAAAGCCCGGTTCCCGGAGGTCGAACACCTCGACCCGGCCGGCACGCGCGACGGCGAGGCGGCGTCCGGCGGGATCTACGGCCAGCGCCCCCACCGGGCCAAACGACGGGGCCGGCGCCTCCATGGAGACGGGGCGGGGTTCGGGCTCGTCGGTCACGGCCCGGGCATCCCAGGGCAATCCCCGCTGGATCCACTGCCGGAGCGTCCGGATCTGGCCCGGGCTCAACTGCTTGCGCGGCGGCATGTGGGGTTCGGCCCCGGGCAGCACCGACGCCAGCAACCGGCTCTCCTTCGGGCGCCCCTCCTGGACCACCGGGCCCTCGTCCCCGCCCCGGAGCACATGATCCCGGGTCAGGAGCGAGAGTCCGCCCTTCTGCCGGGCCTCGCCATGGCAGGAGAAGCACTCGTCCCGCAGCAGGGTCACCGCCTCACGCCCCAACCGCGCGTCCGCCGCCGGGGCCGCACGGAGGCACACCACCCAAAGCGCCAGCACCGGGGCCAACCGGGGCCCGAGGTGGCACAGGAAACGCGGGGCGTTGAGGTTGCGGAAGCGCACGGGATCGAGGTGTCGCTGGAATTGAACCCGCTTCCCCGCCAAAGGCAACCCGGGATGCCCCTGGATTCACGCGGGAAGGACGCCCCTTGCGACACGGACCACCCCGGGACCCCTTTGGTCCTGGGGCCGATGGGTCATGCCGCCGCAGCCCGGGCTCCGGTCAGCGGGGCGGCAGCGCGGCCTGGACCTCCCGCTGGCCACCGGCCACCGGCACCGTCGACGTGGTCCCTCCGGGCCAGCGGATCTCCACCGCATCGATCGTGCGGAGCCCGGCGGCCAGCACCGGGACCGGGTCGTCGCAGGAACCGTCGCCCGACCCGAGTCGGATCTCGCGCCAGGGACCGCGGACCTCGGCCGACCGCCAGCGGACGCGGGCCCCGACGGCCTGTGGATTGCCCGGGGCGCCCGTCAGGCGCACCCGGATGCCCGGGGTCGCCCGGAGGTTGCGCCAGAGGGTGGTCTCGGCCCCGTTCTGGGCGATCGCCAGATCCACCCGGCCATCGCGGTCGTAATCGGCAGCGGCCACGCCCCGGCCGTCGCCGGGGACATCCACCCCACAGGTCTCCTCCGCCACGAAGCCCCCCCGGCCGTCGCCCCGCAGCCAGAGTCCCCGGCCCGAGTCGAGACGCTCGGCGAACGGGTGGGACGTGGACAGGTTCTGCGAGAGGAAGAGGTCCTCATGCCCGTCGCCGTCGAGGTCGGCCACGCACATGGACGACACCGGGGCGCGCTGGGCCACCGCCGGCAAAGGCTTGGCCACGAGGCGATCGCCCCGGTTGAGCAGCAGCACCGAGTCGAGGGTGTCGACCGAGACCGAGCGGGCCCCGGCAAGCGCCTCCCCCAGGAGCGACGGCAGCGTGGCCTTGGAGAAGGCTGCCAGGGAGTCGACCCGTTCCCGGATCGCCGGGAAGAGCGCCGCCCAGAGGCCCATCTCGCGCTCCGGCCGGTCGGCACGTGCCACGGGATCGAACCAGCTCTCGGCCAGGTCGAATCCCTGGCCGGAGCCGAAGTCCCCGTACCACAGCCGACGGGGAGCCTCGGCCGAGGCCTTCCAGCGGGTGTTGCGCCCCCAGTTGCCCAGGACCAGGTCCATGCGGCCATCCTCGTCGAAATCGCCGGCCGCCACGGCATTCCAGAGCCCGGACAAGGCGCCCGGCACGCCCTCGATGGGCAGGTTCCACTCGACCAACCGGCCCGCCTCGTTGCGGAAGAACCGGGGCGGTGCCCACTCGCGCGCCACGACCAGGTCCGGGCGCCCGTCGCCGTCGAGGTCGGTGAACACGGCCCCGGTCACCAGCCCGAGGGCCTCCCACCGGGCCGCCGGGGCGAGCCGACCTCCCTGGTTGTGCAGGAGCAGTGAGGCGGCCGGCTCGGGATACCGTCCCGGGACCGACCGACCGCCGACGAAGACCTCCAGCGATCCGTCGCCATCGACATCTGCCGCGGCAAGGGGTCCGACCGCGAAGGCCGCCCCGACGAGGATCTCTCCGCTGCGACCGCCGGCCGGGTCGTACATCCGCAGCGCACCGCCGTTGGTCAGGCCATCCTCGTAGTTCGAGACCCCCGCCAGCAGGATGCCTTGGATCGGCAGGAGGGAGGTCAGGTCCCGGCTGGTGGGGCGATGGAAGGGCGGGGTTTCGCGGGCCTCGAAGCCCCCGTGGGTGTTCTGAACCCGGATGCCAGGCCTCCCCCCACGCCCCGCGCCGACGACCAGGTCGGGCTGCCCGTCGCCATTGAGGTCGGTCCAGCCCAGGCTGGGCCCCGTCTGCGACAAGCGGTGCGGCAGGGCCGGCTGGCGGCCGAAGTCGTCGAAGGGCTCGTCCTCGTGGCGATGGGCCAGGTTGGCGGTCCGGTCCTCGAACCACCGGACGGGCTGGGGCGTCGGCGGCGGTGATCCCGGGACGGCCCCGGCGGCGTCCTCCCACAGCTCGACGACCGAACCGGCCGGAAGATCGGCCCACCGCGCGACCCGACCCGAGGGCCAGCGTACCCGGACCGCCACCGTGGCCGCACGCCCAGTGGCGAAGGTCCGCACCGCATCGTCGCCCCCGAGGTAGCGGCCGCCGGCGAAGATCTCCTGGGTCTGGTCGGGCAGGCCGGCCGCCGTCACGGTCACCGACGCGCCAATGCCGCCCGGGTTGGGGGCGAGGCCACGCAAGCGGACCAGGACCCGGCCCGCCGGGGTGTTGTTCCGGAGGAAGGCCGGGGCGTCCATGAGGTCGTTCATCACGACGTCGAGGTCGCCGTCGCCGTCGAGGTCGGCGAGGGCCGCGCCCTGCGAGATGGAGTCGAGGGTGAACCCCCAGGCGGCCGAGACGTCCTCGAAGGTGGCGTCGCCCCGGTTGCGGAAGGCCGCGTTGGAGGTGGCCAGCCTAGGGAAGGAACCCACCACCGCGGCGATCTCGGCGGGGGTCTTCAGCGCGCCGCGTCGCTGAGCCTCGGCGATGCGGCGGGCGCCGTCGCCGTCCTGGAAGTCGCGCCACTGTCCGTTGGGCACCAGCAGGTCCTCGAACCCGTCGAGGTCGACATCCAGCACCAGCGGTCCCCAGGACCACTCGCTGGCCTCGACACCGGCCTGCCAGGCAACCTCGGCCCAGGTGCCATCCCCGCGGCCGAGCTGGAGCACGTTGCGCTGGACCTGCGCCCGATCGGTCGCCCGGCCCGGCATCCGGAGGGTTGGAGCCATCCCGGCCGTCTGGGTATGCCGCCAGGCGCGGTTGCGGCTGAACATGTCCACGGCGAAGAGGTCCACGTGGCCGTTCCGGTCAAAATCCCCGAAATCGACCCCCATCGAGAAGGTGGGATTGCTGCGGAGCGCCGCCGGGGACAATTCCCGAAAGCGGACGACGCGGTCGGGCCCCGTGTCGTTGATCCAAATGCGGTCCGGCGTGTGCAGGTCGTTGCAGACGTAGAGGTCGGGCCGCCCGTCGCCCGTGAGGTCCTGGAAGCGGACCGCCAGGCCCCAGTCGCGGGGTGGCGCCGTCAAGCCCTTGCCCGAGGCGTCTCGGAAGGCCCCCGCGGTCCACGACACGGCCGCGAACCGGCCCCGGCCATCATTGAGCCAGAGCACGTCGGCCTCACCCATCTCGACGACCTCCCCGGTCGGCCGGATCTCGAAGCGGTTGGTGAGGTCGGGAGCGGTCACCGCTCGGCCGTTGACCGCCACCACGACGGTGGCGTCGTCGGTCTGGCGCAACTGGTAGCGGGTGTTCGGCTGGTCGAGGATGGTGGTCGGGCGGAAGTTCGCCACGTAGAGGTCGAGGTCGCCGTCGCCATCCACGTCGGCCAGGGCCAGGGACATCGCGCCGGAACGGGACCGAAGGCCCGCCTCGTCGGTGGCCTCGAGGAATCGGCCGGACCCGTCGTTCCGCCACAGCCGGGTGCCGCCCCCGAGCTGGTTGACCAGCAGGTCGGGATCGCCGTCGCCGTCGACGTCGGCGAAGGCCGCGCCGGTCGAGTCGTTGGAGGCCGAGGACGGGTTGAGCCACGACACCCCGGGCAGGACCCGGTCGGTCACGTTGGTGAAACGCCAGTCGCCCAAGTTGCGGTAGAGCGCATTCGGCGAGTCGAGCCCGCAGAGGAACACGTCGACCCGGCCGTCGCCATCGACGTCGGCCAGGGCGACCCCGGACCCCGAGGCCAGGTTGCGGTTGGTCACCGCCCGGGCCTCGGAGAGCCGGTTGGTGAAGTCGATGCTCAGGCCGGCGGACGGCAACCGGGTGAAACCCGGGGCCTGGGGGGCGGCAGGCCGGGGCACCGGCGTGAGACGCCGAAGGCCCGGCGGGGCAGCGGGGGTCCACGGCCCGACGGCTGGCGACCCTTGGGCGGCGACCGGGAGGGACCCGGGGACCAGCCCGCCGCCCACTCCCGGAAGGAGGATCAGGAGCAGCATCCGCAGGAGCGTCGAGGCGGCTTGCGGGGCCGACGCATGGATGGATCGGAGCCTCATGGCGTCGGTCGTCCCGGGACCGGGACGGTGATCTCGGCCAACCCGGCCGCCACGGGCACGCGGCGCACCGGGCTGCCCGGCCACCGCACCTCGACCTCGCCGGCGGCACGGCCCGAGGCCAGGACGGTCACCGGGCTGTCGACGCTGCAGTACCCGCCCCCCAGGCGTACCTCGCGGCGTGGCCCCGTCGTGCCCGAGGCGATCCACCGCAGCGAGGCCCCAATGCCCGAGGGGTTGCCGGCGGGTCCGACCAGCCGGACCCGCAGCCCGGGGCGGGCCGAGCGGTTGGCGAAGAGCAGGGTCGGCCCGCTGTTCTGCCCGAGGGCCAGGTCGGTGCGCCCGTCGGCATCGAAGTCGGCGACCGCCACGCCGCGTTGCTCGCCCCAGGCCACGACGCCCGAGTGCTCGTCCGCCCGGAAGTCGCCGCGGCCCGAGCCAAGCAGCAGCAGTCCACGGCCCGCGTCGTAACGGGCATCGTCGGGGTGGACGCCGAAGTGGTTCTGGGTGAGGAAGACATCCTCGCTGCCATCCCCGTCGAAGTCGGCGACCGCCAACCCGTAGGACGGGGCCACCTGGGCCCTGACCGGAAAGGGCCGCC
Source organism: Verrucomicrobiota bacterium (assembly GCA_016871615.1). Classification (GTDB taxonomy): domain Bacteria; phylum Verrucomicrobiota; class Verrucomicrobiia; order Limisphaerales; family UBA9464; genus SXXZ01. The sequence goes on from VHCX01000014.1 coordinate 26,105, forward strand.
ATTCGAAATGATCCCCACGGTGGAGCAGCACCCCGGCATCGAGGTTGAGGGCCGACACGATTGGCAGGGCGTCCAGCGCCGGACCGAAGAGGTCGGCCATCGCGGCCTTGCCAAAGGAACCGGCATCGGGAAAGCGCCGGGCCGCCTCCGGGACCAACCCCGCCAAGGCCGGACGCCGGCGCACCGGCCAGTCGCGCCCGTCGGGGCCGACATAGCTCTCGAGAACGTCCCACATCCCTTCGCCCAAGAGATCGCCGTGGCGGATGCGCAGCGGCCGCCAGCGGGCGTCGGCACCGAGGAAGTGGTTGCGCCCCCAGTTCCCGGCGGCCAGGTCCATGCGCCCGTCGCCGTCGAAGTCGCCGGCCGTCAGTCCCAGCCAGAGACCGGTCCATTGCGACAACCGCTCGACACCCGCCGGCAGGCCCCGGCCCCTCAGCGGCGGATCCCAGGGTTCGAGCCGGCCCGAACGGTTGCGGAAGAGCCGGATCGGGCCCCACGAGGTGGACACCGCCAGGTCGGGCCGGGAATCGTCGTCGAGGTCGGTGAACACCGCACCCTGCACGAGGCCCAGCGCCTCGAAGCGTCCATCGATGCCCAGGCGGCCACCGCGGTTGCGCACCAGGAGCGAACCCGCAGGCTCGGGGTAGCGACCGGGGACCTCGCGGACGCCGACGAAGATCTCGAGTTCCCCGTCGCCATCGACATCGGCCGCCGCCATGGAGCCCACGGGGCAGGCCCGGCCGCTCAGGACCTCACCGCTGGCGCCGCCGGCCGGATCGACCACCCGCAGCGCACCTCCGTTGGTGGCGCCGTCCTCGGCGTTGCTGATGCCGGCGAGGATCATCCCCCGCAGGACCAGCACGGTGGACAGGTCCCGCGCCGCCGGCTTGAGGAGCGCCGGCAACGCCAGGGCCGCGAAGCCCCCGCGGGCATCGTTGGTGAAGACCCCCAGGGTCCCCCCCTGGCCCGCCGACACCAGCAGGTCGTCGCGGCCGTCCCCGTTGACATCGGCCCAGCTCACGCCCGGACCGGCCTGGGCGAGGTCGAAGGGCTTGAGGGGCTGGCGGGCGAACTCGTCGAAGGGCGTGTCGATGTGGACGTGGGCCAGGCGGTCGGTCAGGGCTTCGAACCGGGGGGGTGTCGCCGGGACCACGGCGGCGGCCGGGGCGGTCGGCGCCGATTCGACCGGACCCTCCGCATGAATCTCCACCACGCCGGGCCCCACGCCGGTCCGGCGGGTCACCCGGCCATCGCGCCAGGTCACCGTCACCTCGGCCGCGCCGGCGGACCCCAGGGCGAAGCAGCGGAGGGCCTCGTCGCCCGAGAGATACCGGCCTCCGGACATCATCTCCTGAGTCTGGACGGGCAATCCCGGCACGACCACCCGGATCCGCGCCCCGATGCCCCGGGTGTTGCCCGCCGGGCCGCGCAGGCGGACCGCCAGGCGGGCGGCCGTCCCCCGGTTCCGGTACACCTTGGCAGGGCCGTTCAGCGTGTTGAGCACCAGGTCCAGGTCGCCGTCGCCATCGAGGTCGCCGGCGGCCATGCCATGCTCCACGCCGGGCGCGTCGAAGCCCCAGGCCACGGTCACGTCTTCGAAGGTCAGGTCGCCCCGGTTGCGGAAGGCGGCGTTGGGCGTGTCGAGGCGGGCGAACATCCGGCGCATCTCGAGCATCTCGCGCTGGCCCATCGCCCGGCCCGCCTTCAGGGCCTCGGCCCGGGCCGCCACATCGACGTCCATCATGTCCATCTCGTGGCCGTTGGAGACCAGCAGGTCCTCGTAGCCGTCGAGGTCCACGTCGAGGAAGACGGGGGTCCACGACCATTCGCTGGCGCTGAGGCCCGCCAGTCGGCCGATCTCGGCGAAAGTGCCATCGCCCCGCCCCAGGAAGAGCGTGTTGTGGGAGAACTGCGGACGGTCGTCCCAGGTGCCCGGATGGTAGAACCCCGGCGGCAGGCCATCCATCTGGAAGTTCCGGCGGCGGTGGTCGCGGCTGAGCATGTCCAGCACCAGGAAGTCGTCCACGCCGTCGCGGTCGATGTCTGCGGCGTCGACGCCCATCGAGAACGCGCTGGTGTGGCGCAGGGCGTAGGCCGGCGCGGCCCGGAACCGCAGCGGTCCGCCCGGGGGCGTGTCGTTGATCCAGAAACGGTCCTCGGAGTGGAAATCATTGCAGACGTACAGGTCGGGACGGCCGTCCCCGGTGAGGTCGCGGAAGAGCACGCTCAGGCCCCAGTCCTGCGGGGCCGAATCGATCGGACGCCCGGACGCGGCCAGGAAGGCGCCGCCGGTCCACGACACCTCCGTGAATCCGCCCTTGCCATCGTTGAGATAGAGGACGTCGACCTCCCCGTTCTCGCGCGGTCCGGCCGGGGTCATGGTGAAGCGGCCGACCAGGTCGGGCTCGTCGATGGATCGACCGTTGTAGGCCACGACGCGCTGCCGGCCGTTCTCCTCGAGGATCGAGTACTTGGCCTTGGGATCGTCGCGCACGGTGGCCGTCCGGTAGTTGGCCACGTAGAGGTCGAGGTCGCCGTCGCCGTCGGCATCGGCCAGCGACAGGCTCGAGCCCGCCCGGCGCGGGTTGAGCACCGCCCCGGCCGTGAACCGGCCGGCCCCGTCGCCCAGGAAGAGGCGGGTCCCTTGCCCCAGGGTGTTGAGCAGCAGGTCCAGGTCGCCGTCGCCGTCAACATCGGCCAGCACCGAGCCCGTGCCCTCCAGGGCGGAAAGCACGCCCGCGCCGAAGGCCTTTTCCGTCACCCGTTCGAAGGTACAGTTGCCGAGGTTGCGATAGAGAGCACCACCCCCGGCATACCCGGCCAGGAACACCTCGGGACGTCCGTCACCGTCCACATCCCCGAGGGCGACCCCGGAACCGTTGAGCGGGATCTGGTTGGTCAGGTAGCGGGAATCGGGAACCCGGTTGGTGAAGGCGATGCCGGTCGTGCGCGCCCCCAGCAGGTCGAAGCCGGCCGGTGCGGCGGCCCCCGACGCCGCCCCGGCGAGCCCGGGCAGGAGCCCCGGCAGCGGGAATCCCGCCAACAGGAATCCGGACAGGGCCGACAGGAACGTCGATGGGGAACCGCAGGAGGCCACGTCCCGACACTCGTCGGATCGTCGGCCGGATTCCAGCCGAGAACTCCGGCAGGCCTGCGGCGGCGGCCGCACGAGGCCTCAGCGGGTCAACTGCTTCTCGAGGTAGCCGACGTCCTGGCGGACCTTGGCCTCGACCTCCATGCGGTCGCGCACCTGGCGGCAGGCGTGGAGCACGGTGCCGTGGTCGCGGCCGCCGAAGGATTCGCCGATCGCACTGAGCGAGTGTTCGGTGAGTTGGCGGGCCAAGTACATGGCGATCTGGCGCGGGAAGGCGATGTTCTCCGGACGCCGCTTGCTGGTCATGTCGGCCAGGCGGATGTCGAAGTAGTCGGCGACCCGCTTCTGGATCTCGCCGACCGAGATCGCCACCTTGCCCTCCTCCTGGAGGATCTCGCGCAGCAGCGTCTCGACCGTCTCGAGGTCGAGCGCCTTGCCGGAGATCTGCGCATAGGCCGCCACGCGGACGAGGGCGCCCTCGAGCCGACGGATGTTCGTCCGGATGCGGTTGGCCAGGAAGAGGATGACCTGCTCGGGAAGGCTCACGCTCAGGGCCGCCGCCTTCTTGTTGAGGATGGCCAGACGCGTCTCGACATCCGGCGCCTTGAGGTCGGCGGTCATGCCCCACTCGAAGCGTGAGATGAGGCGCTGCTCGAGGCCCTGGATCTCGTTGGCGGGCCGGTCGCAGGTCAGGACGATCTGCTTGTGAGCGTCATGGAGGGCGTTGAAGGTGTGGAAGAACTCCTCCTGAATGCGCTCCTTGCCCTGGAGGAACTGGATGTCGTCGATCAGCAGCACGTCCAACTCGCGGTGCTTCTTGCGGAACTTGGTGATCTGGCTGTTCTGCAGGGCCTCGATGAACTCGTTGGTGAACCGCTCGCAGGACAGGTAGCCGATCCGGGCGTTCTTCTTGTGGGCCATCACATGGTGCCCGATGGCCTGGAGAAGGTGGGTCTTGCCGAGCCCCACCCCGCCGAAGAGGAACAGCGGGTTGTAGGTGTGGCCCGGCTTCTGGGCCACGCCCATGCACGCCGCATGCGCGTGGTGGTTGTTGGCACCGACCACGAAGGTCTCGAAGGAGTTGTTGGGATTGAAGATCCCCTCCGCCTTGCGCTGCGTCTCGCCGGAGCGGCCATCGCCCGCGCGGTCCGCCGGACGGGTCCTCGCGACCGGAACGGGCTCGGGCGCCACCGCCATCCGGTCGGCCGGCGCGTCGGCTGAGGCAGCGGATGCGGCGGCCGGATCGGCCACCCGGATGGCGAACTGCACCTCGATGGGACGTATCGCCGCGCGGCTGATCACCGAGCGGAGCACGTCGAGGTAGTTGTCCTTCAACCAGAACTCGCAGAACTCGTCGGCCACCTCGAGGATGAGGATGTCACCGTCCAGACACCGGGCGGTCACGGGCGCGAACCAAAGGTTGTACAACTCGGTCTTGAGCATGCCCCGGAGGGTCTGCTGCGCCGCCTGCCACAGGGCTTGAGGTTGATCGGACATGAAATCTTGGAAAGGGGCCTCGAAGGGTCTGGAAGGGTCTCGGATTTGGGTCTTATTCACCGCATCCGGTCAACGCACCGAACAGGCACCGAGTGATTGGGCCTCTTTGGCGGGGGAATGAAACCCCGACCCGAGCCCACGGTCGACGCCAACAACGGCCAAGGATCCGATGAAAAGCCCGAAAGACGAGGTTTTCCGGGGTTCCGCAAGGAAGGCATGCATCGTGTGTTGGCTTGGTTTGTTCTTCGGTCCGCCGCGTTTTGTTCGCCGGCGGGCGAGGCTTCTAGGACAAAGCACCCGGTACCGCTAGAACAAGTTTTTGGGCATTGTCCCCACGTTGTTCACAGGGTGCCCGGAAGCACGAGATCCGGCGGATTTGGCAAGCAAAACCGCCGGATCGACGACCGAAACGTTACTTCTTGGCAGGAGCGGCCTTCTTGGCCGGGGCGGCCTTCTTGGCGGGGGCCGCCTTCTTGGCCGGGGCGGCCTTCTTGGCGGGGGCCGCCTTCTTGGCCGGGGCGGCCTTCTTGGCCGGGGCGGCCTTCTTGGCGGGGGCTTTGACCGCAGCGAGGGCGCAGGCGCGGGACGGGGAGGTGGATTGGGTTGGTTTCACGCTGAGTTTATTGTTGTTGTGTTGTTAGGTCCAACGCGACGGCGCGCCCACGGGGCCGAGGACGGCTCCGAGGGACACCGGCACGTTGAAAGTCGAAGGGGGGGGTCGGCGGAAACCCCGGGGCGCCGGACACCGGTCGGCACCCCGGCCAGGCATCTGGTGTCCGGGAAGTCTGTTCGAGCGGTTCATGGTCGGTTCTTGCCAGGAAATTTCGTTTCAAATAATCCCGATCGCCCGCTCTTGACAACCCGATTCCATCGCCCCGCACGGAAATCTTCCCGAAGGACCAGCCCGGTGGCATCGTCGACGCCCGGTGCGCGAGCGTTGGCAGAAATTCACGGAGGAGGCGGAAACCTACCTGTTGGCGGTGATTCTTGAGGATCTGCCGGGGCGCAAGGCGTCGATGATCCGAGGCCTGCTGGCCCTCTTGTCGCATGTCTTCGCCGGCATCGTGAAGCTCAGGCGCCTGCTCTACAGCCTCCGCATCCTGCGCGACGCGACCCTCGGGGTGCAGGTGATCGCCGTCGGCAACCTCACCGTGGGAGGCACCGGCAAGACACCGGTGGTCGAGAAGTTCGCCCGGGCGCTACAGGATGCGGGGCGCAAGGTGGCGATCCTGTCCCGCGGCTACCGCTCGAAGCCGAGGCCGGTGTCCGAGCGACTCCTCGACAAGCTGCTGCTGCGCGAGGACACCACGCCGCCCCGGGTGGTGTCCGACGGCCAGTCGCTGCTGCTCGACTCCGAGACGGCCGGCGACGAGCCCTACATGCTGGCCTCGAACCTCCGGGACGTGGTCGTGCTCGTCGACAAGGACCGGGTCAAGGCCGGGCGCTACGCCGTCGAGCACTTCGGCTGCGACACGCTGCTGCTCGACGACGGCTTCCAGTACTGGAGACTCGCGGGCCGGCGCACCGACGTGGTCCTGATCGACTGCCAGCAACCCTTCGGCAACGAGCACCTGCTGCCGCGCGGCACCCTGCGCGAGCCGCCCTCCCATCTGGCCAGGGCGAGCGTGATCTTCCTGACCAAGAGCAACGGCAGGACGGAGGCCCTGCGCGAGGGCATCGCGCGGCTGAACCCGAGGGCCGGGATCATCGAGTGCGTCCACCACCCGCTCTACTTCGAGGACGTCTTCACGGGCGAGCGTCGCGGGCTCGACCTGCTGCAGGGCCGGCGCGTGGCCAGCCTGAGCGGGATCGCGCAGCCCGAGAGCTTCGAGTCGAAGCTCGCCGAGCTCGGCGCCGAGATCGTCCTGGCGCGCCGCTACGCCGACCACCACCGCTTCACCCAGCAGGAGGTGCTCGACGCCGTGAACCGAGGCAAGAAACGGCGGGCCGACATGCTGGTGACCACCCAGAAGGATGCGGTTCGCTTCCCCAAGCTCGACCGCCGCGACCTGCCCGTCTACTTCATGCGCGTCGAGATCAAGATCATCGCCGGCGCGCAGGGCTTCGACGACGCCGTGGGCCGCATCTGCTTCCGTTGATCCGGCAACCGATGCCGGAGCAAGGCCTTCGCCCGCTTGGCACCGGCTGGCGCCTACTTCCGGAAGATGCTGGAGATCTGCACCGGCACCGGGGCGGGCAGGAAACCGAATTCCAACGCGCCGCGCGGGACCGGCACCAACACCCCGTCGACCGAGTCATTCACCGAGACCTTCAGCCCGGTTCCCGAACGGCGCACCCGCAGGCGGTTCCAGCCGTCGGCACGGACCGCCGGGAGTTCCGGCAACCGGAGCATCGTCCCACGACCCCGGGCCCGGAAGACCACCGGGGGGACCCGGTCGGCCGACTTGCCGTCCCAACGCCAGTCGAGGATCAGTTCCCCGCCCCGGAAGGACGACTCCGACCAGAGCACGGAGTCCCCTCCGGCGTCACCGGCCTGGCCGCGGAGCGTCCAGTCGGCGGCTTTCCAGACGTCTGCCCGCGCCGGGACCTTCCATCCGCGCAGGGTCCGTCCATCGTAGAGGCTCCTCCAGGGCTGGGCCTCCGGCGCGGACTCCGAGGCCGGGACCCCGGCGGTCGGCAATTCCTGAAGGCGCAGGTTGCGCCAGTCGACGACACCGCCCTCGGATTCCAGGGCGATGTACCCGCGCCGCCAGTTGCAGGCCGTGCCGCCGGAGACCTCGGCACCATTGACCGAAAGCCGGATCACCCCGTTGGTGGCAACAATGCGGTAGTGGTTCCAGTCCGGGGAACCGAGGCTCCGGGACTCCTTCGGGAAGCTGCGGTCCCCACGGTTGGGCGCGAAGGGTTTCATGGTCGAGCCGTGGATCGGGAAGATGTCGCCGTGGGTCGTGAACCAGTCCGACTTGCCGTACCCGTGGTCGAGCACCTGCACCTCGATGGCACGCAGGAAGGGCTGTCCCAGGGCCGGCATCGGTCCCGACCAGATGAAGACCCCGGCATTGCCTCCGGGCTTCAGGTGCCGCCATTCCAGTTCGAGGACGAAGTTCTCGTACTGGCGCTCCGTGCGCAGCGCCCCGGTCGGGATCCCGTCGCAATGGATCAATCCCTCACGGACCGTGAAGGTCGCCGGGGCGCAGTTGACATTCACCCAGCCATCCAGGTTGCGGCCGTTGAAGAGGGGCTTGAACGGGGCCTCGGCCGAGGTCGCCGGGCTCATCCAGCCGAGGAGCGCGGCAGCGAGGACGGCCGACCTGATCCGGCGGACGATGCGGACGGGAATCATGGGTCCGACGCTGCCGCCAAAGGACCCGGCAGGGAAGCATGGAAAGCCCGGACCCCGGCCACCGGACGCGGGCGGTGGGGGGAGTCAACGCCCCTTCCAGCGCTGATCGCGGGCCTTTAGGCGCTCCGGCGAGGGTTTGTCCGCCGCCATCAGCACGAGGTTGGTCCCCGGGGTCCAGGGAACCTCCCGGAAATCCACGAACAGCGTGCGCGGGATCATCTCGACGACATGACCGAAGGCTCCTAGGGACACCGTCCCGGGCAGTTGGGTGGTGTCGATGAAGTACATCGGGCCGAAGGGCGTGGAATTGGTGTCCGGGCGGCTGTAGACGTAGGTGATCGGCGCGTTGGTGACGCGGGGCGCCTGCTCGCCGGGGAAGGCGATCGACACCGGGCCTCCGGCCAGCAGGCGCGGGTGGTCGATCCGGAGGACCGGCGTGCCGTCGGCCTGCTTGTCGAAGGTGAGATGCCAGGCGCCGTTGCGCACCCGGTAGGCCTCGCAACCGCCATACACGCTCACGTAGAGGAACAGGGTGGTGATGAAGATGCCGAAGAACTTCTTCAGCGCCCTCTCGGCCTCCGGCGAGGGTTCGTTGTTCACGTCGATCGGTGCGGTCGTCCCCCGGCCATTCGGCTCAGGCGTTGTAGATGCTGGAGCTTACGCTGCCGCCACGGCCCGTCCAGTTGGTGTGGAAGAACTGGCCCCGCGGCTTGTCCACCCGCTCGTAGGTATGGGCCCCGAAGTAGTCGCGCTGCGCCTGGAGCAGGTTGGCCGGCAACGTCGCCGAACGGTACTGGTCGTAGAAGGCCAGCGCCGTGCTGAAGGCGGGTACCGGAATGCCCTTCTTGGCGGCCGAGGCGACCACGTTTCGCCAGCCCTTCTGGCACTTCTTGATCTCGGCGCGGAAGTAGTCGTCGAGCAGCAGGTTGGCCAGCTTGGGGTTCTTGTCGTAGGCCTCCTTGATCCGGCCGAGGAACCGGGAGCGGATGATGCAACCACCGCGCCACATCAGGGCGATGCCGCCGTAGTTGAGCTTCCAGCCGTACTCGGCCGCCGCGGCGCGCATGAGCATGTAGCCCTGCGCGTAGCTCACGATCTTCGAGGCGTAGAGGGCGCTCCGGATGTCGGCGATGAAGGCGTCCCGGGCTGCCGGCTTCTTGGCGGCGCCGAGCAGCGGCTTCGGGCCCTTCAGCTTGCGGGCAGCCTTCACACGCTCCTCCTTCATGGCGCTGACGCACCGGCTGAAGACCGCCTCGGCGATGAGCGTGACCGGCTGGGCCAGGTTGGCTGAATCGATGACCGTCCACTTGCCGGTGCCCTTCTGGCCGGCCGTGTCGAGGATCTTGTCCACCAGCGGGGACCCGTCGGTGTCCTTGAAGGCGAGGATGTCGCGGGTGATCTCGACGAGGAAACTGTCCAGCTCGCCCTGGTTCCAGTCGGCGAAGACCCGGTGCATCTCGTCGGCCGTGAGGCCCAGTCCGTTCCTGAGGATGTTGTAGGCCTCGCAGATGAGCTGCATGTCGCCGTACTCGATGCCGTTGTGGACCATCTTCACGTAGTGGCCGGATCCGCCGTCGCCGACCCAGTCGCAACACGGGGCCCCGCCGTCCACCTTGGCGGAGACGCCCTGGAAGATGTCCTTCACCGCCGGCCAGGCCTTGGACGACCCGCCGGGCATGATGCTCGGACCACGCCGGGCCCCCTCCTCGCCTCCGGACACGCCGGTGCCGATGAAGAGCAGCCCCTTGTTTTCGCAGTACTTCACCCGCCGTTCGGTGTCGCCGTACAGGGAGTTGCCGCCGTCGATGAGGATGTCGCCGGGGGACAGGTGGGGGATCAGTTGGTCGATGAAGTCGTCGACCGCCTGCCCGGCCTTGACCAGCATCATGATGCGACGCGGCGTCTTGAGCTTCGACACCAGATCGAGGATCGAATGCGCCCCCAGGATCCTGGTGCCCTTGGCCTCGCCAGCCAGGAACTCGTCCACCTTGGAGGTCGTGCGGTTGTAGGTCACGACGGTGAAGCCGTGGTCGTTCATGTTGAGGATCAGGTTCTGGCCCATGACCGCCAGGCCGATCAGGCCGATGTCTCCAGTGGGATTGCTCATTCGTGCAACGCGTTGCGCCCGTCAACGTATCGGTCGCACGGAAGGGCAGGCCAGCGGGATTTTTTCCTGGCGTCCGTGGCGGGTGCCCGGACCGGCTTGCGCGCCCGTCGAACCTTGCTACCGTCAATGGTCCTCCGGACCCCGGCCTGACCGGTGACCGGACGGCACTCATCGCCCAACACCGTTATGGCCCACGAACTCGCCCCCCTGCCCTACCCCAAGGACGCCCTCGAGCCCCACATCGACGCGCTTACCATGGAGATCCACCACGGCCGCCACCACAAGGCCTACGTGGACAACCTCAACAAGGCCATCGCCGGAACCCCGGTCGAGGCGCTTTCGATCGAGGCCCTCATCGGCAACCTCGCCGGCGTGCCCGACGCCATCCGCGGTCCGGTGCGCAACAACGGCGGTGGCCACTGGAACCACACCTTCTTCTGGAACCTGCTCGGGCCCGGCAAGGGTGGCACGCCGACGGGCGACCTGGGCGCGGCGATCATTGCGGCCTTCGGTTCCTACGCCGACTTCCAGGCGAAGTTCGAGGCCGCCGGCATCGGCCGTTTCGGGTCGGGCTGGGCCTGGCTCGTGGTCAACGGCGGCAAGCTGGAGATCGTCTCCACCGCCAACCAGGACAACCCGCTGATGGGCAAGGCGATCGCCGGGTGCGAGGGCACGCCGATCCTCGGCGTCGATGTCTGGGAGCATGCGTACTACCTCAAGTACCAGAATCTCCGGGCCGCCTACCTCAAGGCCGTCTGGAACGTGGTCGACTGGGGCCGCGTTTCTGCTCTCCATGCCGCCGCCCTTCATGCCGACGCGACGTGACCCCACCCCAATGCGGCAAGAGGCCGCATCCCAAGGAACGCCGCCCCCACCCGGGCGGCGTTTTCAATTCCGGGACAGCCGGTCTCCCGGGCCTCACCGGCCGGTCGGTCCATCCGGATCCCCTCGAGACCCGCCAGACCCTGCGGCCGAACCTCCGCTCCGGAGTTCCTTCATGGGGCGGCGATGACCGCGGCAAGCGACTTCAGGTGGGCCGCGACGGTGAACCTCTGCTCGAAGGCCCGCCTCAGGTCGTTGCCGTCGATCTTCCCCGCCACGGCATGCAGGGCCGCCGCCAACGCCGGGACATCGCGCGGCACGCACAATCCGGGATAGTCCGGCGGAAAATATTCAGGGATCGAGCGCCAACGGGTCGTCACGCAGGGTAGTCCGTAGGCCATCGCCTCGATGAGGTTCAGCGGTTGCCCCTCGTTGGCGAAGTAGGTCGGGAAGAGGAAGATGTCGGATTCCCGGAGCAGGCGGTCCTTCTCGGCTCCCGAGACGAAACCGGCGATCTCGAGGTCCCCGGCGATGTCGGGCCGGGCCGCGTGCGCGCGGAACTCATCCTCCTCGGCCGCCGACAGGAAACTCCCGGCGACGGTCAGCCGGAAGCGGGGACCCGGACCGAGGATTCGGTTGGCTGCGACCACGGCGTCGATCGCGCCGAACACGCCCTTGTCGCGGGTGCAATGCGCCATGAAAAGCACCCGGAGGACCGGACCCTGCGGCGCCCCTGAACGCCGGGGCCCAAGGTGGCTCCAGTAGTCCGGACAGGGATCGGGGATGCCGTTGCCCACCACGACGACGGACCGTGGCCGGAGCACCTCCGCGTCGGCGCGGTTGCTCCGGGCCAGCACGATGGCCCGCGAGGCCCGTCCCAGGCAGGCCCGCGTCATCCAGCGCTCCCACGGCCAGGCCTCCGACTGCAACCAGGCCCCGAGGCCGACCGCATGCCAGTGGAGGATGACCCGCTCGAAACGCCAACGGATCAGGGCCATCACGAGAAAATCCCGGTAGAGCGAGGAGCGTTTGGGCGGCGACGGGACGTAGTAGAGGCTGCGGCACCCATGCTCCCGCGACAGGCGGAGCGCCTGGCGGCAGAATCCCGCCAGGGCCCGGATCTTGCCCCCCCGCACCGCACCGATGTCCGAAAGGCCCGCCGAGAATCGCGCATCGACGTGGAGCACCTCGATGCCCAGCGACGGATCCGCCGCGAAGCCTTCCACCATCAGTTTCACCATCTGGCTCTGCCCATGGTGGGGTGGCGGCACATGCGCGAAGACGAGGAGTTTCATCCGGGAAGCAGGGCCTGGGGCAGGAGCGAGATCGCCACGACTTCGAAAAGCTTGCCTGAGGCCGGACCAAAAGCGAAGGATGGAGACCGGTTCGGGACGTAGCTCAGCCCGGTAGAGCACTTGGTTTGGGACCAAGACGTCGCAGGTTCAAATCCTGTCGTCCCGACCATCCCTCCCGGATCGTCCACTCCCCTCCGCCCGTTTTACGGCCCTTCGTCCACCCTCCTTCATCCGCTCCCGGTTGATTTCCTCGGCATTCCCCCCGGCCGATCCCGTGCGGACCGGTGGGCCACGCCGCCGCACCTGCGGTTTTGCCCCCAAGGGCCCGAGCGAAGCCGCAGGACCATGCCGCGGGGCAGGAACGGGACGGGACAGCGAAACCTCCGAAGAAAAAAGCCGCCCTTTCGGGCGGCTGGATGGATCATGGGTCCCAAGACGGACCTGATGACGAAACGATGGACGGACCGGGGGATTCCGCAGGCGTGGCCTGGAAGGGTCGACCCGTCGATCAGGAGTTGGACGAGGCGGCCGGATCAGCCGGGGCCGGGGTCTCGGACACCGGCGCGAAGTCGACCCACTCAAGGATGGCCAACTGGCCGGCATCTCCCTGGCGCTGGCCCAGGCGGAGGATGCGGGTGTAGCCCCCGGTGCGCCCCTTGAACGCCGGGGCGATGGTGTCGCACAGGATGTGGACCACGTCGTGCTCCTGCTTCCAGGCCTCGCGCAACTCCTTGCCCTTGACCGTCGGGGTGCCACGGAAATGGCTGCGGGGCTGCTGGCGCAGGCGGGCTGCCACCAGGCGGCGATGGTGCACGTTGGCCGCGGCGGCCTTGGCCTTGCCGGCGGCGTCGGAGGTCGAGTTGGCCTCGGCGAGCGCCTGATTGGCCAGCTTGCCCAAGGTCAGGAGCTTCTCGGCCACGGGACGCGCCGCCTTGGCCTTGGCCAGGGTGGTGGTGACCCGCTTGTGCTTGATGAGGGAGCTCACCAGGTTGGCCAGCATGGCGTTGCGGTGGTCGCCTTTGCGGCCCAATTTCTTGTTGCGCTTGAGGTGGCGCATAATTCAGTCGGATTAGGGATTCTTGGTTTCCACCGGCGCTTCCAGGAGGGCCGGGTCGATGTTCATGCCGAGCGTCAGGTTGAGGCCGGTGAGCTTCTCCTTGATCTCGTTGAGGGACTTCTTTCCGAAGTTGCGGTACTTGAGCATCTCCTGCTCGCTCTTCATGGCCAGCTGTCCCACGGTCGTGATGTTGGCGTTGTTGAGGCAGTTGGCCGCCCGGACGCTGAGCTCGATCTCGTTGACGCTCATGTTGAGCAGCTTCTTGAGCTTGGCCTTCTCGTCGTCCTGGGGCTTGACCTCCACCTCAAACTCCACCGCGTTCTTGTCGTACCCGACGAAGACGTCCAAGTGGTGCTGCAGGATCGCCGAGGCCTGGGTGAGGGCGTCGTCCGGGGAGATGCGACCGTCGGTCCAGATCTCGATGATGAGCTTGTCGTAGTCGGTGCGCTGGCCGACACGGGCCGCCTCCACGCCATACCGGACGCGGGTGACGGGCGAGAACAGCGAGTCGATCGCGATCACGCCGATCGGCTGGTCGGCCTTCTTGTTCTCGTCACCGGGGCAGAACCCGCGGCCCACGCGGACCTCGAGCTCCATCTCCAGCTTCTTCTTGCGGTCCAGCGTGCAGATCACCTGCCCCGGATTCACCACCTCGATGTTCTGGTTGAGGGTGATGTCGCCGGCGGTGACCGGCCCCTCGCGGTTGACCGAGAGCAGCAGCGTCTGCGGCTCACGCGAATGGGCCTTGAACTTGATCTGCTTGAGGTTGAGCACGATGTCGGTCACGTCCTCGACCGCCCCGTCGACGGTCGTGAACTCGTGCATCGCCCCGTCGATCTTGACGGAGGTGATGGCGGCACCCTCCAGCGAGGAGAGGAGCACGCGGCGGATGGAATTGCCGATCGTATGACCGTAACCGGTCTCGAAGGGCTCGGCGATGAACTTGGCGTAAGTGTCCGATGCGGTCGACTCGTCCTTGGTCAACCGCTTGGGCATCTCGAAACGTCCTAGGCGTACAGGCATGGTTTAGGGGTGCAATTTTAATCTGAAGCCCGCCCGGCACGACTCCCGCAAGGGTGGGCTTCCGTATAATTGCGTTGTCTGGCCGGTTCGGCGGCCAACCGTTCAGCGGGAGTAAAATTCGACGACCGCCTGCTCGTTGGCGACAGGCTGGATCTCATCCCTCGAGGGCACCCTCAGGAGGGACGCCGACAGGGCCTCGCGATCGAGACGGATCCAGTCGGGCACGACCCGGCTGGTGGACCCCTCGATGTTCTTCTGGGCGATGGTCTTGGAGGTGGCGTGGTCCTTGATCTGGATCACATCGTTCACCTTCACCGCGAAGCTCGGGATGCTGACCTTCCGGCCGTTGACCTTCACGTGGCCGTGGCTCACCAGCTGACGGGCCGCCGGGCGGGTCAGGGCGAAGCCGGCGTGGTAGACGAGGTTGTCAAGGCGCGTCTCCAGGATCTGGAGCATCTTCTCGCCGGTGACGCCGCGCATGCGCAGGGCACGCTCGTACACGTTGCGGAACTGACGCTCCTGCAAGCCGTAGAGGAAACGGAGCTTCTGCTTCTCCATCAGGCCGATGGCGTAGTCGCTGTGCTTGCGACGGGACTTCGGGCCATGGGTGCCCGGGGGATAGGGTCGGCGCTCCAGGTACTTGGAGGAACCGAAGATCGGAGTGCCCAGCCGGCGGCTGATGCGGACGCGGGGACCAGTGTAACGAGCCATGTGTCGGAGAGTGTTGGTTGAGTGGGACTACACGCGCCGCTTCTTCCTGGGGCGGCAGCCATTGTGGGGGACCGGGGTCACGTCCTTGATGACGCTGATCTCGAGCCCGATCGCCTGCAGGGCACGGATGGCCGACTCGCGGCCGGAACCGGGACCGTTCACGCGGACCTCGACCTCGCGCATGCCGTGCGACATCGCCTGACGGGCGGCGTCCTGGGCGGCCTGTTGGGCGGCGAAGGCGGTGCTCTTGCGCGAACCTTTGAAACCGACGCGACCGGCGGTGCTCCAGCCGATCAGGTTGCCCTGCATGTCGGTGATGGTGACCTGGGTGTTGTTGAAGGTCGCCATCACGTGGGCGACGCCCACGGCGATGTTCTTGGCGCCCTTGGCACGGATGATCTTCTTGGCGTTGGGATCATCGCCAAGCAGGTCGGCCGCGGTGGGTGCCGCCGCGGCGGCAAGCGGTGCCGTGGAGGACGATGCGGGGGCGGGAGCCGCCGCTGTCGCCGCCGCCGCGCCTTGGCCGTCGGCCGGAGCCTTCTTGGGCTTGGGGGACGTCTTGGATTCGGACTTCGCTTCGGCCTTGGGGGCGGCCTGCTCGGTGGCCGGCGCGTCGCCAGCCTCGGACTTGGGGGCCTTCTTGGCCTTGGTCTCTTCTGCCATAATGATTGAGCGGTGGAGTGGTGCCTTGGCGGTGGTTTAGGCCTTGGCGGCCGGGCTGCGTTGGACACCCACCGTCTTGCGGGGTCCCTTGCGGGTGCGGGAATTGGTCTGGGTGCGCTGACCGCGCACCGGGAGGCTGCGGCTGTGGCGCTGGCCACGGTAGGACTTGATCGCCTGAAGGCGCTTGAGGTTCATGCCGACTTCGCGGCGCAGGTCGCCCTCGGTCACGTACTTGCCCTCCTGGATCGCGTTCACGATCAGCGAGAGCTGGCTCTCGTTGAGGGACTTCGCGCGGATCGACGGATCGATGTTGGCGCGCTCGAGGATCTCCAGCGCATTGACCGGACCGATTCCGTAGATGTAGCGGAGCGCGATGTCGATGCGCTTGTCCGCAGGAATGTCGACTCCCAAGATTCGTGGCATAATTCGTTTCCTATGATCAGCCTTGCCGCTGTTTATGGCGCGCATTCGAGCAGATCACGCGGATCACGCCCTTGCGTTTGACCATCTTGCAGTTCTCGCAAAGTTTCTTTACTGAAGCTCTGACTTTCATTTTCGAAATCCTAAACCCGTCAATACAACCGACTCTCCTCGTCCCTTGTCAAAATCTCCGGTCCAGAATCGGTGATCAACACCGTGTGCTCAAAGTGCGCCGACACCCGACGATCCCGCGTGACCACCGTCCAACCGTCGCCGAGGATCTCCACCGCCGGGCTCCCGAGGGTGACCATCGGCTCGATGGCGATCGTCATCCCGCTCTTGAGCCGGGTGACCGCCTTCGGATCGACGTAGTTGGGCACCTGTGGTTCCTCGTGGACATTCCTGCCCACGCCGTGACCGCAGAACTCCCGCACCACCCCGTAACCGCCGCCCGACACGCACCTCTCCACGGCCCGACCAATGTCCATGACCCGCGAACCGGGACGTGCCACTGAAATTCCTTCATACAACGCCTGGACGGTCGTATCCAGCAACTTCTGGAACTCCGTGGAGCCGCCTCCGACCATGACCGTCATCGCCACGTCGCCGATGAACCCTTGGTGACGCACGCCGACATCGATCTTAAGCAGGTCGCCAAACTGGAGCCTCCGGGAATCCCCGATGCCGTGGATGACCGCCTCGTTGACCGAGAGGCAACACTGGCCCGGAAATCCACGATACCCGAGGAAGGCACTGACGGCCCCGTGGGACGCGATGAACCCGCCAACCTTCGCATCCAGCTCGCGCGTGGTCATCCCCGGCATGGCGGCCTCGGCGGCTCGGCGCAGCACTTGGCTGGCGATCCGTCCGGCGGCCCGCATGCAGCGGATCTCCTCGGCGGTCTTGATGGTGGGTCTACCCATGGTCGGTGGTGTCGTTGGCGTTTTGGCGCTGACGTTTTGGCGCAGGTGTCTTGACCCTCCCGTGGATTCCCCGGGGACCGGATCGTTCGGATTGCTCCAACCGCCTCCCCAGCGAACCCCGGAAGATGCCGGGATCAGCCTATTCCGTGGCCTATTCCGTGGCCTATTCTGTGACCGAAACTGACAAAGAACAAAAATCTCAAGCCCTGCCGCGGACCTTCCCCTTCTTCAGGAAGCCGTCGTAGTGCCTCATCAGGAGGTAGGACTCCATCTGCCGCATGGTGTCCAGAAGGACACCCACGGTGATCAAGAGCGAGGTGCCTCCGAAAAACTGTGCGACCAAGGGGTCGATCTTCAACTGGGTGCTCATCACCGTCGGGATGATGGCGATCACCACGAGGAACACGGCGCCTGCCAGGGTGATGCGGCTCATCGTGTTGTGCAGGAAATCGCTCGTGGCGGTTCCGGGCCGCACGCCCGGGATGTAGCCTCCGTGCTTCTTGAGATCGTCGGCCACCTGGAGTTCGTTGAACTGGGTGGCGACCCAGAAGTACGAGAAGAACAGGATCATCAGGCCATACAGGAACAGGTAGGTGAAGCCCTGTCGACCCAGGTGGCTGGCGATGTAGATGGACACCTGCTTGCCGAAGCCGGCAGGCAGGATCGCCGCCAGTTTCTCGAAGATCATCCCCGGGAACATCAGGATCGCCTGGGCGAAGATCACCGGCATCACGCCGGCGTAATTGACCCGGAGGGGCATGAACGAGGTGCCGCCGGACATGATCTTGCGGCCGACCGCCCGTTGGGCGTATTGCACGGTGATCTTGCGCTGTCCCTGGGTGATGAGCACGACGCCGGCGACCACGACAGCCAGCACCAGCAGCAACAGCACCAGGTGGATGAACTTGGAGTTCTCCTGCTGGAACATCGAGACGAGGGACTTCCCGGCAGTGGGGAGACGGGCGAGGATGCCGACCGTGATGAGGAGGGAGACGCCGTTGCCGATGCCCCGCTCGGTGATCTGCTCCCCGAGCCACATCAGGAACAGAGTGCCCGTGGTGAGGATCAGCACGGTCTGGATCCGGTACAGCCAGAGGTTCTCGGCCGTCACCAGCGAGCCGGAGAATCCTTGGAAGGCCTTCTCAGGATTTTCCCAGCCGAGGGCGACGATGAGACCATGCCCAAGGCAGAGCATCACGGTGAGGTACCGACCATAGGCGACCAACTTGGCGCGCCCCCCCTCTTCGCGGGCCAACTTGCCCAAGGGAGCCACCACGGCCGTGAGCAATTGGATGAAGATCGTGGCGCTGATGTAGGGCATGATGCCCAGGGCGCCCACGGCGCACTGCTCCAAGGCGCCGCCCGTGAACATCGAGTAGAGGCCGAAGATTCCGCCGCCCCCATTGGTCTTGGCGGCCTCGGCGAAGTAGGCGGCCAGCTTGGAACCATCCAGACCCGGGACCGGGGTCAACGCGATGACGCGCGCGACGGCCAGGACGAGCGCCGTGAAGAGGATCCGCGAGCGAAGCTCGGGGATCTTCAGGCAGTTCGCGAAGGTGGTGAACAGTTGGCCGATCATGGACTGCTGGTTTCGGGGGTTGCCGGATGCGGGTCGGGAGGGCTGGCGACGCGGACTCGCCCGGATCAGGCGGAGGCCGCCTTGTCCTTCGCGACCACCTCGGCCGTACCCCCCTGTGCCTCGATCGCCGTGCGGGCCGCGGCGCTGAACGCCTCGGCTCGGACGACCAGTTTCCGGGAAAGCTCCCCTCGGGCTAGGATCTTGATGCCGTCGGACGCCCCGTTGGCCAAGCCGGCCTTGCGAAGGGCCGCCTCATCGACCACCGAACCCGCCTCGAAAGCGTTCAGGTCCGACAGGTTGACCGGGTGATACGACACCTTGAAGCGGGTGTTGTTGAAGCCACGCTTGGGGATGCGGCGGATGAGCGGCATCTGTCCACCCTCGAATCCGATGCGGATCGAGCTGCCGGACCGGGCGCTCTGGCCCTTGCCACCGCGTCCGGAGGTCTTGCCCCGGCCGCTGGATTCACCTTGTCCAAGCCGCTTCGTGCGGTGCTTGGCTCCCGGACGGGGTTTCAGATCGTGCAGTCTCATAGGTTCAGGCGGTCTTGGTCGTCGCGGCGAGGCGGGACTCGAGGCCACGGGCCTTGAGGATCTGCTCGCGGGTGCGGAGGCTCATGAGTGCGTTCAGGGTCGCCTTGGCGACGTTCGAGGCGTTCTTGGAGCCCAGCGACTTGGAAAGGACATCCTTCACGCCGGCCGACTCGACGACGGCGCGGACGGTCTTGCCGCAGATGAGCCCGGTGCCGGGGCTGGCCGGACGCAGGAGCACCTTGGCGCCGCCGAACTCGGAGTACACCTCATGGGGAATGGTGTTCGTGGCCAGAGAGACCACCGAGATGCGGGACTTGGCGTTCTCGCCGCCCTTCTTGATGGCTTCGCTGACCTCGGCGCCTTTGCCCATGCCCATGCCGACCTTGCCCTGCTTGTCGCCGACGACAATCAGTGCGCTGAAGGAGAACCGACGGCCGCCCTTGACGACCTTGGACGAGCGGTTGATGTGGACGACCTTCTCGATCAGTCCGTCCTTCGGCTCGTCGGAGTCGCGCTGGTCACGGGGGCCGCGACGGGGCCCACGGCCGCGCCCGCCTTCGCCACCGCCCCGGTGAGGGCGGTCACCGCCGAACGATTGGGTGCCGCTGGACGTCGCGGGGGCAGGCGCTGCCGGCGCCGCGGAGATGTCTTTTTGTTCTGACACAGGATTCCTTCGGTTCAAAATTTGAGGCCGCCTTCGCGCGCCGCGTCGGCCAGCGCCTTGACCTTGCCGTGGTAGCGGGCACCACCACGGTCGAAGACCACGGCCTCGATGCCCTTCTCGCGGGCGGCGGCGGCGGCCCGCTTGCCGGTGACGATCGCATTGGCGGCATTGGCGCCCTTCGTCTCGGTCGGAGCGGCCTTGTCGCGGGTGCCCACGGCGGCCAGGGTCTGCCCGACGACATCGTCGATGAACTGGACGTAGATGTGCTGACCGGTGAACTTGACGCTCATGCGGGGACGCGCGGCCGTACCGGTTACGGTCTTCCGCACCCGCCAGTGGCGCAACTGGGCCAAGCGGTGTTTGTGCTCTGTTCTCATTCTAGCAAGATGGACGAAAAACCAATGGACTGGACAATGGACGGATCGGCGGTCGGGAAAGCGATCAACGAGACCACTATTGCACCGTCTTGCCTTCCTTGCGGACAACTTTTTCGCCGGCGTAGCGGACCCCTTTGCCCTTGTAGGGTTCCGGCGGATAGAAGCTCCGGATCTCCGAGGCGACCCGGCCGACCAACTCCTTGTCGGCGCCGTCGATGGTGAGCTTGGTGCCCTCCTCGACCACGACCTTGATGCCGGCGGGCACCGGGTAGTTGATCGGGTGGCTGTAGCCGAGGGCGAGGTTGACCACCTGGCCCTGTAGGGCAGCCTTGAAGCCGACGCCCTGGATCTCGAGCTTCTTCTGGAAGCCCTCGGAGACGCCCTTGACCATGTTGTTGACCAGCGCCCGGGCCAGGCCGTGCATGGCCCTGGCCTCAGCCGTCTCGGCGGTGCGGGCGACGCAGACCGTGGTGCCGGCGACCTTGGCCTGGGTGAACCGGGGCAGGGACAGGCCAAGGCTCCCCTTGGGACCCTCAACCATCACCCGGTCACCGCTGACCGAAACCTTGACCTTGGCCGGGATGGCCACCGGATTTTTTCCAATGCGTGACATAACGGGGAATCCTTACCAGACGTAGCAGACCACCTCGCCGCCGACATTCTGGCGACGGGCTTGGGAACCGGTCATGACCCCCTTGGGGGTCGACAGGATGGAGAGGCCAAGGCCACCCAGGACGCGCGGAGCCTCGGAACCGGCGACATAGCGGCGCAGACCCGGCGTGCTGACCTGCTTCAGGCCCTGGATGACCGCCTTCCGGCCCTGGTACTTGAGGCCGACCTTCAGGGTCTTGAGCTTGTCGCCCTCGACGGCGACATCCGCGACATAACCCTCGTCCTTCAGGACTCGGGCGATCGCCTCCTTGAAGCGCGAATGCGGGATGGACACCGACGGGTGCAAGGCCATGCCGGCGTTGCGGATGCGCGTCAGCAGATCGGAAACTGGATCGGAATTCATGGAATGGTGTGGGATCGGTGGGTCTGGATCGCCGTTGGGTGGGTCGTCAGCGGGAGGACGTCTTGGGGCGCCATTACCAGCTGGACTTCGTGACGCCCGGGATCAGACCCTGGAGGGCCGCCTCGCGGAACGAAAGGCGCGACACCCCGTACTTGCGGATGAAGCCGTGCCGGCGGCCGCTGACCCAGCAGCGGTTGACGACGCGGACAGGGCTGGCGTTCTTCGGAAGCTTGGAAAGGGCCGCGTAATCGCCCTTGGCCTTCAGTTCGGCACGCAACGAGGCGTACTTCTTGACGGTCTCAAGCTTCTTCTTGTTCCGGGCGAGCCAGGATTTCTTGGCCATAGGAGGGGTGGGTTATTTGGAGAACGGCATGCCCATCATCTTGAGGAGGTCGTAGGCCTCCTCGTTGGTCGGGGCGGAGGTCACGATGGTGATGTCCATGCCCTGCTGCCGCTTGATCTTGTCCAACTCGATCTCGGGGAAGATCGTCTGGTCGGGGATGCCGAGCGAATAGGTGCCGCGGCCGTCGAACTGCCGGGAACCGACGCCACGGAAGTCACGGATGCGCGGGAGGGCGGCGGTCACGAGGCGATCGAAGAACTCGTACATCACCTCGCGGCGCAGGGTCACCTTGCAGCCGACGGACTGGCCCTTGCGGAGCTTGAAGTTGGCGATGCTCTTGCGGGAGATGGTCACGATCGCCTTGCGGCCCGTGATCATCTGCATCTCCTTGACGGCGTCCTCGAGGGCACCCTTTTCCAGGGAGGCGCTCACGCCCATGTTGATCACGATCTTCTCGATCTTCGGGACCTGGTGGACGTTCGTGTAGCCACGCTTCTGGGTCAGGGCGGGTCGGACCTCCTCGATGTACTTCGTGTAAAGACGGGGTTTCATGGGACTCAGCGCTGGTTGGCCTTGCGGGCGTCGTACTTCTCGGCCTTCATCACGTTGGAGACGTGGATCGGAGACTCGAGCCAGAGCAGCGACCCGTTGGGGTTCTGCTGGTTCTTGCGGACGTAGTGGAGCATCGGCTTGACGAGGCGTCGGCGATCGTCCTGTTCCTTGGAGCGCTCGTCGGTGCCCTCGAGGATGACGGCCTGACGCGAGGTCACGACCTCGGCGACCTTGCCCCGGCGGCCCTTGGCGGAGCCGGTGATGACGACGACGTCGTCACCCTTCTTGACGTGAAATTTGGTGGCCATGGCGGTTCTTCTCGTGGGGAGGAAAATTGGCGGTTCGGCGTTTGGGCGGTTCGGCGTTTGAGCTCTGGAGCATCTTGGGCTTTTCGGGCTCAGATCACCTCGGGGGCGAGCGAGATGATCTTCATGAAGCGCTTCTCGCGCAGCTCGCGGGCCACCGGTCCGAAGATGCGGGTGCCCCGGGGGTTGTTCTCCTTGTCGATGATGACCACCGCGTTGCGGTCGAAGCGGACGTAGGAGCCGTCGCTGCGGCGCACGGGATGGCGGGTGCGGACGATGACGGCGTTCTGGACCTCGCCCTTCTTCACCGTGCCGTCCGGGGCGGCCTCCTTGATGTGGACCTTGATCACGTCCCCGACGTGGGCATAGGGCTGGTTGCTGCCCAGCACGCCGATCGCCCAGGCGACCTTCGCACCGGTGTTGTCAGCGACATCCAGGCTCGAACGAATTTGGATCATGGAAAAATGGCTCGGCTAGTTTTTGACGGACCCGTCCGGGTTGAGCACATCGACCAGTCGCCAGGCCTTGAGCTTGGAGAGCGGGCGTGTCTCCTGGATGCGGACCAGATCGCCCACTTGGGCCCGCTTGGTCTCGTCGTGGGCGTAGAGCTTCTTGAAGCTCGTGACGACCTTGCGGTACTGCGGATGGCGAAAGCGGCGCTCCACCTTCACGACGATGGTCTTCTCCATCTTGTTGGAGACGACCTCGCCGATGCGCTCCTTCCGGTGTCCGCGTTCTGTGGATGTCTGTGACATACGGATAAGGAAATGAATCAGGATTTCTTCGGGACTCGGTTCAGTTCGCTGATCTGGGTCTCGCCGCGCGCGACCTCGCGACGGATGTCCCGGATCCGGTGGGGCTTCTCAAGCCGAGCGGTGGCCTGCTGGAGGCGGAGGTTGAACAACTCCTGCCGCAGGTCGCGGCACTTGGCGCCGATCTCGGCGGCCGTCATGTCTTTGAAATTGGTTTTTGCCATGGTCGTCCTCAACCCCTCTTGTGGCGTGAAATGAACTTGGTGGAAATCGGCAGCTTGGTCGACGCCAGGCGCATGGCCTCGCGGGCGATGGCCTCGGGCACGCCATCCACCTCGAAGAGCACGCTGGCCGGGCGGATGACCGCCACCCAGGACTCGACACCGCCCTTGCCCGTGCCCATCCGGACCTCCAGGGGCTTCTTGGTGAAGGACTTGTCGGGGAAAATGCGGATCCACACCTTGCCGCGCCGCTTCATGTAACGGGTGATCGCCACGCGGGCCGCCTCGATCTGCTTGGTGTCCATCCAGCAGCGCTCGAGCGACTGGAGCCCGTACTCGCCGAAGGCGACGGTGTTGCCGCGGGACGCCAGCCCGGTGCGGCTGCCACGCTGCATTTTGCGATACTTTACCCTTGCCGGCATCATTGCCATAAGCTGTCTCCTAGAAAATTGGTGGTTGGTTGACGGTCTCTGCCGCGGCGGACCCGCCTCACTTGACCGGCAGGGCCTCGGGCCTTGCCTCGTCGGGACGACGGCCCTCACCCCGGCGCTGGTCCGGACGGTCGGCCTTCTTCATCTCACCCTTGCAGATCCAGCACTTGACCCCCAGCTTGCCGTACATGGTGCTCGCCTCGGCGAACCCGTAGTCGATGTTGGCCCGGAGGGTGTGCAGCGGCACACGCCCCTCATGGTACTTCTCGACACGGGCGATCTCGGCGCCACCCAGACGGCCGGCGCAGCGGATCTTGATGCCCTCGACACCCTCCATCATGCGGGCTTCCTGGACGGCCTTCTTCATGGCGCGGCGGAACCCGATGCGGCGCTCGAGCTGGACGACGATGTTCTCGGCCACGAGCTGGGCGTCGGCCTTCTCGTTCTTGACCTCCTGGATGTCGACGTAGACGTCCTTGCCGGTGAGCTTGGAGAGTTCCTCCTTGAGCTTGTCGATCTCGGAACCCTTGCGGCCGATGACGACGCCGGGGCGGGCGGTGAAGATGGTGACACGGCAACGGTTGGCGGCGCGCTCGATGTGGATCTTGGGGATCGCGGCCGAGCCCAGCTTCTTCTTGAGGACCGTCCGGATGGCGATGTCCTCGACGAGCAGACCACCGAAGTCTTTCTTGTTGGCGTACCACTTGGAACGCCACTCGCGGTTCACGGGAACACGCAGACCGATAGGATTGGTTTTCTGGCCCATGTTATTCGTTGTCGGTGAGGATAATCTTGATGTGGCTGCTCCGCTTGAGGATCGGCCCTGCCGAACCGCGGGCCTTGGGGATGAAGCGCTTGATGCTTCCCGCGGTCTGGGCGTAGGCCCGGTGCACGACGAGGGACTCCGGCTTGAGGCCGTGGTTGTTCTCGGCGTTGGCGATGGCCGACGCGAGGGTCTTGGCGACCGCCCGGGCCGACTTGCGCGGCACCACCTTGAGCACGGCGAGCGCATCGACGGCGCGCAGGCCCTGGACCTGGCGGACGACCTCGCGGACCTTCTGCGGTGACATCCTGAAATTTTTTAGAATGGCCTGGACTTCCATGGCTTCGTTTCCTTGGTGAGGGACCTGAGGCTTGTGGCTTGTGGCTTGTGGCTCGAACTAGCGGCTACTTGGCTTCGGCCTTGGCGGTGTGGGCGCCATGCTTCTTGAAGGTCCGGGTGAAGGCGAACTCGCCCAGCTTGTGTCCCACCATGTTCTCGGTCACGAAGACGGGGCTGAAGGCGCGGCCGTTGTGGACGCTCACCGTGAGGCCCACGAACTCGGGCGTGATGGTCGAGCGGCGCGACCAGGTCTTGATGGGGGCCTTGGACTTGACGGCCTGGGCCTTCTCGACCTTGGCGAGCAGATGGCCGTCGATGAACGGACCTTTTTTGAGGGAACGGGCCATAGCAGCTTACTTTTGCTTCATTGGGCGGCCGTCGCGACGAACCACGATGAACCGGTTGGAGAGTTTGAACTTCTTGCGGGTGCGGAAGCCCTTGGCGAGCACGCCCCACGGCGAGGCCAGGTGCTGGCGACCGCCACCGCCCTTGGATTTGCCCTGGCCGCCACCGTTGGGGTGGTCGACCGGGTTGCGGGCCATGCCGCGGGTGAGCGGGCGGACGCCCCGGTGGATCGCGCGGCCGGCCTTGCCGAGGACGATGTTCTCGAACTGGGCGTTGCCGACCGAGCCGACGGTGACCATGCAGTCCTCGTGGAACTTGCGGATCTCGCCGGAGGGCAGGCGAAGCTGCGCGTAGCCGGCGTCGCGGGACATCAGGGTGGCCGACGAACCGGCCGAGCGGACGAGTTGGGCGCCCTTGCCCGGGATGATCTCGATGTTGTGGATGGCGATGCCCACCGGGATCTTGGAGAGCGGCAGCGCGTTGCCGACGCTGGGCGGCGCGCTCGGGCCGCTCATCACCGTGGCGCCGACGGTCAGGCCGTCGGGGCATACAATGTAGCGGCGCTCCTTGTCGGCGTACTCCAGCAGGGCCAGGCGGGCGCTGCGGATCGGATCGTACTCGACGGCGATGACCTGGGCCTCGATGCCGATCTTGTTGCGCCGGAAGTCCACGGTGCGGACCTTCTGCTTGTGGCCGCCGCCGCGGGCACGGACGGTCACCCGGCCGTAGTTGTTGCGGCCCCCTGTCTTCTTCCTGGTGTAAACCAAGGACTTCTCCGGACCCACTTTCGTGATGTCCGAATAGTCCTGCACGGTCAGATACCGTGTGGACGGCGTAAGCGGTCTAAACGTTTTCACTGCAAAAACTCCATTGCACGGGACGCATGTCCTCGTGTGCCTCGCCATCACTCCCTGTCGCGTCGGGCGACTCGGTTTTCGGCGGAGCGGTTCGTCTTTCACCGGGAGGTGAGAAACGGGGGGCAGAGCTTATGCTTTCGAGCCGGACCTTCAATACTTTTCTGAAAGTTTTTTCCGGACGCCCCTTGGAGACCCGGCGGCTGCCCCGGTCTCACGGGCCTTTCCGGCCGCCGGGGTGCCACGGAGTCGACGGGGGTTCCGGCTCGCCCAGCACACGGTGGCGCGTGCGGAAATGCATCTTGGCGACCCGCGGCAGGACCCCTGCGCCGTGGCTGGCGACGAGGGCGCGGGCAGCCTGCTCGACGGCGGCCGAGGCACCGCGTGGCAACGTCATGCCGAACTCCTTCCCGAGGCGCCCGAGGCGCTCGAGGCACTCGTGCCGGGCGACGATCGACGCGGCCGCGACGGCGATGTCCTCCTCGGCCCGATGCCGCTGGACGAGGGGCAGGCTCCGTCCCAGGGGCAGGAGCGCGCGCTCCACGGTGGTCTTGCTCGAGGCGAACTGGTCGCTGACGGCGCGGACCGGCGGCGGGTCCAACAGGGGGCCGCGCTCGAGCAGGTTCTCGATGGCGCGGGCATGGCCCCAGGCCAGCACCGTGTTGACCGAGCCGTGACGTTCGTGGAGCCGGTTGTAGGCCTCGTTGCCGATGGCGATCACGCTCACCTGGCATCCCGGAGTGCCACGGATCACGGCATCGAGCCGGGCGATCGCCGCATCGCTGCCGACGGTCTTCGAATCGCGGATACCGGCCGACTTCCAGGCTTCGAGCACCGTGGCGTTGACGTAGACGGCGGCGGCGCAGAGGGGTCCGAAAAAGTCGCCCTTGCCCGACTCGTCCACGCCGATTCGGGGCTCCATCAGGCTCGGGTCGAGGACCGCCTCATAGCCGATCCGGGCCGCGCCAAGGATCTCCGGTTCCAGGACGAACTCCACGAACTCCCGGGTGCCCTTGCCCTGCGCGACCATCTTGCCGCTCCGGTAGAGCGTCACGTTGAGGTCGGGCTTCACGCCGCTGACACAGGCGTGCGGGACCTCGCGCAGCCGGTATCCGCCGGAACGCAGGTGCTCCTCGAGGCGCCCGGACTGCTCCGGGGTCAGGGTCGCGGTGTGACAGGTCATGTTCCACCGTGATCCGGTGGACCGGTGCGCTGTCGAGCCTGAATTGAGCCGCCTGCCCCGCTGGGCCCGCCGCCTGCCAACGGTCCGGCAGCGCCGGAGGGCCAGCGCGCCGACAACCCGTGCTGGAACCCGGGCCTGCAGCCTGCGAGCCTCGCCCGGAATGGCCTTGGGACCGGCGGATTCGGACGGCACGATTGACGCAGGAGACCTGGTCGGCACGGTCCGGAGCCTTGTCGACTGGTTCGACCGGAACGCCCGCGACCTGCCCTGGCGGCGGACACGCGATCCCTACGCCATCTGGGTGTCCGAGGTGATGCTCCAGCAGACCCAGGTGCAGACGGTGATCGCCTACTGGACCCGCTGGATGGAGCGGCTCCCGGGAGTGCATGCGCTGGCCGCCGCCCCGACCGACGAGGTGCTGAAATTGTGGGAGGGGCTCGGATACTATTCGAGGGCCCGAAACCTCCAGGACGCCGCCCGTCGCATGGTCACCGAGCTGGGCGGGGTCTTCCCGAGCGAGGTGTCCGCACTGCGGGCCCTGCCCGGCATCGGGCCCTACACCGCCGGAGCCATCGCCTCGATCGCATTCGACCTGCCCGAGCCCCTGCTCGACGGCAACGTCATGCGGGTGCTCACCCGGCTTTTCGCCATCGAGGGCGACCCGAAGTCGAGGATCGTGAACCGCCACCTGTGGGACCTGGGCGGCCGCCTGGTCAGGACCGCCCACCGGAGCGATGGACTGGGCCAGGCCCGGTGTTCGCGCCTGAACCAGGCCCTCATGGAACTCGGGGCGACGGTGTGCACCCCGGGGAAGAACCCGGACTGCGCGGCCTGCCCGGTCTCGTCGGGATGCCGGGCCCGCCGCCTCGGGGAACCCGGGCGCTTTCCCCAGCTGCCGCCGAGGGTGCCCCCCACGCCGAGATATTTCGCGACGGGCGTCCTGGAGCACGGGGGGCGCTTCCTGCTGAGGCTCCGCGAGGAGCCCGGCGTGAACCGCGGGTTCTGGGAGTTCCCCAGCTGGGAAACCGGCGCCGACGAGGCGCCCGGGCCGGTGCTCAGCCGCCATCTGGGCGTCCAACCGGGAGCCTGGGAGGCGCTACCCGACCTGCGCCACGCCATCACGCGCTACCGGATCACCCAGCGGGTGCTGCTGGCCCGACTGGACCACCCCCCCGGAGGAGTGACCGACGGGTCGACCGGCACCTGGCTATGGGCCGGGCCGGCCGAACTCGAGGCGCTACCCCTGACCTCGGCGCACCGGAAGCTTGCCGGCCGGTTGCCCCGGGGCGCGACAGCCCGGGAGGCCGGGCCTCCCGATCGGGCCGGGCTGAAAGCCCGCAATTGTCAGGCGGGGCGGGCGGGGCCACTCTCCGCACACACGTGAACGACGGTCGTCTCATCACCCCGGAACATCTGCAGTTCTCGGGCTTCATCTTCAAGATCCAGGCCAACATGGATCCGAAGCACCGCGACCGGATCGCCTTCGTACGCATCGTGAGCGGCAGGTTCGAGCGCGACATGACCGTGTTCCACGTCCAGTCGGGCCGGAAGGTCCGCCTGAGTTCCTCGCACAAGCTCTTCGGCAACGAGCGGGAGACCGTGGACGAGGCCTATCCCGGGGACATCATCGGGCTGGTGGGCCACGACGGCTTCGGCATCGGCGACACCCTCAGCACCGACCCGGCGATCCGGTTCGACGAGATCCCGCGCTTCACGCCCGAGGTCTTCGAATACTTCCACAACCCGAACACGGCGAAGTTCAAGCAGTTCCGCCAGGGACTCGACCAGTTGCTGCTCGAGGGCGTGGCGCAGGCCTTCCACCTCAAGGACACGGCCAGCCGGGTGCCCCTTCTGGCGGCGGTCGGCCCGCTGCAGTTCGAGGTGCTGCAATACCGCCTGGAGACCGAGTACAACGCCGAGACCCGCCGCGAGAGCGCGCCCTTCACCGCCGTGCGATGGCTGCCGGCCGGGACCGCGCCGGAGTCGCTGGACGCCATCGCGCTGCCCACCGGCGCCCGATTCGCCTTCGACCTGGACTCGAACCCGGTGATCCTCTTCCCCAGCGAGTGGTCGCTCGGCTACTTCGCCCAGAACCACCCCTCCCTGCCGCTGACCTCGCTGGCGCCGCCGCGCCGCCACGACCGATGACGGCCGGCCCCACGAGGGCCCACCCTTTCCGGAAACGACCGACCATGACCTCCGACATCGACTTCGCCTCGCCGTCCATGCCCGACACCACCGGCCACTTCGGGCCGTTCGGCGGGCGCTATGTGCCCGAGACCCTCGTCCACCCGCTTCAGCAGCTCGAGGACGAGTACTGGCGGGCGCAGCAGGACCCGGAGTTCCAGCGCGAGCTGGACTACTACCTGCGCGAGTTCGTCGGCCGGCCCACCCCGCTGTACTTCGCCGAGCGCCTGACCCGCTCGCTCGGCGGGGCGCGCATCTACCTCAAGCGCGAGGACCTGCTGCACACCGGCGCCCACAAGATCAACAACGCCATGGGCCAGGTGCTGCTGGCACGGCGGATGGGCAAGACCCGCATCATCGCCGAGACCGGTGCCGGCCAGCACGGCGTCGCCACGGCCACGGTGTCGGCCATGTTCGGCATGAAGTGCGTGATCTACATGGGCGCGGTCGACTGCAAGCGGCAGGAACTCAACGTCTACCGCATGAAGATGCTCGGGGCCGAGGTGGTGCCCGTGAAGGCCGGCCAGCAGACCCTCAAGGAGGCGGTGAACGAGGCCATGCGCGACTGGGTCACCAACGTGCGCTCGACCCACTACATCCTCGGCACGGCCTACGGGGCCCACCCCTACCCCGTCATGGTGCGCAACTTCCACCGCGTGATCGGCGACGAGGCGCGGGCCCAGATCCTCGAGCGCGAGAAGCGCCTCCCGGACCTGCTCATCGCCTGCGTGGGCGGCGGCTCGAACGCCATCGGGCTGTTCTATCCGTTCCTCAACGACCCGTCGGTCAAGATGCTGGGCGTGGAGGCCGGCGGCGAGGGCATCGCGCCGGAGAAGCACGCCGCCCGCTTCCAAGGAGGCTCGCTGGGCGTGCTCCAAGGCACCCGCAGCTACATCCTCCAGGACGAGTTCGGGCAGATCCAGCTCACCCACAGCGTCAGCGCCGGCCTCGACTATGCGGCGGTCGGCCCGGAACACGCCTGGCTCAAGGACCGCAACCGCGTGGAGTACGGCTACGCGACCGACACCGAGGCCCTGGACGCCTTCCTGCGGCTGGCCAAGCTCGAGGGCATCATCCCGGCCTTGGAAAGCGCGCATGCGGTCGCCGGGGCCATCCAGCGGGCGCCGACCCTGGGCAAGGACCAGGTGATCGTGGTCAACCTGTCGGGCCGGGGCGACAAGGACGTGATGCAGGCCGCCCAGAAGCTGGGCATCCGATTGCCGGAGTGATCGGCCCAGGATCGGTTTCCTGATCGATGGAGCCACGGCGCATTGGACCCCGGGGTGCCCCCACCGAATCTCGGTGAAGGCCCCGGCTCGGGCCCTTGGCTGTTGACCAGGCTGTTGACCAGCCCGCCATCCTCAACGGGTCAGCAGTGACGGCGATGCGCCCGGTCGAGCCGATGCGACCGGGGCGAACGATTCGACGACGAGGCCAATGGTCTCGTCCCACGGCTCAGACTGGGCTATTCGGGCGACTCTTTGTCGCGCCGGCCCAACAGGGCCTGGGGATCGGGCTTGGGAATGATCGCCGTGCGCTCGCGGAGCATCTGGGCCCGGAACAGGTCGCGTTCGTCGGAGCCGAGCTTCTCGCGCAGCGGGTGGGCCAGTTGCAGATGGGCCGGCTGGCTTCGGAGGAACAGTTCGTCGGTCAGCGACTTCGGCGTGGGGCCGAAGACACCCAGGTCGACGCCAAGCCTCAGGAAACTGACGAGGTTCATCGCCTCCTTGGAGGAGATGCTCCAGCTGTTGGAGAGCACTCCGTAGGCGCGGCCGATGTGGTTGAGGAGCACAGCCGGCTTCTTCTCCATCTGGGAGAGGCGGGCATTCTCCTCGTGCTCGATGATCTGCAGGAGCACCTTGTTGATCCGCTCGACGATCTCGCCCTCGGGCTCGCCAAGGGTCATCTGGTTGGACACCTGGAAGACGTTGCCCAGGGCCTCGGTGCCCTCGCCGTAGAGGCCGCGCACGGCCAGGCCCAGCTTGTTGACGGCCTGGATGATCTGGTTGATCTGCTCGGCCAGCACCAGGCCCGGCAGATGGAGCATGGCGCTGACGCGGATGCCCGTGCCGAGGTTGGTCGGGCAGGCCGTCAGGAAGCCGTAGCGCTCGGCGAAGGCGAACTCCACCCGCTCCTGCAGGGCGGAGTCGACGGCGTCGATCGCCGTCCAGGCCTGCCGGAGCTGGAGGCCCGGCCGGAGGGCCTGCATGCGCAGGTGATCCTCCTCGTTGACCATCACGCAGAGATCCTCCTGGCGGTTGAGCACGATGCCGCTGCCAGCGTTCTTGGCGGCGTGCTCCCGGCTGATGAGGTGCCGCTCCACCAGGAGCTGCTTGTCGAGTGCCGGCAGGCGGTCCATCGACTCGTAAAAGATGTCGCCGCCGAGCTGCGGGAGCGACTTGACGGCCGGCATGAGGGTCTCGAAGGCCCGGAGGCGGTCGGCCTTCTTGGAATGGCTCGGGAACGGTACGTTGGTGAGGTTGCGCGCCAGCCGCACCCGGCTCGAGAGCACGATGCGGTCGTTGGGCCCGCCGCGGAGGCAGGCCTCGGAGGCGGGGATGAGGAATTCAAGGATGCTCACGGGGGCGAATGGCGGCCTGTTGAGGGGCCTCGGTTTGGGGGCCTCGGTTGGGGTGCCTCTATTCGGAGGCCTTGAAGGCCTTAATCTCGTCGCGAAGGCGCGCCGCGGTCTCGAAATCCTCCTGGGCGACAGCCTTCTGCAGGTCGCGGTTGAGGCGCTGGAGGCGCTGGACCCCGGAGGCGGCGCGCTTGACGGACACGGGCACCTTGCCCCGGTGTCGGGTGTCCTTGTGCATCGTCTTGAGCACCGAATCGAGACCCTCGGAGAAGATGTCGTAGCAGCGGGCGCACCCGAGCCGGCCGCTTTTCTTGAAGTCGGCCTGCGTGTACCCGCACTGGTCGCAGGAGAGGGCCCCCACGGCCTCGGAGGCCTCCTCCATCTTCTGGGCCGCGCCCAGGCCGAGCAGATGGTCGGCGATGGCGAAGGCGGCGGGGTCGTTGTAGTTCTTCTCCTTCGCGCAGACGGCGCAGGCGTCGACCTTCTTGACCTTGTTGTCGGCGATCTCGGTCACGTGGACCGTCGCCTCCTTCGACTTGCAGAACTGGCACACCATGGTTGTCGGGCAGATATCGACGCAGGACGGCCCGGAGTCAAGGTGAGGGACAGGACGGGACACCGTCGACCGATCGTCCGCCCCCGCCCCGGCGGACCCTTGGCTGGCCGGCCGTCAGGTGGCCGTGGACGGAGCGGCGTTGCGGCGGGGCCGCAGCAGGATCACCTTTTTCTCGCTGCCATCAACCTCCACGCTGTGGGTCTCGATGTCGGGATCCGACTTGAGGGCCTGGTGGACGATGCGCCGGTCGTAGGCGTTCATCGGCTCCATCTCCATGATGTCGCCATAGCGGCGCACCTTGTCGGCCAGTTCAAGGGCCCGTTTGGCCAACTGCTCGCGAGCCTCGCGCCGGTAGCCTCCGACGTCGAGCATCACCCTCGGCACCGAGTCGTCGCCCTTGTGGAGGATCCGATTGAGCAGGTACTGGATCTCCCCCAGCGTCTGGCCCTGCCGGCCGATGAGCCGGTTGGGTTCGTTGGTCTGGATGTCCAGGAGGAGCATGTCCTCGTAGTCCTGCTCGGTGACCGTGGCCTCGAACCCGAGGGTCTTGAGCATCTGGCAGAGGGTGTCTTTGGCACTCATGGGAAATCAGGCGGATCCCTTGCGGCGTCCGGGCTGGACGGGCGCGACGACAGTGCCTGCGGCACCGGTCCCGGGACCCTCGCTCGCCTTGGTGATCTTGGTCTGAAGGATGGTCATCAGATTCTGGGTCGTCCAGTACAGCGTCAGGCCGGCCGAGTAGTTGTAGAAGAGCACCCCGAAGAACACGGGCATGTACTTGAGCATCTTCTGCTGCACCGGGTCCATCTGGGGCGACATCGGCGTCAGGGTCGACTGCCACCAGGCCGTCGCCAGGTACAGCAGCGGCATGATGTTGAGGGGCAGGCCGATGCCCTGGATGCCCAGGAGCGGGAAGAAGCCCAGGCCGGGCACGACGTAGACGCTGTCGGGGCGCGAGAGGTCGCAGCACCACAGGAAGCTCTCGCCCCGCAGCTCGATGGCCGTCCGCAGCATGAAGAAGAACCCGATGAACACGGGGAAGGTCAGAAGGAGGGGCAAACACCCCGCCATGGGGTTGAGCCGGTGCTCCTTCATGAACTCCATGGTCTTCTGGTTCATCTTGGCCGGGTCGTTCTTGTACTTCTCCCGGATGGCGTTCATCTGCGGCTGCAGGGCTGCCATGCGCTTCATGGAGCGCGTGCTGGCGTTGGTCAGCGGCCAGAACGCCAGCTTGATGAGGATGGTGAGCACCACGATGGACGCACCGTAGGAGGGGATCAGCGAATGGACGGCATTGAGCAGCAGCAGCAGGGCCTTGGCGCAGAACCCGGTGATCCCGGTGAAGTCCATGACCAGATCCAGCTGCTTGTCGCTGGTCTTGAGCTGGCGGTACTCCTTGGGGCCGGCGTAGACCGTGTACCGGCGGGTCGTCGACTGGCCCGGGCCCAGGATCTCGGCCGGGTAGGTCAGGGCCGTGTGGTAGGCATGCGGGTCGGGATTGAGCCGGCCGT
The DNA here is from genome assembly GCA_016871615.1 of Verrucomicrobiota bacterium. Taxonomy (GTDB): domain Bacteria; phylum Verrucomicrobiota; class Verrucomicrobiia; order Limisphaerales; family UBA9464; genus SXXZ01. The sequence continues at coordinate 60,109 of VHCX01000014.1, forward strand.
CGGCATCCAACTCCGGCCGCGTGGGCTTCGGAAGCGGCATGTCGACGACCCGTAAACCGGCCGGGGAACGTGCGGGCTGGACGATGAGCGAGAAGAACTGGTTGTGGACGGCGGCCCAGACGAGGTTGCTCGAGCCGCCGGTGAACTCCGAGCGCGGGGTGCTGATGCTCGAACATCCCAGCGTGGCATTGGCGAACCAGGCCCGGTTGATCTGCTCGGCCTTCTCGCCGTCGAACCAGTACGCCCCCTGCACCTCGGCCATGTCATGGCGGTCCATCGGCGTGGCGGCTCCGACCACGTAGTCGTGGGCGGGGACGCTCACCGGGGCGGTCCCGCGGTTCTCGACCGTTACCACCGTCTCGAAGAAGTACCCGTTGGAGAGACTCCATTCCTGGGAGACCCGGAGGCCGTTGGTCAGCGCCTTCTCGGCGCGGATGCCCGGGCCGGAGCGGCTCAATTGGAAGAGGCCGTCACCGGTCAGGGGGCCGGCCCCAAGGGTGAGGGCGGGCAGGGCGGCGAACCGGTTCAACGCCGAGGGCACCCCTCGGGCGGAACTGTCGCTGCAGTCGACCGAGGCCGGATGCCGCTTGAGCTCCATCAGGCGGGCGCCTCCTCCTCGGGAGGTGAAGGTGATGCGGAGCAGGTCGTTCTCGAGGAACAGGGTCTCCTCGGCCGCGCTGAGGGCGGGCATGGCGACCGGGCCGGCAGGCAGGGCCGGCGCCGGCTGGGCGGAACTGGCGGGAGGGGCGTTGACCCGCGAGGCCGCGGCGTTGGTGGAGGCGGCCGGCGCCGTCGGCAGGGGCCGGGCACCGGTCGGCGTGGGCCAGATGACGTCGGCCACGTACTTGAGGCCGATCATGCCGGCGATGCAGGCGACGATCAGTGCGATACCTTTGCGGTCCATGGTCTGGGGGAAGAGGGAGGGAAGGCGTGGATGGAGGGTTTCACGGACAGGCCACCGGCCGGATGCGCGCCGAGGCGACGCCCGGCAACGGAGCCTGCGCGGACGGACCCGGGCCCGGGGACGACGGGGACGGGGGAACGGGGTCCTCGCCGCATCCGCCCCAGGGGTGGCAACGGCACAACCGACCGAGGGAGAGGATCGAGCCGCGACCCGCGCCGTGCCTGCCGATGGCCTCCTGGGCGTAGACCGAGCAGGTCGGCACGAACCGGCAACCCGACCCGGGACCGAGGAGGAACCGCTTCATCGGGGAACCCACCCAACGGTAGACCCGGAGCAGGGCGAGAAGGAGATGTTGCAGGGGGTTCACGGGGCGTCCGATGGGGTCCGGAGGGATGGGTTGGCGAGGGACCCGGTG
>VHCX01000015.1 GCA_016871615.1 Verrucomicrobiota bacterium
TCGGCGGCGGTCTTCGTTCCGGTCGCCGGACCGCCGCTCAGTCCGTGCAGCACCCGGCGCGGTGCGCTGTAGCGGAAGAGGTCGGTGTAGCTGGCCCAAAAGACCAGGGTGTGCAGGATCCGCTGCGGGCGTTCCCGCGGGAAGGTTAGGGCCAATTGGCCGAGGATGTGATCCTCGTCGAGTTCCCGCGTCGGCGAGGCCTTCAGGCCCCGGATCACCAGATCGAAGACGAGAAAGGGGTCAGTTCTTGATATTGATTAGTCAAGCGACAAAAGCCTCCCGCTTCCTCGTCGATGTGGATGGTCTTCATCGTTCCGACCGCGATGTCGTCGATCAGACCCAGAAAGCCGGGACTTGGGCCGTGGTCCGAAAATCGGGGCCCTTTTCAGCTCGGGTTGGAACCCGGGGTTCCCGCAGCTCGGGTTGATGAGCCGGATGGGGTCAGCAAAAAGGCCGTTTCCGGTGGAGGAAACGGCCTGAAAGTTGGTTGCGGGGCTAGGATTTGAACCTAGGACCTTCAGGTTATGAGCCTGACGAGCTACCGGGCTGCTCCACCCCGCGATCCCGAGGAGCAAAGTGATAGGGGATGACGGGCTCAGCGGCAAGGCGGAAGGCGAAGTTTCTTCGCGGTGGCCTTCGAAAGGCCGGCGTCCCGGTCATCGTCCCAATGCTTTGCGTTCGACCTTCTTGATCTCCTTGGCGAGGGCGGGCCCGAGGGTCTTCGGGGGCAGGAAGGACTGGGACCAGGCGGGCGCCGGGGCGCCGGCGGGCAGGGCAGCGACCAGACTCTGGAGGGCTTCGGAGGTGTATCCGCTGCGGGCCGCCAGGCGGGTGCCTTCGCGCAGGGTCTCCAGCGCGAGCGCGTCGGTGCGGGCGCCCGGTTCAGTGGAGCCGCCAAGGCTGGCCCGGACCAACTCGGTGGCCACCAGCGTGGCGGCCAGTTGGTTGAAGGCGGTCAGTTGCTGGTTCCGGTCGTCCGTCACCGGCTTGCGGGCTTTCTTGGATGGGATCTCGGACGGGTCGGGCAGGGCGGGCACCCCATCCGGAGTCTCGGTGCAGCGACGCAGGTATTCTGCGAGGTAGCCGGGCACCCGGTTGTCCCGACCGATGGCGGTGGCGAGGCGGCCCCAAAGGTCGAGGGCGGCGTCGCTCACCACCACCTGCTTGCCCATGGTTTCCAAGGCCGGTGTCTTGCCCGTGACACTCCGCACGGGCGGTTGCCCAAGGCCCGACCGTTGGGCCGGGGTCAGGCTGTTGCCGAGGCGGGCGGTGATCTTGTCGAGCCATGGACGCCACTCCGATTCGGCGCGAAGGGACGACAGTCCCGTCAGGAGCAGCAGGGGCAGGAGGCGGATCATTCGGGTCATGGTCGGGAACGGGGACATGGGCAGGGACAAGGGGGGCGAGAACACGATGGGGAGCAGGGCGAGGCAGCGTGAGCGCACCGGGGATCCGGTGGGTCGGGGGGAGCGCCGGTGGGTCGGGGCCGTCACGCGTGCCCGAGGTTCTCTAGGATTTGCACCGTGGAGTGGGCCTTGTTCAGCGTGTAGAAATGCACGCCCGGGGCCCCACCGCGGATCAGTTCCTGGATCTGGCGGGTGCAGTAGTCGATGCCGAAGGCGGTGACGGCCGCATCGTCATCCCCCAGCGCGTCGAGACGGGAAACGAAGGACGCCGGGAGGCTGGCCCCGCACATCGCCGTGAACTTCTTGGTCTGGTTGCGCGAGAGCACCGGCAGGAGCCCGGGGATGAGCGGGACGTCCACGCCAAGCGTCTTGGAGAGGTGGTCGCGCATGGTGAAGTAGTCGTCGTTGTTGAAGAACAACTGGGTCACCACGAAGTGGGCTCCCTGCCAGATCTTGTCGGCCAGGTGTCGCCAGTCCTGAAGTTTTCCGCCGGTCTGGGCGATGTGGCCCTCGGGGAATCCCGCCGTGCCGATCGACACCCCACCGAGGTCGCGGAGGTAGGCCACCAGCTCCGCGGAGTAATGGAAACCGCCCTCGGTCGCCACCCACTCGCCGGTCCCACCGGGAGGATCCCCCCGCAGGGCGAGGATGTTCTTCACGCCACGCGCCTTGGCCTCCTGGACCACCGAGCCCAGCTCGGCCTTGGAGGCGTTCACGCAGGTCAGGTGCATCATCGTCGTCAGGTCGAAGTCGCGCTGGAGGCGTTCGACAATGCCCAGGGTCTTCTCGCGCGTGGAACCACCCGCACCATAGGTCACAGAGCAGTAATCCGGCCGGGCCGCCAGCAGGGCGGGCAGGGTCTTTTCGAACAGGGCCCGCTCGCCGTCCTCGGTCTTGGGCGGAAAAAACTCGATCGAGTACGAGGGGCGACCCCGTTCCGTGTTCTCACGATGGATCTCGTGGATGTGCCGGATCATGCACAGGTGAGTGTGGGAGGTTTTGCCGGGGAATCAAGAATCAAATCATTCAATCCTGATGGGATGATATGTTGAGTGCCAGCAAACTCCCGCGCCGGCAATCCCTTGGGGACGATTTCAGTCGTCCGCGTTTCCAAGCCCAACTGGGTGACAGGTTCATGGTCAGGGGGGCTGGTTTGGCCCTGCGGCGACCGACTGGGCGACCGTTCCCGCGCTCGGAGCGGATGCCGACATCGACAGGGTGACAGGTTCAATGTGTGGAATCCGGGTGGGTTGGGCGGGGCATCGACAAAATGACAGGTTCACAGTTTGGGGGTAGGCGGGGCAGCCGGGGCTTGAGTCGGCGGGCCCGAAGGTCTAGCACAGGGGCATGACACGCCGTTCGTTCCTCCAGGCTGGGGCCGCCTTGTCGGCCGCGACCTTCGTTCCGACGACTTTCGCCCAGGAAAAATCCCTTCGAGTGGGCCTGATCGGCACGGGATGGTACGGCAAGTGCGACCTCCTTCGCCTGATCCAGGTGGCCCCGGTGGACGTGGTGTCGCTCTGCGACGTGGATCGCCGGATGCTCGCCGATGCCGCAACGCTGGTGGCCCAGCGCCAGAAGTCGGGCAAGCAGCCCCGGATGTACTCCGACTACCGGAAGATGCTCGCCGAGAAGGACCTGGACGTGGTGCTCATCGGCACCCCGGACCACTGGCACGCGCTGCCCATGATCGAGGCCTGCAAGGCGGGTGCCGACATCTACGTTCAGAAGCCCACGGGCGTGGACATCGTGGAGAGCCAGGCGATGCTGGCGGCGGCCCGCAAGTACGGCCGGACGGTGCAGGTGGGCACCCAGCGCCGCAGCACGCCGCACCTGGTCGAGGCCCGCGACCAGATCCTGCGCGAGGGCAAGCTGGGCACCATTGGCACGGTGGAGATCTGCTGCTACTGGCACATGCGCGCCCGCGACACGCTGGCCAGCGCGCCCGACACCGCGCCGCCGGAGTGGCTCGACTACGAGATGTGGACCGGCCCGGCGCCCATGCGGCCGTACAACAAGATGGTGCACCCGCGGGGGTGGCGGGCGTTCATGGAGTATGGCAACGGCATCGTGGGCGACATGTGCATCCACATGCTCGACACGGTCCGCTGGATGATGGACCTCGGTTGGCCGGTCTCGGTCAGCTCCAACGGCGGGATCCTGGTGGACACGGCCAGCCGGGCGAACATCACCGACACCCAGGCGGCGACCTTCGATTTCGGCAACCTGCAGGTGCGCTGGACCCACCGGACCTGGGGCGAGGGCGGCGATCCGAAATACCCCTGGAGCGCGACGTTCTACGGCGACAAGGGCACCCTCAAGGCGAGCGTGTTCGGCTACGACTTCACCCCCCAGGGCAACGGGAACCCCATCCACAAGGACGTGGGCATGGAACTCGACAAGTACCCGGAGGACCAGACGGAGAAGGATCTGGAGAAGCACTGCGCCCCGGCCATCCGGGCCCACATGCGCAATTTGCTGGATTGCCGCCGCAGCGGGGCCAAGCCGGTGGCGGACATCGAGCAGGGTCACATTTCCACGGCTTCGTGCATCCTGGCCAACCTCTCCCACAAGCTCGGGGGGCGGACCCTGCGCTGGGATCCGGCCTCGCACACCGTGATCGGCGACGCCGAGGCCAATGCGCTGCTGGCCCGGCCCTACCGCAGCCCCTGGGTGCACCCGACGGCGGCCGGGGTGTGAAAGTGTCTCACCGGGAGGGGGGACAGGCATGGGTCCGGGGCGGATCGGCCCGGCTGCGGAGGCCGCGCGGCGCCTTCCGGTTCACGACGGCGGGATTGGCCGACCCGGAAGGTGAAACCCCGTGGGGCCTCCGGGCGGTCCTTGGAGGCAGGGGGCGCCACCGCCTCCCGCCAGACCGGCTTGAGGAGCGAACTTTTTGATGAAAAATCTCGTTTTCGACCTCCTGCGCCCGCAACCTGCCCCGAGTGAGCCGTCCGAATGATTCAACGTCCCCGGGTGCGGGCGTACGTCGCACCCAGATCTTCACGCTCGTGGCCGTGCTGGTCCCATGGATCGGTTTCATGGTGGCCGCCAGTCTTGCCTGGAACCGCATCCTCCGCCCGGTGGATGTCATTCTCTTCGTGGTCATGTACCTGATCGCGGGCTTCGGGGTGACCGGTGGCTACCACCGCCTCTTCACCCACCGGAGCTTCACCTGCCCGGGCTTCATCCGAGCCCTGTTCGGCATCGCCGGATCCATGGCGGTGCAGGGGCCGCTGTTCTTCTGGGTGGCCACCCACCGCCGGCACCATCAGCACAGCGACGTCGCCGGCGACCCGCACTCCCCGCACGAGCACGGCGATGGCATGAAGGGCCTGATGCTCGGGTTTTGGCACGCCCACATGGGCTGGATGTTCCGCGGCGCCGACGCCATGACCGTCCGCAGCCTTCCTGACCTCTCCAAGGATCCCGTGGCACGCGTGGTGCATCGCGGGTTCGTCTGGTGGGCGGTCGGCGGTTTGGTGCTGCCCGGCATCCTGGGCGGCCTCATCACCCAGTCGTGGATGGGGGCCTTGACCGGCTTCCTTTGGGGCGGCTTGGCGCGTGTGTTCATGGGCCACCATGCGACCTGGAGCGTCAACTCGATCTGCCACCTGTGGGGCACGCGGCCGTTCAAGACCCGCGACGAGAGCCGCAACAATGCGGCGGTGGCCGTGGTGTCCCTGGGCGAGGGTTGGCACAACAACCACCACGCCCATCCGCAGTCGGCCCGGCATGGCCTGCGCTGGTATCAGTTCGACCTGACCTGGATCCTCATCCGGACGCTGAACCTCTTCGGTCTGGCGTCGAACCTCCAGTTTGCCCACTGAGGGCGCCGGTCTTCGATTTCTCCCAAACGCCGGGGCTTTGAGGGCTCCCGGCGTTTTTTGTGTGTGCGCCCGGCAGGGGGCGCTCTCCGACCAGGCAATGGCCTTCAAGAATGGAGGCTAATCTGCCGTGAAACCGCCCCGGCCCAGCGCTGTCGTCAAATCCTGCGGTAGAAGGGCTTCTTGACCACCTCGGCGGCGAAGCGCCGGCCCCGGATCTCGATGTGCAGGGGAGTTCCGGGGGCGGCAAGGGCGGGTGGCACATAGGCCATCCCGATGCCGGCATTCAGAGTGGGGCTCTGGGTGCCGCTGACGACGGTGCCGACGGGGGCCTCTGCCGAGATCACCGGGTAGCCCGGGCGGGGTGGGGCCGACTTCTCCGTCATCCGGAAGGCGACGCACTTCTTGGATGGACCGAGTTCCTTCTGCTGCAGCAGGGCCGTGCGCCCGATGAAGTCGCCCTTGTCCCAGGCGACAAAGACCCCCAGGCCGGCCTCGATGGGGGAGGTTTGCTCGTCGAGTTCGTGCCCATAGAGGGGATAGCAGACCTCGGTGCGCAAGGTATCACGGGCGCCAAGCCCGCAGGGGCGGATGCCCACGGCCGCGCCGGCGGCGAGGGTGTCGTTCCAAAGGGGTTCGAGGAGGGCGTTGGATGCCACGATCTCGAAGCCGTCTTCGCCGGTGTAGCCGGTGCGGGCGACCCAGACCGGCTGGCCGGCCCGATCCCAGCGGCCGATCTGGTTCTTCTGGAGCGCCGAGGCGAGCACGCCGGTCGCGCCCTCAAGCGCAGGGCCAGGGAAGAGGGTGTCGATGAACTCGACGGCCCGGGGACCCTGGAGGGCCAGGGCTCCAGTCGTTTCCGAGACATGATCCATGCGGACGTCCGCGCGCCCGGGGAAGGCCCTCCAGCGGGTCTCCAGCCAGGCCACGTCGGCGTCGATCCGGCCCGCGTTGATCACCAGCAGGAAGCGCTCGGCGCCCACCCGGTAGGCGTAGAGGTCGTCGATCGTCCCGCCGCTTTCCAGGCACAGGTGGGTGTACTGCCCGAGGCCGATGGCAAGCTTGCGCAGGTCGTTGGTGAGCAGGCCGTTGAGGAATTCCAGCGCGCGGGGACCCTCAAACCACACCTCGCCCATGTGGCTGATGTCGAAGAGGCCGGCCGCCTGGCGTACGGCGTGGTGTTCCAGGGCGATGGAGGTGTATTGGACCGGCATCTCCCAGCCGCCGAACTCGATGAGCTTGCCGCCGAGTTGCTGATGCGCTGCGAAGAGGGGGGTGCGTTTCAGGGACATGGAATCGGTGGGACGTCAGGACCCGGGCGAGGCGGGGCGTGGCTTCCAGGCCGTTCCCCGCCAAAGTCCGGCCAAAGATGATCCCGAATCGCTGCGAATCCAATGCCGGTGTTGATCCCGCCAAGGATCCGGTGGGGTTCCCGCTCAGGCGACGACCGACCGCACCACATCGCCCGCCACGTCGGTGAGCCGGAAGTTGCGCCCGTTGGTGAAGAAGGTGAGCCGCTCATGGTCCAGCCCCATGAGGTGCAGGATGGTCGCGTGCAGGTCGTTGACGCTGACCTTGTCCACCGCCGCCTTGTGGCCGAAGGGATCGGTCTGCCCGTGATGGACCCCGCCGCGCGCCCCGCCGCCGGCCAGCCAGTAGGTGAAGGCGTGGGGGTTGTGGTCGCGGCCGGGGTTGCCGCCTTTCTGCGAGACGGGCAGGCGGCCGAACTCGCCGCCCCAGATCACCAGGGTCTCGTCGAGCAGGCCCCGCTGCTCGAGGTCGGCCAGCAGCCCGGCGATCGGCTGGTCGGTCTCGCGGGCAAACCCCCGGTGGTTGCCCACGAGGTCCTCGTGGCCGTCCCAGCTGCGCTGGTTGTCCATGCCGCCGGAGTAGATCTGAACGAAGCGCACGCCACGTTCGACCATGCGACGGGCCATGAGGCACTGCGCGGCGAAGTGCTTGCAGTGCGCCTGGTCCAACCCGTACAGGCGCTGCAGATGCGCGGGCTCGCTCTGGATGTCGAAGGCCTCGGGCGCGGCGGTCTGCATGCGGTAGGCCAGCTCGAAGCTCTCGATGCGCGCGCCCAGCTCCCCCCCGGACCCGGCCTGCGCCAGGTGGTGCTGGTTGAGCGAGCGCATGAGGTCGAGCTGCGCGCGCTGGGCCTCGGCGTCCATGCCGGCCGGCCGGTGCAGGTTGTCGATCGGGTCGCCCTTGGGACGCAGCCACGTGCCCTGGTACACGCTCGGGAGGAATCCGGCGCCCCAGTTGCTGGCATGGCCCTTGGGCAATCCGCGGTCGAGCGGGTCGCTCATCACCACGAAGGAGGGGAGGTCGCGGCTCTGGCTGCCCAGGCCGTAGGTCATCCACGAGCCGACGCACGGGAACCCCATGCGCGTCGAGCCCGTGTTGATCATGAAGAGGGCCGGGCTGTGGTTGTTGGACTCGGTGTGGCAGGAATGCAGGAAGGCCATCTTGTCCACATGGCGGGAAAGGTGCGGGAAGAGGTCGCTGACCCAGGTGCCGCTCTGGCCGTGCTGCGCCCAGGCGAAGGGCGATTTCATGAGGGGCCCCACCGACTCGGTGAAGAAGCCGGTCTTCTTGTCGAAGCCGGGCAGCTCCTGGCCGTGCTGCCGGATGAGCTCCGGCTTGTAGTCCCAGGTGTCCACCTGGCTCGGGCCGCCATTCATGAAGAGCCAGATCACCGACTTGGCGCGGGTGCGGAGCTGGGGAGGGCGCGGCGCCAGCGGGTCGGCCGAGGGCCCGGCCAGCGCCCGTGGGATCAGGAGCCGGTCCTGGTCGAGCAGGCCGGCCAGGGCGAGCAGGCCGGCGCCATGGCCGGCGCGGCGGAACAGGTCGCGGCGCGAGAGGAGTCCGGGCAGGGCGGGGTGCGGGTTCATGGGGTCGTGGGGATCTTGGCGGGCGTTGGCATCAGGCCCGGGATGGGCACGGGGAAGACGGGGTTCTCGGCCACCTCGTCGCGGAGGATGGCCTCGGCGCGGGCGATGAGGCCGGGGTGGCGGGCCGACAGGTCGTAGCGCTCATTTGGGTCGGCCTCCAGGTCGTAGAGCTCCCAGGGTCCGGGCTGGGCGGTCTTGAGCCGCTGGCGCACGGCCTTGAAGTCGTCCACTCGCACCGCCACCTGCCCGCCGTACTCCGGGAAGACCCAGACCATCGGGCGCCGCCGGCCGGAGTCCCGTCGTCCGCCCAGCCGCCGCCAGAGGCTCCGACCGTCGAGGCCGCGCGGGACCTCGAGACCGGCCGCCTCGCAGAGCGTCGGGAACCAGTCGGCGAAATGGCCGGCCTGGTCGTCGACCGAGCCGGCGGGAATGCGGCCCGGGAGCCGCGCGATCAGCGGCACGCGCAGTCCACCCTCGTAGACCGAGCCCTTGTACCCGCGCAGTCCGGCCGTGCTGTGGAAGAAGTCGGCGTCCACGCCCCCCGTGCCGAAGCGGGGATCCTTGCCTGCCGGATGGGTGGTGCCGTTGTCGCTGGAGAAGACGACCAGCGTGCGCCCGGCCAACCCGGCCGCGTCGAGCGCCGCGAGCACCCGGCCCACGTGGTCGTCGAGGTCCGAGATCATCGCCGCATAGGCCGCCCGCGGGCGTGGGTGGGGAAGGTAGCCGTTCTGGCCCCGGTAGGGCTGGCCGTCGTCCCAGGAGGCCGGGAACCGATCCACCGACGCCTTGGGCGGATGCATCGCCAGGTGCGGCTCGATGAAGGCGAGGTACAGGAAGAACGGGTCGTGGCGATGGTCGGCGATGAAGCGCTCGGCCTCGGCGACCATCCGGGTCGGTGCATACTGGCCCCCGAGATGATCCTCCATCCGCACCTCCCCCCGGGCGGGCGGGCGATGTCCCGGGATCGGTGGATCATTGAGCGGAATGCGCTCGGCGTTGCGCCAGAGGTGCGACGGGTAGTAGCTGTGGGCGACCGCCTGGCAGTTGTAGCCGAAGAACAGGTCGAAGCCCTGGGCGTTCGGATCGCCCGTGCTGCCGACCGGGCCGAGGCCCCACTTGCCGATGGCCCCGGTGGCGTACCCGGCCCTGCGGAAGACCTGTGCGACGGTCAGGGCTCGGGCGCTCAGCGGGTACTGGCCCTCGTCGAACTGCGGAAAGGCCGTCTTGGCCTGGAGGTTTCCGCGGATCTCCGCATGGCCCAGGTGTCGGCCGGTGAGCAGGACGCACCGGGACGGGGCACACACCGGGGCCCCGCTGTAGTGCCGGGTGAAGCGCATGCCCTGCGAGGCCAGGCGGTCCAGGTGGGGCGTGGGGATCTTCTTCTGGCCATAGCATCCCAGCTCCCCCCAGCCGAGGTCGTCGGCGAGGATGAAGACGACGTTGAGCCTCCCGTCGCGTGCGGCACCCCGGAGCGGTCCGGGCGTCCGGGCCAGGCCGGGAAGCGTTCCGGCCAGGGCCAGGGCCAGGCCGAGCAGGGGGCCCAACCACCACAACCGGCCCGACGGGGCCAGCCCACCGCGCGTCGGGGTGCGTGCGCCGGTCGTGCGTGCGCCGGTCGATGGGATCGGCTCAATCGACATGGATCACCTCGTTGAGCCCCAGCAGGGCGTGCAGCAGGTCCGTCGCCGACAGGAGCCCGGGCTCGGCGTTCCCGGCTTGGCGATACCGGCCGGCCTGGCGGGAAAGGAAGGTCAGGGAGGCCTGGGTCTCCGTGGGGGTCGGAGGGCGTTGGAGCGCACGCTGGTACGCCTCGGTCAGCCAGCGGTCCGGGGCTTCTGGCCGGGCCCCGGCGACCTGCCGGGCCCAGAGCGCGGCCCATTCGCGCACCCGCGGGTTGTTCATCAGCCACAGGGCCTGCGGTGCGACGGTGGTGGCCGGGCGGATCCCCTGGCTGACCAGCGGCTCCGGGGCGTCGAAGATCTGCATGGCCGGCACCAGCTGGCTGCGCTTGACCGTGAAGTAGATGCTCCGGCGACGGCTGGCGTCCGACAGGGTCCCGGGGCCGAAGGGGGCCTCATCCAGGGCTCCGGTGATCCACAGCAGGGTGTCCCGGATGGACTCGGCCTCCAGGCGGGAGGGAATGTGCCGGGAGACCAGCGCGTTGTCCGGGTCCTTGCCCGTCTTGGCCCCGGATGCCTCCGAGGTCTGACGGTAGGCGCGGCTGGTCATCATCAGCCGGTGCATGGGCTTGAGCCGCCAGCCGTTCCGCAGGAGTTCGCCGGCCAGCCAGTCGAGCAGCTCGGGGTGCGAGGGTTTGGCGCCCTGGGCCCCGAAGTCGTTGGGGGTGGCGACCAGGCCCCGGCCGAAATGGTGCTGCCACAGCCGGTTGACGATCACCCGCGCCGCCAGATGCCCCGCTCCGTCCTGGGTGTCGGTCATCCAAAGCGCCAGCGAGCGGCGCCGGCCCGAGTAGGGGGCGCCGGCCGGCGATTGCCAGCGCCACCGGGATTCGGACTCCGGCCCGCGCATGAGGACCGGCAGGAATCCCTGGGTGGCCACGCCGCGTTTCTGGTCGGTGCTGCCCCGGTGCAGGAAGTGCGTCTCGGGCAGGAAGTCGCCGCCCTGCGTGTGCATGCGGACGGCTGGGTAGCCTTCGAGGCAGGTCAACACCGGGGTAAGCACCGGCTGGGGGCGTCCCTTGGCGTGGTCCTCGACCCGGGCGTGGACCTCGCGCCAGCCGTCGTCGGTGGTCTTCCACCAGCCGAGCAGCGCGGCCCGCTCGGCCGCCGACAGCGCCGCGCCCGCCCGGTCCCGGCCGTGCAGCCGCTCCAGCAGACCGGAGATCGCCGCAGGAAGGCCCTCGGAGTCGAATCCGGGGTCGGCCGCCGGGCTCACCGACACGCGCGGACGCCCGATTTGATGGCGGGCGTTGACGCGGAACTCCAAGGCCACGCTCAGACGCACGCCGCCGGGGATCCGGACCGGTGTCTCGAAGTCGAAGATCGCGGCCTGGCGGGTGCCGAACTTCGGATCCACCGCCCAGCCCGTGTGGGGGTCGTCGTCGAGCGAGCCGGCGATGGCGAGGTTGCCCGCGTTCTGCTCGAAGGTGGCCCTCGGCCTCACCAGGCGGACCTCCCGGCGTTCGCCCCCGGAGAGCGGTTGGACGAAGACCCGGATGCGGCTCAGGCCAAGGTTGCCGTTGTCGGCCCGGCCCGGGCCCCCCTTGGGCAGGCTCGGGTCGGGTAGGGCCTCCAACCGCAGCGAGCGCAGGGACGAGGTCGGCGTCTGCCCGGTCAGCGTGTAGGTGTCGTGGTCGGCATTCTTGCCCTCGGCGAGGAAGGATCCGTCGGACAGGGCGCGGAAGGTGGCCCCGCCCTGGGAGGTCCACACGGGCGACTCGAGCAGCTCCCAGTCGGCCCGGGCCTTGGGCCGTGCCCCGGCCGCCAGCCAGGCCTCGAAGCGGCCGGGAAGCCGGGTCGCCTCGTAGTCGGCCAGCTCGGCCTTGAATCGGGCGTGCCCGGCCTCGAAGGCGGCCTGACGCCGGCGGGTCGTGTCGGGATCCAGGTCGAGCTGCCGCTGGCTGCGCACCGTGGTCGTGAAGGTGGACAGGAGCCGGTAGTAGTCCTTCGAGGCGATGGGGTCGAACTTGTGGTCGTGGCAGCGGGCGCACCCGACGGTCAGGCCGAGCATGGCCGACGAGGCGGTGGACAGCATGTCGTCCATCGCGTCGTAGCGGGTGCGCTCGACCTCGTTGGCGGTGATCTGCGTGGGGAACACCCCGGCCCCGAGGAAGCCGGTGGCCATCAGGGCCAGCGGGTTGTCGGGCTCGAACTCGTCGCCCGCCAGCTGCCAGTGCACGAACCGGTCGTAGGGCATGTCTGCATTGAGGGCCCGGATGACGAAATCCCGGTAGTGGTGGGCGCCGGCGCGGTCGTAGTCATGCTCGAAACCGGAGCTTTCGGCGAACCGCGCCACATCCAGCCAGTGCCGGGCCCAGCGCTCCCCGTGCTGGGGCTGGGCCAGCAGTCGGTCGACCGCGCGGTCCCAGGCGCCCGGTGCGGTATCCTGCTCGAAGGCGGACAGGGCCTCCGGGGAGGGCGGCAGCCCGAGCAGGTCGAAGGAGGCCCGGCGCAGGGCCGTCCGGCGGTCGACCTCGGGGTTGAGCGACAGGCCCTCGGTGGCCAGCCGCGCCTCCAGGAACCGGTCGACCGGATGGGCCGCGGACGCCGGGTCCCCGGGCGGGCGGACTTCGGCCATCGGTTGGAAGGGCCATCCGGTGAAGGCCTTCGGTGTCCGGCCTGCCGATCCCGATCCGTCCTGTCCGGGTCCGGCACGTCCGGCGATCAGGGGCCCGTCGTAGGGGGCGCCCTGGTCGATCCAGCGTGACAGGGCCAGCACCGACGCCTCGGGCAGGGGGTCGGCCTTGGAGGGCATGTGGGGTTTATCCGCCCGGGAGACCAGGCGGACCAACCGGCTGCCCGGACCGTCGAAAGGGCGGATCGCCGGGCCCTCGGCCCCGCCCTTCAGCAGGTCCTCCCGGGTGACGAGGCTGAAGTCGCCCTGGGTCGCCTCGCCCCCGTGGCATTTCAGGCAATGGGTGGTCAGCAGGGGGGCGATGGTGCCGCGGAAGGCCTCCAGCCCCCGTGCGAACCTCTCGGCATGGTCGGCCGGCAGCGGGACCGCCGGCTCGGCGCCCAGCGCCATCAGCGTCCCGGCCAGCCATCCGAATACGGGCATCAGGACGCCGGGAACTCTTGGGGGGACGGATGCGTGGGTCATGGCGGCGGGAATCCTCCGTCAGTCTGGTTTCGGCGAGCCCCAGGATGCAACCCCCGGATGGCCCTTCCGGACCGTTTTGAGCGGATCGAATCTTTGGCATCCACTTCTCTGGGGAGTTCCTGATAACCTCCACTCCGTGATTGCTGACTATCTTGACCAGTGCCGGGGTCTTCTGGACTCGGCCGTCGCCCAGGAGGAGACCATCGCCCAGGCTGCCGCCCTGTTTGCCGAGACCATCCTCGCCGGCGGCATGGTGCACTGCTTCGGCTCCGGCCACAGCCGCATCCTCGTGGAGGAGATGTGGCCTCGCTACGGATCGTTCCCGGGGTTCAATCCCATCGTGGAACTCTCGTTGAGCTTCCACAACCTGGTGGTGGGCGCCAACGGCCAGCGCCAGGCGATGTTCCTGGAGAACGTCCACGGCCTGGCCGCCCGCATCCTCCGCAACTACGACCTTTCGCCCAAGGACACCGCGCTGGTCGCCTCGTCCTCCGGCTGCAACCTCGTGCCGATCGAGATGGCCGAGGAGTTCAAGCGCCGGGGCGTCAAGGTGGTGGCCATCCTCTCCAAGGCCCACAGCGAGGCCAGCCGCAGCCAGCGCCGCGACGGTCGCAAGCTGCAGGACTTCGCCGAGATCGTGCTCGACACCGGTGCGCCGGTGGGCGACGCGATGATCGAGGTTCCCGGCCTGGACACGCCGGTCGGGCCCGGTTCGACCATCGGCGGCTGCATGCTCATCAACGCCATCAAGGTCGAGGTGGCCGCGCTGCTCACCGAGGCCGGCAAGCCGCCCACGGTGCTCACGGCCCCGGCCCTCGTGGGCAACGAAAAGGCCTCCCAGTTGTTCGAGTCAGCCTATGACGAGCACGCCCGCCGCCTGGCCAGGCTGTATGCCCACATCGGCGAGGCCCCGGCCGTGCCTGAGGCCCCGGCAGACCGGTCGCGCCGCGAAGCGCGGCCCGAACGCACCGACGATCGTCCCCGGGACGGACGCGGCCAGGACCGCCCGGCGGAGGGTGGCCGGGGCGGTGCCCGTGGGGAGCGCGGGGAGCGTGGGGAACGCCCATCCGGTCGGGATGGCGGCCGGGATGGCGGTCGGGGTCGGGGTGGCGAGCGTGAGGCGCGTGAGGCCCAGCCCGAGCGTCCGGAGCGTTCCGAGCGGGAACCCCGCGAGGAACGGGAGATCCGGCGCGAACCGCGGGAGGAATCCCGGGCCCGGCCGGTTGAGCGACCGGAGCGTCCGGAGCGTCCGGGACGTGGAGAGCCGCTGGACGAGACCCGGCCATTCCGGCGCGTCGAGGACGACGAGGCCCTCGAGGCGTCCGCCGACTTCGAGGACGGCCCGGAGGATTCCACCGTCGAGTCCGCGCCGGAGTCCGCCCCGGTCGAGGTGCCCAAGCCGGCCAACTGGGACCGCATGGACGACATCGAGCGCCGTCTCTGGCTGCGAGAGAACGGGCAGGCGCCCGCCCCGGCTCAGCGCTCCGATGATGGTCCGCGGGACCGGGGAGGGCGCGGCGGGGATCGTGGTCGGGATCGTGCTCCCCGCCGGGGGGGCGGTCGTGGCCGGCGGCGTTGACCCCCTTGGGCCATGCCGGTCCTCCTTGTCGAATGCCCCGACCAACGGGGTCTGGTGCACGCCATCAGCGGCGTGCTTCTGCGCCATGACGGCAACGTCGTCGGCAACCACGAGTTCGTGGATGCCCAGAACGGCCGCTTCTACATGCGCACCGAGTTCGACGGACCCTGGACCGGCGACGCTCACGAGGTCGGCGAGCGCATCGTCGCCGAGACGCTGGCGGTCCTGCCGGCCGGGGCGCGGGTCCGCCTCGCACGGTCGGTGCCCAAGCGGATCGTGGTGCTGGCGTCGCGCGAGCACCATTGCCTGGGCGACCTGCTGCTCCGGCACCAGTTCGGCGGCCTCAACGCCCGCATCGAGGCCGTGATCAGCAACCATGCCGTGCTGGGCGATCTGGTCGGCAAGTTCGGGGTTCCCTTCCACCATGTGCCCGCCGAGGGCATGGACCGCACCGCCCACGAGGCGGCGGTGGCGGCCCTCCTCGAGCCCATCGGGCCGGAGTTCCTCGTGCTGGCCAAGTACATGCGGGTGCTCTCGCCGGCCTTCGTGGCCCGGTACCCGTCGCGCATCATCAACATCCACCATTCGTTCCTGCCCGCCTTCATCGGGGCCAAACCCTATCATCAGGCCTTCCAGCGCGGGGTGAAGGTGATCGGGGCCACCGCGCACCTCGTGACCGACGATCTCGACGCCGGCGCGATCCTCGTCCAGCACGTGATCCCGGTGGACCACACCCATGCCGCCCAGGACCTCGTCCGCGCCGGCCGCGACGTCGAGCAGTTCGCCCTGGCGCAGGCGTTGCGTCTGGTGTTCGAGGACCGGGTGTTCCTCGCGGGCAACCGCACGGTGATCTTCGACTGAGCCCCGCCATCCGGAGCGCGTCCATGAACTCGTGTCCCCTGAGAACCTCGGTCATCGGCAGCTACCCCTTCCCGTCGTGGCTGGAGCACGCCTCGGCGCACCTCGACCGCTTCGGTCCGGAGGACATCGCCGAGTTGCAGGCCGACGCGGTGACCTGTGCGGT
Organism: Verrucomicrobiota bacterium; assembly: GCA_016871615.1. Lineage (GTDB taxonomy): Bacteria > Verrucomicrobiota > Verrucomicrobiia > Limisphaerales > UBA9464 > SXXZ01. Next base: position 15,513 of record VHCX01000015.1, read on the forward strand.
CAAGGACCAGTTGGCCGCCGGTCTGGACGTGATCACCGACGGCGAGCAGACGCGCCTCGACTTCAACCTGAGCTTCTATGGGCATCTCCGGGGCATCGACCTCGAGTCGGCCCCGCCGCGCCGCTGGGGACCGCCCGCCCACGACCAACGGGGTCGCCACCGGATCCTCGCCCTGCTCGAGGCGCCCCGGGGATTGGGTGCCCTCGAGGAGTTTCGTCGGCTGGAGGGCGTCGCCCGGGACCTCCAGGTGCCCGGCCGGGTCACCCTCAAGGCCTCGATCCCGGGGCCCTACACGCTCTCCGGCCGCCTGGTGCCCAACCCCGACCTGGGTTACGCCGACCGGTGGGCCGTCGCCGAGGCCCTGCTGCCCCTGGTGCGCCGCGAACTCGAGGCCCTCGTGGCCGCCGGATGCCGCGAGATCAGCGTCGATGAGCCCTCGATGAGCTGCTACGGCCACCGGGAGGACGTCCGGCGGTTCGTGGACCTCTTCAACCGCACGGTGGAGGCCATCAGCGGCCGCACCCGGGTGTGCATGCACCTGTGCTTCGGCAACTACAAGGCCCGCGCGATCGGTCCGCGGCAGATCGCCCCGTTGTTCCCGGCCTTCCTCGACATGCACTGCGACGAGATGCATGTCGAGATGGCCAGCCGGGAGTTCGCGGAGCTGGAACTCATCGGCGAGGTCGCCCGCCGCCGGGATGTCGCCGTCGGCATCGTGGACGTGAAGAGCTACTACCTGGAGACCCCGGAGGACATCGTCGCCCGCATCCGCCGCTGCCTCGGGCACGTGCCGGCCGACCGCCTCGTGCTGGCCCCGGATTGCGGGCTCAGCCAGACCGCCCGATGGGCCGCCCGGCGCAAGCTGCAGGCCCTCTGTGCCGGGGCCGAGCAGGTGCGCAAGACCCTCTGAGCCATGGGTGCCGGCGACGATCCCGTGTCCGCGCCCGGAACCGACGGGGCAGGGCGGCCCGGCACCCGCGGGTCGGCCGGGCGGATCCAGCCGGTCCTCCGCGACGACGCTCTCGTGACGGACACCGACGCGGCCGCACGTTCGGCCCCGGAATCCCTCCACTTCTGGTGGCTGGGCCAGAGCGGCTTCCTCTTGCAATGGCGGGGCCATCGCCTGCTCCTCGATCCCTACCTGTCCGACTCCTTGACGCGGAAATACGCCGGGACCGACAAGCCGCATGTGCGGATGACCGAGCGGGTGATCGACCCCGCCCGGTTGACCGGGCTGTCCGGGGTGACGGCCAGCCACGCCCACACCGACCACCTCGACGCGGAGACGCTGGTCCCCTTGGTCTGTGCCAATCCAGGCCTGCGCCTGGTGTTTCCGGAGGCCATCCGGCCGCTGGCCGCCGCCCGATCCGGGCTGCCCGAGGCCTCGTTGCTGGGGCTCGACGCCCCCTCGCCGGGCCGCCCTTCGGCCCCGGGCGTTCCCGGATCGGTCTCCTTGGGGGCCTTCCACCTCGAGGCGGTGCCCGCCGCCCACGAGTCGATCGAGGCCGACGGCCAGGGCAGCCTGACTTGCCTGGGATTCCTGGTCCGGGTGGGCGGATGGACCGTGTACCACTCCGGCGACACGGTGCGGTTCCCGGGGATGGAAGACCGCCTGCGCGGGGCCCGGATCGACCTGGCCTTCCTGCCCATCAATGGGCGGTCCCCGGAACGCGGGGTGGCCGGCAACCTCTGGGGCCATGAGGCCGCTGAACTGGCCAGGGACTCGGCCATCGGGCGGGTGGTGCCCTGTCATTACGAAGGCTTCGAGTTCAACACGGTCACGCCGGAGGCCTTCGAGGAGCGCTGCCGGTCCTTGGCCCAGCCGTTCCTCCGACTGCGGGCCGGCGAGCGCGGTTCGCTCGTCCCGCACCGCGGTGCCGACGGGCCCGGCGCGGGCTTTCGCGGCCCTTGACTCCCCGGAGACCCCCCCTAGCTTGCCGGCCACATGGAGTTTTCTCTCCTTCCCCCCGGGGATTCCGCCCCCGATTCCATCGAAGACGCCCGCCGACTGGCCGAGTTGAAAGCCTTCCGGCCCGCCGGCCGGGGCTCCTGGGGGGAGGTGCCCGAAGCCGACTGGAACGACTGGCGCTGGCAGCTCAAGAACCGCGTCACCCGCCTCGAGCAGCTCGAGCGCCTCCTGCCGGGCATGACCCGCGAGGAGCGGGCCGGCGTGCTGCTGGCCGGGGAATCGAAGCTGGCCCTGGCCATCACCCCGCACTTCTTCAACCTGATCGACGGGGCCGACGAGACGTGCCCGATCCGACGGCAGGTCCTTCCGAGGCTGGAGGAGACCGAGACCGCCCCCTGGGAGACCCTCGATCCCGTCGGCGAGGACGCCCATTCCCCGGTCCCGGGTCTGGTCCACCGGTACCCCGACCGGGTGCTCTTCCTGGTCACCGACCGGTGTGCCGCCTACTGCCGGTACTGCACGCGCTCGCGCCTGGTCAGCAACGCCAGCGGCTACGACTTCCACCCGGAGTTCGACCGCCAGATCGCCTACATCGCCAGCCACCCGGAGATCCGCGACGTGCTGCTCAGCGGCGGTGACCCGCTGCTCTTCAACGACGAGAAGCTCGAGTACCTGCTGGGGCGCCTCCGTGCCATCCCGCACGTCGAGTTCCTGCGGATCGGCAGCCGGGTGCCGATCTTCCTGCCCCAGCGCATCACGCCCGAGTTGTGCGCCATGCTCCGGCAGTTCCATCCGCTCTTCCTGAGCGTGCACACCAACCATCCCCGCGAACTGACCACCGAGGTCCGCGAGGCCCTGGGACGGTTGGCCGATGCGGGCATCCCCTTGGGCAACCAGTCGGTGCTGCTCCGCCACGTCAACGACGATCCGGTCGTCATCAAGGCGCTGGTGCAGAAGCTCCTGGTCTGCCGCGTGCGGCCCTACTACATCTACCAGTGCGACCTGATCGCCGGCAGCTCGCACCTGCGGTCCACCGTGTCCCGGGGCCTTGAGATCATGGATTCCCTGCGCGGCCACACCACCGGCTACGCCGTGCCCCAGTATGTCATCGATGCCCCGGGCGGCGGCGGCAAGATCCCGGTCAACCCGGGCTACATCCTGCGCAAGTCGGCCCACAAGGTCCTGCTGCGGAACTTCGAGGGCGAGGTCTTCGAATACCCCGAGAGCCCCGAGGGGGCAGGGGTTCCGGCCCCGTCGATGGCCGGCGAGGACCTCTCAGGTGCCCTTGGCAAGGACTGAAATCCCGTCCGCGCCCATGGCCGTCCCGCAGGCGGGACAATGACGGAAGTCCGGCGGGTTGACCCGGGCGCACGACGGACAGGGCCTCTGCGAGGCCTTGGTGCGACGGTGGATCCACAGGTTGCGCAGGTAGGGGATCCATGAGAAGGCCTGGCCGGCGATGAACACGCTGTCGCGGCGCTGGATGGCGTAGCTCAGGAGGATGAGCGACCCGGTGAGGCTCAGCCACCAGAAGGCCTGCGGAACCACCACCCGGCGCTGGCGCTCGGTGGCGTGCCACTGCACGAGGAAGCGGCTGAAGAACACCAGATTGCCGATCCAGCCCACGACCTTCCAGGCATGCCACTCGATCCCCAGAAAGCGCCCGTCGATCCAGACCATGCCGAGGGGCAGGTCCCCGCCGATTCCCGACTCCATGGGTTCATCATGGAAAAATCATCCCCGTTTGGCGCGGAAATTCTTTTGACGTCGGCCGGTCTTCTGGGGTAGACACCCAATTCCTTGTGGGTAGAAGAGATTCCACCCATCGGTCAAACCATCAACGCGGGAGGACTCACGTCCGCATGCACCGCTAGCAAAATGCCCAGCAAACGCTACAAAAAGGCCTTGGCCCAGGTGGACGCCACCAAGGCCTACCCCCTCAACTCGGCCGTCGAGATCCTCACCAAGTTCCCCAAGGCCAAGTTCAACGAGACCGTCGACTTGGCCTTCCGCCTCGGGGTGGATCCCAAGCAGTCCGACCAGATGGTCCGTGGCACCACCCCGCTGCCCCACGGCACCGGCAAGACCGTGCGTGTGCTCGTGTTCACCAAGCCCGGTGCCCCCGCCGAGGCGGCCCGCGCGGCCGGAGCCGAGTTTGTCGGCTTCGAGGACATGATCAAGAAGTGCGTCGACGGCTGGACCGACTTCGACGTCGCCATCGCCACGCCCGAGGCCATGACCGAGGTCCGTAAGCTCGGCAAGGTGCTGGGTCCCCGCGGCCTGATGCCCAATCCCAAGACCGGCACCGTGACCGACGACACCGGCAAGGCTGTTCGCGAGGTTAAGGCGGGTCGCGTCGAGTTCAAGGTCGACAAGGCCGGCAACATCCACGTTCCAGTGGGCAAGGCCAGTTTCTCGGCCCAGCAGATCTCCGAGAACGCCCGCTCCGTGGTCGAGGCCGTCTTCCGCGCCCGTCCGTCCAGCGTCAAGGGCGTCTACGTCCGCAGCGTCACCCTGTCGCTGACCATGAGCCCGCCGGTGTCCGTCGAGCTCAAGGAATTCCTCTCCGCCTAACCCCAACATCCAGCACCGCAACCAGACATGCGCGCAGAAAAGAAGCTCATCTCGGCGGAGTATTTGGCCCGCCTCAACGCCTCGCCGTTCTTCCTGGTCGTCGACTACAAAGGTCTGACCGTCCAGAAGTTCACCGAACTCCGCAAGCGCCTGAACAAGGCCGGGGGTGAGGTCCACGTGGTCAAGAACACCCTCTTCAGCATCGCTGCCAAGGAGGCCGGTTTGGCCGACCTGTCAGGGGTGCTCTCCGGCCAGTTGGCCGCCGTGACCGGCACGAAGGACATCGCCGCAGTGGCCAAGGTTATCAAGACCTTCCAGTCCGAGTTCGAGAAGCCCAAGCTGCAGTTTGGCGTCTTGGGCAACAAGAGCCTCTCAGCCGACGAGGTTCGCGCGATCGCCGACCTGCCCCCGCTCGCCGAGATCCAGGGCAAGATCCTGGGCCTCCTGCAGGCCCCGGCCCAGAAGCTCGCGGCGCTCATCAACACGCCGGCGACCCAGGTCGCCCGTGTCATCGGCGCCTACGCCGAGAAATCGGCCTGATCCAAGCCGGGCGGGTTGCCCTCCGTTCGCGGAGGGTGTTTCCTGTCACAGTCCATCCTTTTATTCCCTTTCCCTCCGGGCACGGTGCCTGGGAGGAATCCAACGAAACCAAGTAAATCGTCGGTCCACGGGCCGTGGACCAATTCGGGGTGGCCGCCCCGACGACGAGACGAAACCACAGAAAATACCATGGCAGACATCAACAACATCGTCGAAGAACTGAGCAAGCTCACCGTTCTCGAGGCCGCCGAGCTCGTGAAGGCCCTCGAGACCAAGTGGGGTGTGACCGCCGCCGCCCCGGTGGCCGTCGCCGCCGCCGCCCCCGCGGCCGGTGGTGCCGCCGCCCCCGCCGCCGAGGCCAAGACCACCTTCGACGTCTGGCTGGCCTCCGTGCCCGCCGACAAGAAGATCAACGTCATCAAGGCTGTTCGCGAGGTCAAGGCCGGTCTCGGCCTGGCCGAGGCCAAGGCCCTCGTCGAGGGTGCCCCGAAGCTGCTGCTCGAGGGTGCCAACAAGGCCGATGCCGATGCCGCCGCCAAGAAGATCGAGGAGGCGGGCGGCAAGGTCGAGCTGAAGTGATTTTGCGCACCGTGCGTCGGGTGCTACTCTGTGGTATCCGACGCACGGATTGTTCCCTCATCACCGACCCCGCGAGTGCCCGCCAGGCTCGCTACGGTTGGCGTCCGTCAGAGTCCGTTTTCGGTCAACCCAAGGCACAAGTCACCCGTTTTGGCAGGATTGGAATAGCGATTCAGTGGGACGAGATCCGGTGAAGGTTGAAGAGAGCTTCGCCGGACCTCGTCGTATTGTATTTTACGGCGAAAACAGTCCCAAGGCAGGTGCCGCAGAAATCCCCGAGTCACGAGGTCGCAATGGCAACGAAACAATCCGAGCGAATCAATTTCGGCAAGATCAAGGAAGTCATCGCCCCCCCCAACCTGATCGAGATCCAGCTCGATTCGTACCGCGAGTTCCTCCAGTCCAACCTGTCGGCGTCCAAACGGAGGAACCTCGGGTTGCAGGCAGTCTTCACCGAGGTGTTCCCGATTGAGAGCTACGACGGCAAGACCGTCCTGGACTTCCACTCCTACGACATCCAGGAGCCGAAGATCGACTGGCTCGAGTGCCTGCGCGAAGGATTGACCTTCGGGGCGCCGCTCTACGTCACCTTCCTGCTCAAGGAGGAGAAGGGGACCAAGGAGGAGAAGGTGTTCATGGGCGAGATCCCGCTCATGACCCCGCAGGGCACCTTCGTGATCAATGGCGCCGAGCGCGTCATCGTCAGCCAGTTGCACCGCTCGCCGGGTCTGGCCTTCGAGACGACCCAGCATCCCAACGGCAAGACGCTGCACAGCTTCCGCATCATCCCCGACCGCGGTTCCTGGTACGAGGCCCAGTTCGACACGAGCGACCTGCTCTACGTCTACCTCGACCGCAAGAAGCGCCGCCGCAAGTTCCTCACGACCACCTTCTTCCGGGCGCTGTTCACCCTGTCCGAGGCCAAGTTCGACGCCGATCCCAAGACCCCGCCCGACCGCCTGGGCAGCGATGGCGACATCCTGCGCCTATTCTACTCGATCAAGGAGGTCTCCGTGAAGGAGGCCGAGAAGATCGAGGAGATCCAGAACCTGGTGCTCGTCGAAGACGCCCTCGATGTCGATCGCGGCATCGTGGTGGCCCGCGCCTTCGAGCCCCTGTCGAAGGCGGTCGTGCGTCAGATCGCCGACCTGGGCGTGTCCAAGATCCGCGTGGTCGACACCTCCGTCGACGACGGCATCATCATCAAGTGCCTCAAGAAGGACCCGACCAAGAACGCCGAGGAGGCCCTCAAGGACATCTACCGGCGTCTCCGGCCCGGGGATCCCCCGACCGCGGCCAACGCCAAGGCCCTCATCAAGCGCTTGTTCTTCGACGCCAAGCGTTATGACCTCGGTCGGGTGGGTCGCTACAAGATCAACCAGAAGCTCAACTTCAAGGACAACGGCGAGGATCGCATCCTGCGCGGTCGCGACCTGCTGGCGGCCACCAAGTACCTGCTGCGCCTCAAGAAGGGGCAGGGCAGCGTCGACGACATCGACCACCTGGGCAGCCGCCGCATCCGCACGGTGGGCGAGTTGCTGGCCAACCAGTGCCGCGTGGGTCTGGCCCGCACCGAGCGGTTGGTCAAGGAGCGCATGACGCTTTTCGATCAGAGTCTCGACACGATGACGCCCCAGAAGCTCATCAACCCGAAGGCGCTCTCGGCCGTGGTCCGCGACTTCTTCGGTCGCAGCCAGCTCAGCCAGTTCATGGACCAGATCAACCCGCTGGCCGAGCTGACGCACAAGCGCCGCCTGTCGGCTCTCGGGCCGGGGGGTCTCTCCCGCGATCGCGCCGGCTTCGAGGTCCGCGACGTTCATCCGTCCCACTACGGGCGAATTTGCCCGATCGAGACTCCCGAAGGTCCGAACATCGGCCTCATCGCCTCGCTGGCGACCTACGCCCGGGTGAACGACTTCGGCTTCATCGAGACTCCGTACCGCAAGGCTGAGAAGGGTCGCGTCACCGGTCAGCTCGACTACCTCACAGGCGACCGCGAGGAGGGCTTCATCATCGCCCAGGCGAATTCCCAGCTCGACGAAAAGGGCAACTTCGTCGGCGACCGCGTCACCTGCCGTTGCAAGGGCGACTTCATCGACGTCGAGCCCGACCGGGTCGACTACATGGACGTCTCGCCCAAGCAGTTGGTCTCGGTCGCCGCGGGCCTGATTCCGTTCCTCGAGCACGACGACGCGAACCGCGCGCTCATGGGCTCGAACATGCAACGCCAGGGTGTGCCGCTCTTGGTCACCGAGGCGCCGCTGGTGGCCACGGGTCTCGAGGGCCGGGTGGCCCAGGACTCCCGGGCGGTGATTGTCGCCGAGGATGCGGGCAAGGTCGCCAGCGTCACCGGCAGCCAGATCATCATCACCAAGGATGGCAAGATCCCGGAGGGCAAGAAGAAGCTCAAGCACTCGCCGGAGGACGGCCTGTGGATCTACCCGGTGCGCAAGTTCATGCGCTCCAACGCGGCCACCTGCATCAACCAGAAGATCTTGGTCGCCAAGGGGGATTCCGTGAAGAAGGGCCAGGTCCTAGCCGACGGTCCGTGCACCCGGGGCGGCGAAATCGCCCTTGGTCGCAACGTGCTCGTCGCGTTCATGCCCTGGAACGGCTACAACTTCGAGGACGCCATCCTGATCTCCGAGAAGATCGTCAAGGAGGACATCTTCACCTCCATCCATATCGACGAGTTCGAGGTGGTGGCCCGAGACACCAAGCTGGGGCCCGAAGAAATCACCCGGGACATCCCCAACCTGGGCGAGGAAGCCCTCAAGAACCTGGGCCTCGACGGCGTCATTCGCGTCGGTGCCGAGGTCAAGCCGGGCGACATCCTGGTCGGCAAGATCACCCCAAAGTCGGAGACCGAGCTGGCCCCCGAGGAGCGCCTCCTGCGCGCCATCTTCGGCGAGAAGGCCGCCGACGTGAAGGACACCTCGCTGAAGGTCCCCTCCGGCACCTACGGCATCGTCATGGACGTCAAGGTCTCCTCCAAGAAGGACGGCGACAAGCCGTCCGGCAAGAAGGACGGCAAGGACGCTCCCCGCAAGGTGGCCAAGGAGATCGAAGACGGCTTCAAGCAACGCCGCTCCGAATTGCTCGACCAGCTCACCGAGGCCCTGTCGAACATCCTGCTCGGGGAGAAGATCCCACTGGACGTGCTCAACAGCGAGACCGGCGAGATCATCATCCCGGCCAACCGCAAGATCACCAAGACGCTGCTCAAGAAGCTGGCCGACGTCTACGACCGCATCGAGATCGATCCCTCCCCGATTCGCAACAAGATCAGCGAGATCATCAGCCAGTTCAAGAAGCGCTTCGACGAGCTGCAGAGCCAGCACGACGAGGAGATGGACCGGGTCGAGGCCGGCGAAGAGCTCGACTCGGGCATCGTCAAGCAGGTCAAGGTCTACGTCGCCTCCAAGCGCAAGCTGTCGGTGGGTGACAAGATGGCCGGTCGCCACGGCAACAAGGGCGTGGTCGCCAAGATCGTGCCCGAGGAGGACATGCCGTTCCTCGAGGACGGAACCCCGGTCGAGATCGTGCTGAACCCGCTGGGCGTGCCCTCGCGCATGAACGTCGGCCAGCTGCTCGAGACCCACCTCGGTTGGGCGTGCAAGCTCCTGGGCATCAAGATCGCCACCCCGGTCTTCGACGGCATCAAGGAGAAGGAGATCCGCGGCTACCTCAAGGAGGCCAAGCTTCCCGAGCACGGCAAGGTGCACCTCTACGACGGCCGCACCGGCGAGCGCTTCGACCAGGAGATCGTCGTGGGCTACATCTACATGCTCAAACTGGGCCACCTTGTGGCCGACAAGATCCACGCCCGTGCCGTCGGTCCGTACTCGCTCGTCACCCAGCAGCCGCTGGGCGGCAAGGCCCAGTACGGTGGCCAGCGCTTCGGCGAGATGGAAGTCTGGGCGATGGAGGCCTACGGCGCGGCCTTCATGCTGCAGGAGCTCCTGACCGTGAAGTCCGACGATGTCCAGGGGCGCACCCGCATCTACGAGAGCATCGTCAAGGGCGACAACTCGCTCGAGGCCGGTGTCCCCGAATCGTTCAACGTCCTGGTCAAGGAGATGCAATCCCTCGGCCTCGACGTCAAGGTGGGTTACTCCAACCCGGCCGACGCCCCCCAAACCGCCCCGAACGCCCTGGCGGCCTTTGTCTGAACCCCTCCCCGATCATCCGCTGAACGCACACGAACTATGTTGAGCCCCAAGGATACCGCCCGCGAGTTGCTCGGTCTGGACAAGGTGAACCTGGTGGACCACGTCGCGATCCAGGTCGCGTCGCCCGAGACCATCCGTTCCTGGTCGAAGGGTGAGGTCAAGAACCCCGAGACGATCAACTACCGCACGTTCAAGCCCGAGAAAGGCGGCTTGTTCTGCGAGCGCATCTTCGGTCCGGTCAAGGACTGGGAGTGCTCCTGCGGCAAGTACAAACGCATCAAGCATCGCGGCGTGGTCTGCGACCGTTGCGGTGTCGAGGTGACCCTGGCCCGCGTCCGTCGCGAGCGCATGGGACACATCGAGCTGTCGGTGCCGGTTTCGCACATCTGGTTCTTCAAGTGCATGCCCTCGCGCATCGGCCTGATGCTCGACATGACGGCCCGTCACTTGGAGCGGGTGATCTACTACGAGGACTACCTGGTAATCGACCCGGGCAGCACCCCCCTCAAGGTCCACCAACTGCTCTCCGAGCACGAGTACCGGGAGGCCCGCACCACCTACGGCAACGATGCCTTCGTTGCCAAGATGGGTGCCGAGGCGGTCCATGACGCCCTGGCCAACCTCCAGCTCGACAAGACCGTCGACGAGCTGCAGGTCGCCATGACGGAGACAAAGTCCAAGCAGAACCGGAAGAAGATCGCCAAGCGCATCAAGCTCTTCCAGGGCTTCTCCAAGTCCGTGATGCGGCCCGAGTGGATGATCCTCACGGTGCTGCCGGTGATCCCCCCGGACCTTCGCCCGCTGGTCCCGCTCGAGGGTGGCCGCTTCGCGACCTCCGACCTCAACGACCTGTACCGCCGGGTCATCAACCGGAACAACCGCCTCAAGAACCTTCTGCAGCTGAAGACCCCCGAGGTCATCATCCGCAACGAGAAGCGCATGCTTCAGGAGGCCGTCGATGCCCTGTTCGACAACGGCCGCCACGGCCGGGCCGTGACGGGCGCCGGCAACCGGGCCCTCAAGTCGCTCTCCGACATGCTCAAGGGCAAGTCGGGCCGCTTCCGCCAGAACCTCCTGGGCAAGCGCGTCGACTACTCCGGCCGCTCGGTCATCGTCATCGGTCCCGAGCTCAAGCTCAACCAGTGCGGTCTGCCCAAGAAGATGGCGCTGGTGCTCTTCGAGCCCTTCATCATCCGCCGCCTCAAGGAACTCGGCTACGTCCACACGGTCCGCTCGGCCAAGAAGATGATCGAGCGCCAGACCAAGGAGGTCTGGGACATCCTCGAGGAGGTCACCCGTGGGCATCCGGTGCTGCTCAACCGCGCCCCGACCCTCCACCGCCTGTCGGTACAGGCCTTCGAGCCGGTGCTCATCGAGGGCGAGGCCATCCGCATCCACCCGCTGGTCTGCACCGCCTACAACGCCGACTTCGACGGTGACCAGATGGCCGTGCACGTGCCGCTGTCCGTCGAGGCCCAGCTGGAGGCCCGCCTGCTCATGATGGCGCCGCTGAACATCTTCAGCCCCTCGAGCGGCAAGCCGATCATGACGCCGACCCAGGACATCCCGCTGGGTTGCTACTACCTCACGGCCGAGCCCCGCAAGGCCCGCAAGGAGAGCGACCGGATCGTCCTCTGCGGCTCCAAGCAGGAGGTCATCTTCGCGCTGATGGATGGCAGCCTGAAGACGCACGACCGCGTGCGTCTCAAGAACCCGGACTTCGGCCGCAAGACGGTGTTCGGCAACGCCACCGACCGCGTCATCGAAACCACCGTCGGGCGCGTGATCTTCTCGGAGATCTGGCCGCCGGAGCTGGGCTTCGCCAACTTCGTGGTCGGCAAGAGCAAGCTCGGTGACCTCATCCTGAACTGCTACAAGACCGTGGGCCACGAGCGCACGGTGACCACCCTCGACAAGCTCAAGGAGATCGGCTTCGAGCAGGCGACCCGTGCCGGTGTGTCGATCGGCATCGACGACATGATCGTGCCCTCCGAGAAGCAGAAGGAGATCAAGGAGGCCCTGCACCAGATCGGCGAGGTCGAGCGCCAGCACAAGAAGGGCGTCATCACCAACCAGGAGCGCTACAACAAGGTCGTCGACATCTGGACGCATTGCACCGACCAGATCGGTTCGGTCATGCTCAAGACGCTCGATTCCAACCAGGGCAAGAAGGAGTACAACCCGGTCAGCCTGATGGTCGACTCCGGCGCCCGAGGCAACAAGGCCCAGGTCCGTCAGTTGGCCGGTCTACGCGGCCTCATGGCCAAGCCGAGCGGCGAGATCATCGAGAAGCCCATCTTGTCGAGCTTCCGCGAGGGTCTCACCGTTCTCGAGTACTTCATCTCGACGCACGGCGCCCGCAAGGGTCTGGCCGACACCGCGCTCAAGACCGCCGACTCGGGCTACATGACCCGCAAGCTGGTCGATGCCGCCCAGGACGTGATCATCCGCGAGGAGGATTGCGGCACCAGCGCCGGCATCTCCGTCCAGTCGATCTACGAGGGCGAGGAAGAGGTGGTGAAGATCAGCGAGCGCATCGTCGGTCGCTACGCCGCCGAGGACATCCACGACCCAGCCGACCTCAAGACCCGGCTCATCGCCTCGGGCGAGGAGTTCGACGAGGCCAAGGCCAAGTCGATCGACCGCTCCGGCCTCGAGAAGGTGAAGATCCGCTCGGTGCTGACCTGCGAGACCAAGATCGGCATCTGTGCCAAGTGCTACGGTCGCCACCTCGGCACGGGCAAGCTGGTCAAGAAGGGCGAGGCGGTCGGCATCATCGCCGCCCAGTCCATCGGTGAGCCGGGCACCCAGCTCACGATGCGTACCTTCCACGTCGGCGGCGTCGCCACCGGCACCTACAAGCAGCCCCAGATCAAGGCCAAGCAGGACGCCAAGGTCCGCTACAACGACCTGCGCGTCGTGTCGCTGGGCGACGGCAACAACATCGTGCTCAACAAGAACGGCACGGTCAGCCTGCTCTCGCCCGAGGGCAAGGAACTCGACACCCACTCCATCGTGGTGGGCTCCATCATCTCCGTGCCGGACGGCGGCATGGTCAAGAAGGGCGACGTCTTCATCGAGTGGGATGCGTACAACGTGCCCATCATCTCGGAGAAGGCGGGCCTGGTGAAGTTCCTCGACATCATCGAGGGCGTCACCATGAAGCAGGAGGTCGACGAGACCACCGGCTCCGAGGACATGGTCATCATCGAGCACAAGGAGGATCTCCACCCGACGATCATCGTCGAGGACGCCAAGAGCGGGGAGCCCCTGGCCCAGTATCCCATCCCTGCCGGGGCCCACCTCGTGGTCTCCGAAGGCGACGAGATCGGTGCCGGTTCGCTCCTGGCCAAGACGCCCCGGAAGGCCTCCAAGACCAAGGACATCACGGGCGGTCTGCCCCGCGTGGCCGAGCTGTTCGAGGCCCGGCGCCCGAAGGACGCGGCCGAGATCTCCAAGATCGACGGCGTGGTCGATTTCGGGGCCTCCATACGCGGCAAGCGCTGCGTGCTGGTGAAGGACCTGCACACCGGCGTGGAGGAGGAGCACCTCATCCCCATCGGCAAGCACATCATCGTGTACAAGGGCGACTTCGTGAAGAAGGGCCAGCAGCTGACCGACGGACCGGTGGTTCCGCACGAGATCCTCGACGTCTGCGGCCCGCATGAGCTGCAGGAGCACCTGGTCAACGAGATCCAGGAGGTCTATCGCCTCCAGGGTGTGACCATCAACGACAAGCACATCGAGATCATCATCCGGCAGATGCTGCGCAAGGTCCGAATCACCGAGCCGGGCGACACGGTCTTCCTCTGGGGTGAGCAGATCGACAAGCTCGCCTTCGAGGAGGAGAACGATCGCGTCGAGAAGATGGGCGGCAAGCCCGCCGAGGCGGCCCCGGTGCTGCTGGGCATCACCAAGGCCTCCCTCGAGACCGAATCGTTCCTGAGTGCCGCGTCGTTCCAGGACACCACCCGCGTCCTCACCGAGGCGGCGACCATGGGCAAGTTCGACTACCTCCGCGGCTTCAAGGAGAACGTCATCATGGGCCACATCATCCCGGCCGGCACCGGCTTCGACCTGCATCGTAACATCCAGGTCAAGCCGCTGGTCGAAGTGCTGGAAGATGAGCCCGCGGTGATGGACATCACGGCCGACGAGGCGCCCACGGCCGCCTGATCCAAGGCGGTCCGCCAACCTCCCGCAGGGCACCTGGTGACGGGTGCCCTGTCGTTTTGACGGGGGCGGTTCCCTACGTGCCCGACCTTCGGGAGTGCCCAGGGTCCCGGGCTGCAGGCCTTTGGGGGAGGGTGTCGATCCAAGGGTGGGAGGTCCGGGCTGGATCGGGGCGGACGGGGACACCCCCCTGGATGCTGGACCGCAACCTGCGGTGTTCCCAGGCGGCGGGTTGGCAGCCCGATGCCGCCGGGCGGCCTGTTGCCGCCGATGGTGAATGACACCGGAGGGGATTCTTGGGGGGAGGGCAAAAGGCCGTCCGTAAAACGGTTGCGCGGGTGGGGTTGGGGTTTCAATCTCAGACCGGCGTCCGGGCGGAGCCCAGGTCCGGTCGCACCGGATCCTCCCATGAAGAAGGCCCCCCGCACCCCGGCGCAACGTGAGGCCGGGACCCCTGCCGCCCCGTCCACGGCGACTCTCGAGCCCCCCAGTCCCCGATCCAGGCTTCGGATCCGGCCCCGTTTCGGGCCAGAACCGCTGCCCCAACCCGTCCGGGGTCGCTGGGGTCGCGATGCCGTGCGTGGGCGCCCCGGTCGGCGTCGGCCGTGGGTCAGCCGGGCGGTTCCCGGTTTGGCCGCCGGACCCTGGCGCATTCCATTCGTGCGGCGTCCTGCCAAGGCCCAACCGGCGGTCCCTGCGGCCGGTCCGACGAAATCTGCCGGCCGCAAACGCCGCCCGGCCCGGGCTCCCCGGATTGCCAAGAACCTCCCCGCGCCCGAGGTGCCGCGGACGCCCGGTCCGCCGATGGCCCCGACGCCCCCTGCACCGGTCCCGCCTGCCGAGTGGGTCACCCCGCTGGTCTCCGGGGCCTTCGACCCGGCCGAGGTGCCCGCCGGACTGCCCCCGATCCCGCCGATCCTGCTGGAGGGTGACGTGGCGCCGAACGTGGCGCCGGACTGGGCACCGCCTCCGGACCGATCCACGACGGCCGGGACCTCCGGGCGGGGTCCGGGTGGGGCCGTCTGGCTGGCCGGATGCGATCCGAGGACCCTGCTGATGGGCTGGGAGGATCCGGCCCCGGGATCCGCAGCCTCGCCGCAACCGACCGAGTGGCGCCTGCGCCCGATCTCGCATCCTGACGCGATCCTGGCGACCGGACCGCTGCCGCCCGACCGTCGTTTTCTCTTCCTCGAGGCCCCGTGCCTGGGGGGAATCCAGGTGGCCGAGATCGGGACCCGCAGCCCCGAGGGCCTGTGGGAGCGCTTGGCCACCTCATCCCCGTTCGCCGTGCCGGAGGCCCCCACGGGGTTTTCCGGAGGGCCATCGATCGCGGGGCGGGGGGACTCGCCGGCGGCCGTCCTGGTCCGACCGGGATTCCCGCCGGCCTATTTCGAGGCCCTCCTCGACGCTCGAGGGCTCCCCGGAGGCTCGGCCTCCGGCCTGAAGTCGGCCGTGGATCGGGAGGGGTTGCCGTCCTCCGGAGACCGGCTCTTTCCGGCCGGCGTGGGTGCGCCGTCGTCCGATGCCGGCCTGGCGGTGGCCCCGACCGGGGGCATCGCCCCGGACGGATTTGCCTTCCGCGTGCATGCCGAGGTCGTGGTGCGTGGCAGCACCGAGTTGGGCACGCGGGTCACGATGGCCGGAAGACCCGTGGCGATCCGTCCCGACGGCTCGTTCACCGCGCGGTTCTCGCTCCCGGACGGCCGTTTCGAGCTGCCCTTGGAGGCCGTCAGTCCCCGGGGATCCGGGGCGCGGAAGGCGACCTTGCGTCTCGAGCGCCGGACCGCCGTCGACGGTGTCGTCGGTGTCCACCCCACCGATCCCGCTCTCCGTCCGCCCGGCGAGGCCGTCGGGTGAGCGGTTCCCTCGCCATCGTGCTTCATGCCCACCTTCCGTGGGTTCGGCATCCCGAGCACGAGCGGTCCCTCGAGGAGCACTGGTTCTTCGAGGCGGTGGCCGAGTGCTATCTGCCGCTGCTGAGGAACCTGCGGGAATGGACGCGGGACGGGGTGGACTGGGGGCTCACCCTCGGGGTCACGCCGACCCTTGGGGCCATGTGGGATGATCCGCTCCTGAGGTCGCGCACGGCGCGGTATCTGTCCGAGCGGCGCGAACTGGCCCAGCGGGAGATCGGCCGCACCCTGCTGGTGCCGGCGTTGAACGCCGCCGCCCGCTGCCATGCCGAGGCCTACGAGCGGGCCTGGGCCGACTGGGAGGACTGCGGGGGCGACCTCTCCGGGGCCTTCGCCGGCTGGGCGCGCACCGGTCGTCTGGAGGTGTTGGCCGGACCGGCGACGCATCCGATCCTGCCACTCCTGGCCGACGAGCCGGGGAGCCTTGCGGCCCAGTTGGCGCTCGGGGTGCGCGAGCACGAACGCCGCTTCGGCCGACCGGTCCGGGGTCTCTGGCTGCCGGAGTGCGCCTGGTCGTCCCGCATCGAGCCCCACCTGGCCGGGGCCGGCGTCGGTCATTGCCTGCTGGAGACCCATGGGGTGCTGGGGGGCAGCCCCGCCCCGCCGGCCGCGGTGTTCCTGCCCGTGCGAAGCCTGCTCGGAATCACGCTGTTCGGCCGCGACCCCGGCAGTGCGCGGCAGGTCTGGAGCCGGCAGGGGGGCTACCCGGGAGATCCCCGATACCGGGAATTCCACTCGGATCTGGCCGACGATGCCGACTGGGAGTGGATCGGCGGACTCATGGCGGCGCCGGGTGTCCGTCATCCCACCGGCTTCAAGTACCGTCGGGTGACCGGCGGGGCGGGGGAGAAGGCCTGGTACGACCGTCCCGAGGCGCTGCTGGCGGTCCGCGAGCACGCCGGGCATTTCCTCTCGGCCCAGGCGGAGCGACTCGCCCGCGTCGCCGAAGGCCTGGCCTGCCCCCCGGTGGTGGTGGCACCCTACGATGCGGAACTCTTCGGCCACTGGTGGTACGAGGGCCCGGAGTTCCTCGACCAGGTGATGCGCCGGGCCGGAGGTTTCGGGATCCTTCCGGAGACCCTTTCGCAGGCGCTCGACCGGCGTGGGCGTGACTGGCCGGTCTCCCGGCCGGCCGACTCGAGTTGGGGGGAGGGCGGCCACCTCGGGGTCTGGTTGCATCCGACCAACGCCGACCTGCAACCGCGACTCAGGACGGCCGGTCGGCAGATGGTGCGGGTCGCGCGGGCCGCCGTGGCCCCCGGCGCCGAGCCTCCGCCGTCGGGCACCAGCCCCCGGGACCTGGAGCGGTGGGCCGCCCGGGCCGCCCGCGAGCTGCTCCTGGCGCAGGCCAGCGACTGGCCGTTCCTCATCCGCATGGGTACCTCGGCCGGCTATTCCCGGGGCCGGGTCGAGGCGCATCTGGCCGCCTTCGATCGCCTGGCCGTGGCGGTCCTCTCCGCCGGAGCCACCCCGCCCGGCGGGCCCGGTGAGACGACCTGGCCGGGCGACGGGTTCCCGGAACCGGATCCCCGATGGTGGCTCGGGTCGGAGGTCGCAGGCCAAAAATTCGGGCGTTGACGATTTTGGCCGGGATCCGCTTCATCCGGATTGGACCCTTTCAATTTTGTCGTAACCTCCAGCCATCATGAATTCCTACCCAGCATCCCTGCTGCGCCCCCGGTGGCATCGCCGTGGCGGCTTCACGCTCATCGAACTGCTCGTGGTGATCGCCATCATCGCGATCCTGGCCGGCATGTTGTTGCCGGCCCTGTCCAAGGCCAAGGACAAGGCCCTGGCCACCACCGATCTCAACGGCTGCAAGCAGATCATGCTCAGCACGCACATGTTCGCCCTGGACAACCAGGACGACCTTCCTGGCCCGACCTGGGGCCTGACCGGCTGCCGGACGGGCTGGGCCTACTCGGCGGTCAACGACGGCAGCGCAGCCACCGCCACCCCCGGCCAGGCGGTGCCCGCCACCATCCCCGATGGCTCCGGCGACAACCGGCTGCCGCTGAGCACCGGGTCGAAATCCCTCGCCCAACAGCCCTTCTTTCTGATGGGGCAGCTCGGCCGGTTCCTCTCCACCCCGAGGGTGCTCTTCTGCCCGAAGGATCTCACCGAGGTGGGCTCGTCCAAGAAGGCCGAATGGGCCGGTCGCAGCGTGAAGATCACCAGCTACACCTTCAATGGATGCATCATCGACCTGGGCACCCTGCCGGGGTTCGACCAGGGGAGGGCGCGCAAGCAGTCGGCCTTCCGTCCCCTCGACATCCTGTTCTGGGAGACCGCCGAGCAGGATCCCTTCCTCTTCAACGACGCCGGCAACCAGCCGACCGAGGGCATTTCCCAGCGTCACCGGGCCTCGGCCTACCGTCGCGCCGTGCTGAACCAGAACTGGGGCGGCCAGTCGGCCATCGGCCGCATGGATGGCAGCGCCAACTTCATCCGCTTCAACGACTTCACCATCATGGGCGGCGGCACGCCGCAGGGCATGCCGGCGGGTCTCAAGGCGATGAGCCCCAAGGACGACAACAACCACGTCTGGATCGGTCCCGCCTACAAGTGACCCACTTGGGTCTTTCTGTGGTGTGCCCACTGGCGACCTTCCGATGTTCTCCATGAAAACTTCGCATCCTTGGATCCTCATCCTCTGCCTGGGGCTGGCCAGCGCCTGCTCGAAGAAGGCCGACGACGATTCCGCTTCGGCAGCCAAGCCTCCCGCAGCAGCCGCTACAGCCGGCGCGGCCGATCCTGCGGCCCCTGCCGCGGCGGCCCCGGCGGCCCCGGCCGAGGCCCAGCGCAACTGGGACCAGGTCGTCGCCGAAGTCGCCAGGATCCGTGCCATGCAACCGATCCCCGACGACAAGCGGACCCGCATGCTCCAACTGCAGGACGAACTGATGGCCGCCGCCAACTCGGATCCTGTGGCGCGGGAGGCTTGGAACAACCTGTCACGGATCGTCAACGGGCGCTGACCCATCCTTGGGCGACCTGTCCCGGGGCCCAACCCGAGACTTGTAAACCCGAGGTCTGGAAACCCGAGGCCTTCATCCCACCCAGAACGGGCGTCCGGAGAACCCGGGCGCCCCTTTTGTTTCCAATGACTCGGCGGACGGCGATCCTGCTGGCGGTGCTGATCGGGGTGGCCGCTCTGGCGGCCTGGCGCCGGGCCGCCGGGCCGCCGCCGGAAGCCCGCCGTCGCGAGGCCGAGGCCGATGCGGCGGCCCGGCGTTTCCTCGCCCTGAGGGATGCCGAGGACCGAGCCGACCGCACGGTCTGGAGCCCCGCCGGACCCGTGGCCCGGATCGAGCAGGAGGTCGTTGCCGGTCTGGAGCGGGCAATGGCCTCGGGCGATCTCGAGGCCTTCGGCCTGCCGGGGCTGGCCCGTCGCCTCGGGGTTCCCGCCGGACACACCCTGAAGTGGTGCCAACTCCGGCTCATGCGGGCCCGATCGCCGGTCGCACCCGGCCGGGGACCGGTGACCTGGACCGTCGGGCTTGAGGGGGAGGTCGTCCTCGACGGCCCAGTTGGGGCGGATGGGCTGCGACCGGTCTGGACGGCACGATTCAACGTGGATGCCGACTGGACCGACGGACAACCGCCCCGGTTGCAGGACCACCGGTTGTCCGGCCCAGCACAGGTCCTGTCTGGCCGTCCTGTCTTCCAGGCCTGGGCCGATCTGCAAATACCCACCAACGGGGTTGGATTCTTCACCGACCCCCTGTTGTTGGAGCCGTCGGGTCAGGGATGGGCCCTGCACCTCGTCGGTGCCGGAGTGCGGGCGGTCCGGTCGGGCGAGGGCTGGGCGTGGCGCCCCTCCGATGCCGGCCCTCCCGACCGGGTCGCAGCCTCCGTGCGTGCCGACCTCGACGGCGACGGGCTCGCGGAGTTGGCGGTCGCCGATGGATCGGGCCTCCGTGTCCGTGGCGGGGACGGGGCCTGGCGACAGGTCTGGGCGGCTCCGGCACGCCTCCGGCATCCCCAGTCGATCTGCTCCGGCGACATCGACGGCGACGGCGACCTGGACCTCTGGCTGACCCAATACCGTCTGCCCTATGTGCAGGGTCAGTTTCCCACACCCTATTACGACGCGAACGACGGGTTCCCTTCCCATCTCCTGCGCAACGACGGTGGCGGACGATGGACCGATGTGACCGAGTCCTCAGGCCTCGGGGCCTGGCGTCACCGGCGCACCTACAGCGCCTCGTGGCTCGATGTCGACGGCGACGGCGACCTCGACCTCGTCCAGGTCGCCGACTTCGCGGGGCTCGACCTCTTCCTCAATGACGGACG
Source organism: Verrucomicrobiota bacterium (assembly GCA_016871615.1). Taxonomy (GTDB): domain Bacteria; phylum Verrucomicrobiota; class Verrucomicrobiia; order Limisphaerales; family UBA9464; genus SXXZ01. Next base: position 35,669 of record VHCX01000015.1, read on the forward strand.
CGGGCGGTTCTCCGTGGCCACCCCGGGGCTGGGGGACTCGCGTTTCGGTTTCGGCATGGCCCACGCGGTCTGGGACGCCGACCGGGACGGGTTGCCCGACCTGTTGATGGTCGGCATGGACTCCCCCGTCGCCTCGCAACTGGACAGCCTCGGTCTGGGCCGCCCGGACTTCCCCGCACACACCGCCCACCGGGCGGCCATGACCTACGGCAACCGCCTCTTCACCGGGGCCGCCGGGGTGGGCCTGCGGTTCAGCCCGCGGTCGGAGGGGCTGCGCCGGGCCGGGTGGGCCTGGGGGGCCGCCGTGCTCGACTGGAACAACGACGGCCTCGAGGATGTCCACTTGGTCAATGGCCACGAGACCTTCGGCAGCCGGGCGGATTTCGAGCGGCAGTTCTGGCAGCACGACATCCACGTCGGCGGCTCGCCCCCGGACCCGGCCGTGCTGCTCTACTTCGTCCAGGCCAATGATCGCCGGCGGGAGGCCCGCCAGTCCTACGGCGGGTGGCAGGCCAACCGAATGTTCACCCAGACCGCCCCCGGGGAGTTCACCGAGAACGCCTGGATCCTCGGCGTGGCGCTCACCGAGGACTGCCGCAACGTCGTCGCCGCCGACCTGGACGGCGATGGTCGGATGGACCTGGCGGTGACCACCTTCGAGCAATGGCCCGTGCCCCGGCAGCGTCTGGTCATCCTCCGCAACGCCTCGCCGGCCGCCCAGCATTGGATCGGGTACCGGGTCGACACGCCCGCCCCGGGTTCGCGGATCGAGGTGACCACCCGGGAGGGGGTGCGCCGGCACTGGTGGGTCCAGGGGGACGGGTACCGATCCCAGTCGGACCTGCAGGCGCATTTCGGCCTGGGTCCCGTCGGCGGGGTGCAGCGCGCCGAGTGGATCCGCGCCGACGGGTCCAGGACCGCGCTGCCGACAGATCCGGATCGGTGGCACCGGGTGGTTGACAAACATTGACGCGAGGGTGCCGCCCGGGCATCGGTGCGCCTTGGGGCGCGTTCCTCCCAGATGACCGGGCCCCGTCAAGCCAGCGTTTCGGGGCCGCGTCCGGCCCGGTTTCACGGTGCGGGGATTCCTATTGACCGCAAAGGCGTCTGTTGTGGACAACCTTGGGGACGTGATGGATCCGATCCGTCGCGACTCCGGAAAAACACATGGCGAGAACAGCGAGGAAGGCGGCACCCGTGGTCAAGTCGGCGGCCAGCTCCAAATACGATGCGCACCACAAGGTGCTCAACACGACCTATGGCTCCTTCGCGGACCTGCGACGCGAGCTGGCGGACTCCAAGGAGAAGGTCGCCGAGCGGGAGAACGTGCTGAAGCTCTTTGCCGCCTGCACCGACCCGCAGCGGGCCTTCCTCCTGCTGGACGACTACCTCGAGAAGCTGTCGCTCAGCCGCAAGGATTTCGGGCAGTCCGAGTGGTGGACCCGCATGCAGTCCTCGACCGGCCGTCCCCGGCTGGAGGAGGTCGCCATGCTCTTCCTGAGGAACAACCGCTCCCTGCCGACCGAGCTGCTCCAATACGCCAACTTCGAGAAGTTCGCCGCCGTCGAGCAGACCGAGAAGGAGACCGGCTTCGTCCAGGAGCTGGAGAACTGGCTGTTCCCGCCGAACCACAGCCACCTGGATTCGCCCAGGGCCGCCCTGCGGGTCGTCTGCGAGCCCCGCCGGGACGACGAGAACGTCAACCAGTGGCGGCTGGTCGTCCGATTCTTCCTCTTCCGCTCGCGTTCTGGCGAGAAGGAGCGCCATGTCTCCGACCTGTGCGACCTGCGCACCCGCGCCGCTCACGAGGCCGAGCTGTTCCCGGCCGAGGACTGGCAGGTGATCGACTGGCTGCATGGCCACTGGTCGGAGAAGGTGCCCGAGGGCGAGGTGATGGTGCTCGAGGGGCCCGACCTGCTGATCTGGCTGGCCAAGTGGGCCCACGGGAACCGACTGGAGCTGCAGGGGACGGCGACCAGCCTCGAGTTCGTGGGCCGGGTGGCCGCCCTCAAGCCGCGCCTCGAGACCCTCGACGGCGAGATGAGCTTCACCCACGTGCTGGCGCTTCCCGACGGCTCGACCCGGCCGCTGCCCGAGTGCCGGTTCCTGGTCGGCGAACCGCCCCTGGTGCTGGTGGACCATGAGTTCCTCGTGCTGCGCCATGCGCCTCCGGCCAGCCTGCTCGGCCCGTGGGCCCACCGGCCGGTGGTCCCGGTCAAGCGGCTGTCCCAGCGCCTGCTCACCGAGCTGCGGCGGACCCAGGCCACCGAGCAGCCCAACGCCAACTGGAGCGAACTCTGCGAGACCCACACCGCGCGTCCGCAGTTCACCTTCGAACTGGCCGACGAGGTGGTCCGGGTGCGGCTCCTGGCCGTCAGCGAGAAGGACCGGTCCGAGTGGCAGTGGAACGGCCACGAGTGGACCCGCCTGGTCGCCCGGCCCGGCACCGAGCACCGGCCGGAGCTTCTCGACGATCCCCGCCTCCAGCCGGCCATCCACTGGCTGCAGCGGGCCGACTGGTTCACCCCCGAGCCCGGCCTGTGGGTGCTCGACGCCAACGAGCACTGCCTCTCGCAGCTGGCCTCCGCCTGGCTCGACCGTCCCAAGGATGCCGACTACCTGGGCAATCCCAGCTTCCAGAGGCTCTTCCTGAACCGCAAGCTGGTGAAGCCCAAGCTGGTGCTCAAGGGTTCCGGCATCGACTGGCTCTCCGTGAGCGCCGAGTGGGAGGCCGAGGGCATGAAGCTCTCCAAGGCCGACCTCGAGCGCCTGGCCGCGGCGACCTCGCGCTTCGTCAAGCTGCCCGACGGCGGCTGGGTCGAGCTGGACATCGACGCTAACCGGAAGGCGCACGAGACCGCGGCCACGCTGGGGCTCGACGGCCTGTCGGCCGATGCCCAGAAGACCTCGCTCATCCATGCCACCCAGCTGGACGAGTCGACCCTCGACGGCCTGGGGGCCAACAAGGCCGTGGCCGACCTCAAGGCCAAGCTGGCCAACTTCAAGGGGGTGCCCGCGACGCAGCTGCCGTCCAGCATCTGCGCCGAGCTGCGGCCCTACCAGCAGGCGGGCTTCAACTTCCTGGCCAACCTCACCCGGCTGCGCCTGGGCGGCATCCTGGCCGACGACATGGGCCTGGGGAAGACGCTCCAGACATTGGCCTGGCTGACCTGGCTCCACGAGAACGCGGTCAAGAAGGACAAGAAGCCCTCGCTGGTGCTCTGTCCCGCCTCCGTGCTGCACAACTGGCGTCGCGAGGCCGAGAAGTTCGCCCCCAATCTCAAGGTGCTGGTGCTCCAGTCGGGGCAGCAGCGGCACAACCTGCGCAAGCAGATCCCCGACGCGGACCTGGTCGTCACCAACTACGCCATCCTTCGGCGCGACCTCGAGGCGCTGGGCAAGTTCCGCTTCCGGGCGCTGGTGCTCGACGAGGCCCAGTTCATCAAGAACCCGACCGCCCAGGTCACGGTCGCCGTTAAGGAGATCGAGGCCGAACACCGGCTGGCCCTCACCGGCACCCCGCTGGAGAACCGCATGCTGGACCTGTGGTCGATCGTGGACTTCTCCCAGCCCGGCTACCTGGGCAACCAGCAGAGCTTCAACGAGGTCTACGAGGCCAAGGGCGACGGACCCGAATGGGACGGCTCGGCCAAGCGCCGGCGCCTCAGCGCCAAGCTGCGTCCCATCATGCTGCGCCGCGTGAAGAAGCAGGTGGCCAAGGACCTGCCCGACCGCATCGAGGAACGCCGCGACTGCGAGCTCGACGACGACCAGCGCAAGCTCTACCTCGCCGAGCTGCGCCGCAGCCGCGAGCAGGTCATGAAGACCATGCAGGAGAAGGGCGTGGCCAAGTCGAAGATGCACGTGCTGGCCGCGCTCACCCGGCTGCGCCAGATCTGCTGCCATCCCCGGCTTGTCGGCAACGACTGCGTCTCGGGCAAGACCGAGACCCTCTTCGAGCTGCTCGAGCCGATCTTGGCCTCCGGCAACAAGATCCTGCTGTTCTCGCAGTTCGTGGAGATGCTCAAGTTGCTCGAGGCCGCCTGCCGCGAGCGGGGCATCAAGACGCACATCCTGACCGGCGAGACCAAGGGTCGCATGGAGGTGGTCAACGCCTTCCAGGCCGACCCGGAGCCCTGCGTCTTCCTCTTGTCGCTGCGCGCGGCGGGCACGGGCCTCAACCTCACCAACGCCAGCTACGTCGTGCTCTACGACCCGTGGTGGAACCCGGCCGTCGAGGCGCAGGCCATCGACCGGTCGCACCGCATCGGCCAGACGCAGACGGTGATGGCCTACCGGCTCATCACCCCCGGCACCGTCGAGGAGAAGATCTGGGACCTCCAGCAGCGCAAGTCGGCCACCATCGCCGACGTATTGGGTGAGGAGGGCTTCGCCAGCAACCTCTCGAAGGACGACCTCGAGTACCTCTTCAGCGAGGATTGAGCCCAGGGTGGGGGGTGCCGGTCATCCCGGTCCCCCGTTGGGATCTCGCCGTCCTCGCCTCGTGTCTCGGACCGGGAGGCCCCCGGGACGTCTCGAGTCCCGGGTTCCCGGCCTCGCGGGCGGCCTCACGGTTCGTACAGCCCGGCCTCCCGGAGCTGGGCCTTGAAGGCCTCGACGCGTGCCGGGAAATACCGGTTCACGATCCGGTCGACCTCGGGCCTCCAGTGGCCCTCGACCGTGTACGTCTCGTAGGGGCCCTCCTTGTAGCGGTGGATCCGGTTCCGGTAGTCGCCCCAGCGCAGCGCCTCGGCGAAGAGCGCCGGTTCCAGTCGCGTGGCCAGGGAACGGTAGCGGGCCGCGGCCGCGTCGGCCGACAGGGCGGCCCCGGGCGCCAGGTGCCGCCGGGCGCGCGTGGCGAATTCCCGGCGGAACACCGGCGACTGCCGCAGCTTCTGGAACAGCCGCTTGGGCGACTGGTCGTCGTCGTCGTCGATGCGGTTGTCCGAGGGATCCTCCAGGGTCCGTTCCCCGTCCCAGACGAAGAACTGCCACCGCTCCGGTGGCTGGCGTCGCCGGGCGGCGTACCAGTTGGAGGAACGGTCCCAGTCGCCGTTGCCGCCGTAGAGGTTCAACAGCATGAAGTCGATGAAGGCCGGCACGTCGAGTTCGGCCCGAATCGCCGCCTCGCTGGCCGCGTTGGTGATCCCCGCATTGGCCAGCGTCATCAGGCGGTCCCAGGCCACCTTGTCCCCGGAGAGCACCTTGTCGGCGTTGCGGGCGTCGAAGTCGGGCGCCCATCCGCCGAAGGCCCGGGCCGCGAAGCCCGCCTCCGGCCGTTCGCAGAGGTCGTAGACCCCCCAGTACAGGCCGTTGAGGTGGAGGTGCACCGGCCGGCTCCGTGCCGCCGGGTGGCCCATCACCGCATGCGTGGCCCGCATCCACGGATCGCGCAGGAGGTCGGCGCTGCGCCGTTCCTTGCCATCCCAGTGCAGCCACGAGTGGTTGTTGCCGGCGCGGAGGATGAACTGGTCAAGCCCGCCCGGGTGCCCCGGAAAGAGCGGCTCCTGCAGCGACGACGGCCCGTAGCGCGATCGGAACACCACACGGAAGGAATGCTTCGGCGACTCCTTGGGCCGACGGTTCCAGCCGCCCTGGATGCGGAGCCCGGCCCGGACCCGGAAGCCCCGCCCCCGTGCCGACGTGCGCCAGGTGACCTCCACGGGGCGTTCCCAGGCCTCACCGGATTCCTGGGTGTTCAGGTAGAGCCCCTTCTCCCGGCCATAGAGGTCTTCCGGATCGAGGTCCAGGAAGAGGTGGGGCAGGGCCTCGAAGGCCTCGCCGAGGCGTTGCTCCAGAAGGGCTTCATCCGTCCCCGCCGGGAGGGACATGCGATACCATGCGGGGGCCTCCCAACCGTCCTCCCGGCCCCAGGCCGTTGGCAGCCCCGCACCATCCTGCCGGAGGATCGCCGCCACCGAGACACTCCGCTCCACCGGCGGTGTCCCCGGGGGCGCCGCCATCGCCCCCATCGCGGTCAGGATCGTGAGGAACCACAGGAGCCGTGCAGGGCGGAGCATTGCGGACATGCCGACGATCCTGACGCGTCCGGGCCTGGAACGCACGCCCGGAGCCAGCCGGCGTCCGGACCGGGCGACCATCGAGAACAACCACTTTTCCTCGGCGACCGGCTCGGAATGGAACCTGCGGATCGCGTCGGTGCGGGTGGACCTGCTCGGCGACAGCGGGGTGAGTGGCACGCAGGTGGCGGAGGTGGACCTGACGCAAAGCGGTTTGGTGACCCTGCGGAGAGTCTTCGCCGAGCCGCCTGCGGCGGATGACCTGTACAGGTCGATGGACGTCTCCAAGGTCAAGGACATCGTCCTGCGCTTCACGGACACCTGCGGCAATCCCCCGGAATTCCCGGGGCTCCGAGCCGGACCAAACGATGTCCCGACCGCAACCCAACTGGCGACGTTCACTGTCTGCGGGTGATGCCGCGCGAGGGAAGCAACACCTGTCGCAGTGTGGCCTTGGGGATGGAGGCCAGGTGGTCGTCGCGATGAACGAGGACGAATCCATGAAGCAACGCGCACCCGGCGATGAGGGCATCGACCATGGGCAGGCGTTCGCGGCACTGCCGGCGGAGTCGGATGCTGGCCTCCGCCGCCGCCTGGTCGATGGCCACCACCGAGCACAACTGGTGGCAATACTGATGCAGGATTCCGTCGCGCTCCGCCTCGTCGCGAAGGAGGTCCGCCAGTCGCCGTTCCAGCTCGGCCACGGTGGGCGCGGCCACCCGGGCATGATCCGGGCCCAGGGCGAGGTGGCCCTCGACGATGTCAGCTCCTGGCTCGTCGAGGAAATGGGTGAGCAGGGCGGAGGTGTCGAGCAGCACTAGGGTCGGAGTGGGCATGGCGGGCCTCATTCGGCCTCGCGCTCGCGATGCAGGGCGTCCAACGGATGCTCCTGGCCAGCCTTGAGGTGTCTGCGGCCGGAACCACGCAGGCGGCGGGCGAGTTCGGCAGGCTCCGGCACAATGCGGCATCGGAACTCGTCGTCGGCCTCCCCGGCCACCCATTCGATTCGTGAGCCGGGCCGGAGGGCGAAGCGAGCCACGATGGCGGCGGGCACGGTGATCTGGTTCCTGCCGGTGACCGTCGTTGTCATGGGAAGGATTGTAATCAAGGAAAACCAATCAATTCAAGGAGTGGTTCCGAATCCCTTGAGACCTGAACCCTTCCGCCGACCCCCTGTCGCTTCCACCGAGAGTCCGTTCCGACGCCCATGAACCCTCGAAACCATCCCAGCCGGCGTTTCCTTCGGACCCTCATGTTGCGGGCATCATTCTGCGCGATGGTCCTGTGGGTTGAGGCCTAGGCCCCCGTCGTGCGCATCGGGGATCGTGGCATCCCGGCCTCCGCCTTGCGCGCGGCGGTGGCCCGAATGGTCGTCGTCGGCCGCCCGCAACGCCCGCGGCATGCTGACCCAGGTCGCCGATCTGAGCGGCAACGAACACACCCGTGACGACGCCCGCGGCCGGGTTGAGTGGGTGGTCAGACGGCTTCCTGATCGGGTCTTCCTCGCCACCACCAACCGGGCTCCCGCCCGGCGCCTCGTCAGCTACCGAACCGGCTTCGAGTACAATGCCCTCGATCGGGTCACCGGCCTGACCTGACCGGACAACGACCGGATCGGCTACGAGCACAACGCCAGCAACCTGCTCCGCCGCATCACCGGCGGTCCGTCGGGCAGCATCGTGTCGGACATCGCCTGCCGGGCCTCGATCCGGTGTTTGTGTCAAAAGTGAGGACCGACCCCTTTGGGGGCTCGACAGGTCGGGGAGGGCGGGGGAGGTTGATGGAGTGATTGTTCGGGAGGCCTTGTCGTGGATCGCCGGGAGGCTCGGGGCGGCCGGGATCGACTCGGGTGAGGTGGAGGCGGGGTGGATGCTGTGGCGGCTGAGCGGGTGGAATCCGGCCCAATTGCGGTTGCGGGGCGACCGGGGCATCCCGGAGGCGGACCTGCGGCGGTTGGAGGACTGGGTCGACCGGCGATGCCGACGGGAGCCGCTCCAGCATCTGCTCGGCACGGCTCCGTTCCTGGAGTGGGAGTTGGAGGTTTCTCCCGACGTGCTGGTGCCGCGGGTCGAGACCGAGGTATTGGCCCTCCGGGCCCGGGAATGGCTCCGGGCTTCGGCCGGTCGTCCCGGAACGGCACCGCTGCAGGCCCTCGACATCGGCACGGGTTCCGGGTGCCTCGCCTTCGCCCTGGCCTCGGTCCCCGGGGTCTCGGTCCGGGCGATCGACGTCTCCGAGGCGGCGCTTCGGGTGGCGCGATCGAACTCCCGGCGCCTTGGGTTCGAAGGCATCGAATTCCTCCACCGGGATGTGTTCAGCCTCGGGGAATCCGACGTCTCGGGCCTCGACCTCATCGTCTCCAACCCTCCCTACATCCCGACCGCCGAGATTGCCGGGCTCGATCCCGAGGTGCGGGACCACGACCCCCGTCTGGCGCTCGACGGCGGGGAGGACGGGCTGGAGTTCTACCGGCTCCTGGCCCTTCGGGCCCGCGGATGGTTGAAGGCCTCCGGGGTGATGCTGCTGGAATTCGGCGACGGGCAGGAGGCCGTGCTGCCCGGGATCTTCGCGGCGGCGGGCTGGGGCGAGATTTCGACAGAGAAAGACTTGAGCGGGCGCGAGCGGATTCTCATCGTCCATCCATCGGCCGCCCTCCGGTCCTGACGACGCTCGTCGGGATGGCCGGGCGCGCCCGGGCCCCCACTCCATGGACAGTTTCCTGATCGAAGGCGGACTCCCCCTCAAGGGCGAGGTGACCATCAGCGGCTCCAAGAACGCCGTGCTCCCCATCCTCGCGGCGACCCTGCTCACCTCCGGGACCTGTGTGATCCGGCGGGTGCCCGACCTCAGCGACGTGGGCTTCATGCTCAAGATCCTCCAGTCGCTCGGCGCCGAGGTGACGCGCGACGGCGGCACGCTGACCATCCGTGCGGCGAACCTCTCGGGCCGGGGCGACTACGAGCTGATCCGCAAGATGCGCGGCTCGATCTGCATCCTGGGGCCGCTCCTGGCCCGCCTGAACGAGGCCGTGGTGTCGCTGCCCGGCGGCTGCGTGATCGGCACGCGGCCGATCGACCTGCACCTCAAGGGCCTGCGCGGCCTGGGGGCGGAGGTGGACGTGGAGGGTGGCTACGTTCGGGTGCATGCGGCGCGACTCGAGGGTCGGATGGTGTTCCTTGGCGGACGGGTGGGGCCGACGGTGCTCGGCACGGCCAACGTCATGATGGCGGCCACGCTGGCCTCGGGCATCACGGTCATCGAGAGCGCGGCCTGCGAGCCCGAGGTGGTCGACCTGGCCGATTTCCTCATCGCCATGGGCGCCAGGATCACCGGCGCGGGCAGCCCGACCATCACCATCCACGGCGTGAAGGAGCTGCACGGTGCCGAGCATGAGGTCATCGCCGACCGCATCGAGGCCGGCACCTTCGCGGCGGTGGCGGCGGCGACCGGTGGCGAGGTGACCTTGCGCGGCGCCCGGCCCGACCACCTCGGGGCTTTGCTCGACAAGCTGCAGGAGGCCGGGGCCGAGATCCGCCGGGCGGCGGGAGTGCTCACGGTGCGCGGCACCGGCACGGTGAAGCCCATCGACATCACCACCATGCCCTACAGCGGGTTCCCGACCGACATGCAGGCGCAGCTCATGGCGCTGGCTTGCCAGGCACCGGGAACGAGCATCATCACCGAGCGCATCTTCGAGTCGCGCTTCATGCATGCCTCGGAACTCATGCGCCTCGGCGCCGACATCGCCATCGAGGGCCCGAGCGCCATCGTCAAGGGGGGGCGGCCCCTGAGCGGCGCGCCGGTCATGGCGTCGGATCTCCGGGCATCCGCGGCCCTGGTGATCGCCGGCCTGGCCGCCCGGGGCAGCACCCAGGTGCACCGCGTGTATCATCTGGACCGCGGCTACGAGCGCATGGAACTCAAGCTTCAGAAGCTCGGGGCCCGGATCCTCAGGGTGCCGGGCGAATGACCCCGGCGCATGGGCCATGAAATTCGTGCTCCTCTTCCTGCTGGTGGCCTCCGTGGGATTCGCCGTGTACCGGATCTCGCTGATCTACCGGTCGGTGCCCTCCGAGGAGCGGGGGCGGGAGCAACCGGTGCCGGCGGGTGTCGACGAGTCGCTGCCGCCACTGGCCCCTCCGCTGGAGGCCTCGCTGGCCGCGGCCACGCAGGCCGGTCCGCAGGCGCTGGGCCAGTGGCTCCGGCAGAACGGGGCTTGGGTCCCGGAGCCCCGCCTGTCGGCCATCCAGCTGGACCTCGCGCAGATGCTGGTGCGCAACAACCCGGCGGAGGCCCGTCGCCTGTATGCCGCGGTCAAGGCCCGCACCCCGGCCGGATCCGCCCTGTCTTCCCGGATCAAACAACTTTCCAGGACCTTCGAGTAACGCCATGGACATCGTCTTCCACTGCCCGCACTGCAACCTCGAGATCGAGGTCGACCAGGAGGCCGCCGGACAAGAGTTCGACTGCCCGACCTGCCAGAAGACCCTGACGGTGCCCGAGGTTCCGGAGGCTTCCGACGCCCCCGGGGCCTCCGGACCGGCTTCGGCTCCCCCACCGCCGACCGGCGCGGTCCCGACCCCGGTCTCCGCCCCGTCGCCGGAGTCCCCGTCCGGACCGGCCTCCCGCGACGAGAAACGCATGGCCGTGCCCGTGACCTCCAAGCCCGTCGAGTCGCTCATCCAGAAACCCAACAAGTCGCTCGAACTGGCCGCCAAGGAGTCCAAGCCGGGGATCCGGGTTAGGACCATCCGCCACTCCGACTGCAAGGAGGTCGGCAAGGACAAGTTCGACGAGATCGTCTCGGAGTTCCTGAACAAGATCGGCGACCAGGCCATCGTGAGCATCACGCCCATCAACTACAGCTACCTCGACATCGGCACCCAGAAGCTGTTGACCGACTTCGGGGTCATGGTGATCTACCGCGGCTGAGCGGTCCCCAAGGCCGCCGCGACCCGATCCCCATGGGCGAACCCTCGTCGTTTCCGTGGTTGGCGGTCGCCCTGCGGGTGGTCTCCAACCCCTGCTCGAATGCGCTGCAAAAGGCCCTCGGTGCCGCCGGATGGCCGGCCCCCGTCCTGTTGGCCCTCACCCATGGCCTGTTGGGTCCGGTGGCGATGGTCATCCTGCTCGGGGCGGGGGATGCCCTGGGATGGGAGTTCTGGCGGTGGAGTCTCGCCTCGGCGGTCCTGGCCGTGGCGGCCAACTGGTTGATCCTCGAGGCGGTCCGCCGCTCCGACCTGTCGCTGCTGGGCCCGGTCAACGCCTACAAGCCCTGGGTCAGCCTGCTGCCCTCGTGGTTCCTCCTCGGGGAACTTCCCCGGGGCGCCGATTGGGCGGGCATGGGGCTGGTGCTCCTGGGCAGCGTGGTCCTCGGCGGGGGCGCATCGGGTGCGTCGGCCGCGTCGGGCGCACCGAGGCGCTCCTGGGGCTTCCTGGCCGACCGCGGGGTGCAATTGCGCCTCCTGGCGCTGGTGGTCTCCTCGGCCGAGGCCGTGACCCTGAGGCGGGCCGTCGCCGCCTCCGATGCTTCCAGCGCCTTCGCCGCGTGGGTGCTTCTGGGGTTCCTCGTGGTCGCCCCCTTCGCCTGGCGGGCCCGGGGAGCCTGTCCTCCCCGGGATGCGGACGGGGCCTGGCGTCTGCTGCCCGCCGGCCTGGCGCTGGCGTTCACGACCGGACTGATGCAGTCAAGCACCCTGGCGGTGCTGGACCGGTTGTCGACCGGCGTCGCGCTGTCGTTCTTCCAGTTGTCGTCGGTCTTGAGCGTCTTCCTCGGGAGGGCCTTCTTCCGGGAGGCGCGGTTCGCCCGACGTCTTGCCGGGGCCTGCGTGATGAGCGCCGGCGCGGTGGTGATGGTGCTGGCCCGGTGAGTCCCGTGGCCGGGGGGGGCGTGGCCCCGGTCGGGCGGCTTGGGCGTCGTTTCTCGGCGTGACAGACGGCCCGCCGTGTTGTTGATTGGCCGCACATGAAACGAGTCCTTTTCGCGCTGGCCGCCGCGCTTCTCTGCGGCCTCGCCGTGTCTGCCGAAGACAAGGCCCCCACCAAAACCGACAAGAAAGAAACCCCAGTGAGCAACAGCAACAACGAGGTCGCCGTCATCAAGACCGTCGCCGGAGACATGGTCATCGAGTTCTGGCCGGACGTGGCCCCCAACACCGTCGAGAACTTCAAGACCCTCGCCAAGAAGGGCTTTTACGACGGCACGGCCTTCCACCGCATCATCAAGGGCTTCATGATCCAGGGCGGCGATCCGCTGACCAAGGACGAGGCCCAGCAGAACCGCTGGGGCACCGGCGACCCGGGCTACAAGATCAAGGCCGAGTTCAACGAGCGCTCCCACAAGCGGGGCGTGATCTCCATGGCCCGCTCGCAGGACCCGAACTCCGCCGGCAGCCAGTTCTTTATCTGCCACGGCGACCCGAGCTTCCTCGACCGCCAGTACACCGCCTTCGGCAAGCTCATCAAGGGTGACGACGTGCTCGAAAAGCTGGCCACCTGCGAGACCGGCCGGCAGGACCGCCCCGTCAAGCGCCAGGGCGTGGAGAGCGTCAAGATCGTGGACCGCGCCACCCTCAAGTAGGCGCCACCGTCCGGAAGGCCGGCAACCCGACGCGGCGGAAGGGATTCCTCCCCCTCCGCCGTTTTTTTCATCCATGGACACGGAAACGCTCGACGCCCTCGTCCCGGTGCTCGAGGGCCTTGGCTGCCCTCCGGCCAAGTGCCCCGAGATGGCCCGGCAGCTCCATCGACGGAGCCTCCAGCTCGCCGAGGCGACCGGACGCTCCCAGACCGAGGCCCTCGGCCATCTGCTGCGGGCGATGGCCGGAGGGTGGGCTGCGCAGGCCCGTGCGTCGGAAACCCCCGAACCCCGGGAATCCGGGGTGGAACCCGCCGACGCGGGTGTCCGTCCCTGGCCCGACCTCGGCCAGGAGACCCTGGGGGACTACCGGGTCTTCCGGCTCCGCTCGGTGCGTCGCCGCAGCCCACGCAACGGGGTGGAACGCGACTTCTACGTCATGGACTGCGCCGACTGGGTGAACGTGGTCGCCATCACCGTGGACGGCGACCTGGTGCTGGTGGAGCAGTTCCGGCACGGAGTGGCTGCGGTGGAGTTGGAGGTGCCCGGCGGCATCATGGATCCGGGCGAGACCGATCCGGTCGCCGCAGGACTGCGCGAGTTGCGCGAGGAGACCGGTTACGCCGGTGAGGGCGCGGTGGAGATCGGGTGTGTGCTTCCCAACTCGGCCCTCCAGAGCAATCGCTGCCGGACGGTCCTGGTGCGCAACTGCCGGAAGGTCGGCGACCTGGAACTGGACGACTCCGAGGACATCGCCGTGCGCCTGGTGCCCGCCGCCGAGATCCCGTCGCTCGTGACGCGGGGCACCGTGCGCCACTCGCTGGCGGTGGCGGCCCTGTACCATTACGAGCTTTGGGCCCGGTCGGCGCCTTGATCCCCCGCAGGCGGTCCCACGGAGGCGGTGCCGCCGGTTCCCGGCCTCCGGGGAGGCGTTCCATCCTTCACCTGGATTTTTCCCGCCGGCCCTTTCGGTGTCGCCGGAGGTGGGGCACAATCGGCCGCCGTATGAAACTGACCTGGCACGATGCCGACGAGATCGCCTGGGCCCTCATGGATGCCTTTCCCGATCAGGACCCCCTCAAGCTCAGCTTTCCCAAGCTGCACAAGATGGTTTGTGAGTTGCCCGAGTTCGGGGACAAGCCCGAGGCCTCCAGCGAGAAGATCCTCGAGAACATCCAGATGGCCTGGTACTCGGAGCAGAAGTGAGGGGCCCGTAGGGGGCATGCGGGGTGCGGATTTCCCTGAACCGCGCTGGCAGGCCTTGCGCCCGGAATCGCGCAGGCCTCCGGAAACCGAAGCTCCAGCAATTTCCGAAATCCAAGAGGTTGCCACGTGCGAGGCGATCGGCCTCTTGGGGCGCTCCGGGGTCCGTGGTCGACGGTCCGGGAGAGGTCTCCCGAGACTTCTTGCCTATCGATCTCCTTGGGGAACTTCCGGATCGAATTCCGCGATTCAATCCAGCGAAGGTGGATGCCACTCAGCCGGTGAAAAAATCGCCTGTGGCAAATTCAGGCGCCCCGGGGGTACGGCACGATGCGTTTGGAGGCCTTGGAGGCCTTGGAGGCTTAATCGGCTCCGTAATTCGGCTCCGTAATTCGGCTCCGTAATTCGGCTCCGTAATTCGGCTTTAGATCGCCTCACCTTCGCCGGGAAGAGGTGGGGTGGCCGACGGGACTCGAACCCGCAACGACCAGAATCACAATCTGGGGATCTACCATTGATCTACGACCACCGACCCGGGCCAGATGGTAGGTGGTGGGCCGCCTCAGCGTCAAGCCGCGCGGGCGGTTTTGCGGTGCAACGACTCAGGTTGAGGGCACCAACGGGAAACAGTTGATTCTGGCGCACGGCGCGAGGGGGGCCGACGGGCAGACGTGGGTTCTGGCGCGCGGCGCCGAGGGATCGGCGACGGCGGTTGAATCCTCCCCCGGAGAGTCCCCGGGCGGGCGCATCAGGCCCCGGTGTCCGGGAGGTAGGGGATGGTGAGTGGCCCCAGGGGCAGGGCGGCCACGCGGGCTCCCGGGCCGTGGCGGCCGAGCGCCTCCCGGACCGCCCGGCCGATGTCCGGGCAGGGTTCCAGATGGGCCCGCCGGATCGCGTCGTCGGGCAGGCTCGAGTGGACGAGCACCCGCGCCTTGGACTGGACCACGCCTTGCAGGTGGGCCTGCCACTGCTCCGGTCGCGAGAACCCCGGTGTCGCCAACCGCGCAAGCACGTCCCCGATCGATCCGGACTCCCGCAGCAGTTGGTCGTACGGGCTTCCCGCCGGGACTCCTTCCTCGCACTCGGCTGCCAGGACGATGGTCCCGCCGGGCCGCACGATCCGTGCGGCGGCCGACATGCCCTTGACACCCTGGTACAGGTTCTGGTCGAGCGGATGGCCCGAGTTCGTCGTCACCACGACCTCGAACGGGGCGTCGACCGCCTGCATGGCCGATTGGCGCACCCGCTCCCGGCCCGTGCGGTGCGCCGCTGCCAGGTCGCCGGCGAAGACCCCGGTGATGCCGCGCCGCGCGTCGAGGGTGACATTCAGCAGGAAGCTCGGGCCCACGCGGAGGGCGATGTCCAGCATCTCCTCCCACACCGGGTTGCCCTCGCAGCGACCGAAGCAGGCGTTCGGGTGGCCCAGGTTGGCCGCCCCATGGTTGCACATCACCGTGTCGACATGGGCCACGCCCGGCATGATCCCCTTGGGACCTCCGGAGAACCCGGCGAAGAAATGCGGCTCGATGAACCCCGTGACGATGCGCACGTCGGCCTCGACGCAATGGCGGTTGATCCAGACCGGGGCGCCCGACCGTGTGGTGCCCAATGCCACGCAGGCCGCATGGTTGAAGGGTTCGTGGTTGACCACCCGCCAGCCGGCCACGACCTCCGGCGTGAGCATCCGCTCGAGTTCCTCCCGGGTGCAGGGCCGGTGGGTGCCCAGTTGGCAGAGCAGGGTGACCTGCTCG
Organism: Verrucomicrobiota bacterium; assembly: GCA_016871615.1. Taxonomy (GTDB): domain Bacteria; phylum Verrucomicrobiota; class Verrucomicrobiia; order Limisphaerales; family UBA9464; genus SXXZ01. The sequence goes on from VHCX01000015.1 coordinate 51,220, forward strand.
CGCCGGACGCCCGCCGCCTCGAGGTGCGCGAGCAGCCAGGGGATGATCCGTTCGTTGGGTGTTGCCCGGGTGATGTCGGTGAACAGGATGCAGATGCGGCACCCGGGCCGGAGCCACGCGCGCAGCGGGGGTGCGCCGATCGGCGCCTCAAGGGCCGCGAGGACGGCGGCGCGCTCGTCGGGCAGGGCCGGGAGATGGCGCGGTTCGATCACCGTCGTGGCGCCATCGGGCAAGCCCACCGGGAGCCAACCCCGTCCGTAGGCCAATTCGACGGTCATGCAACCCAGTGGATCTGACCTGCTGGCGAAGGAAATGTGAAAAATGGCGTGTCCGCCAAAAAAGCAGTTGCCCGACGAGCCGGCCGCCTCTACTTCTACGTCGTCTGAAGCCTGACCGCACCGGTGAGTTCCCTCCCTGCGGCTTCCCCAAGTCAACATTCCCGCGGCCCTTGCTTCCGCCGCATTCCTGGGATCGGGCTCTTCCGACGCACCATAGCACATGAGCAATCAGCAATCGCCGGAGGAATCCGTTCCCCGGCCCCCGGAATCCCAGCAGGCATCTCCGGTCTCAGCGCAACCGCCCCCACCGGCAGACTCCGGCGAGTGGCGACCCTCCGGCGGCGAGCCCGCGGGCCCGCAGTCAGGGCAGGGGCCCCAGGGCCAGTCCGGCCAGCAGGGCGGTTTCCGCCAAGGTGGCGGCCAAGGCGGGTTCCGCCAGGGCGGCGGCCAAGGCGGGTTCCGCCAAGGCGGCGGCCGCCGTCACGGCGGTCATCACCACCGGCATGGGGGCCATCAGAACCAGCGGCATCATCAGGGCGGTGGCCAAGGCGGCGGCGGTGGCGGCCAAAGGGGATTCCAGCCCCAGGGCGGCAACGGCCAAGGCGGACAGGGTGGCGGGCCTCAGCAGCCTCCGGCCGAGCCGGTGATCATGGAGGGCTGGCTCGAGATGTCCGAGAAGGGCTTCGGGTTCCTTCGTTCCTCCAAGGGTAACTACGCTCCGAAGCCCATCGACGTGTTCCTGACGCCCGACTCCATCAAGAGGCTGGCCCTGCGCGAGGGATGCCAGATCAAGTGCTCGGTCAACCCGCCGCACCGTGGCAGCAGCCCGCAGATGCGTGAGGTCATCGAGGTGAACGGCAAGTCCTACCAGGACTATCTCCACGCGATGCGCTTCGAGAACCTCACCACCATCGATCCGATCGACAAATTCCAGCTCGAGACCACGCCGGAGGCCCTGGAGACCCGCATCATCGACCTGGTCACCCCCATCGGCAAAGGCACCCGTGGCCTGATCGTCGCGCCGCCGCGCACCGGCAAGACCACGATCCTCAAGCAGATCTGCAACGCCATCACCACCAACCACCCCGAGGTGCATTGCCTGGTGCTGCTGATCGACGAGCGCCCTGAGGAGGTCACCGACTTCCAGCGCAGCGTGAAGGCCGAGGTGGTGGCCTCCAGCAACGACCAGGACCTCGAGACGCATGTCCGCCTGAGCCGCCTCATGATCGAGCGCTGCCGGCGCATGGTCGAGGCGGGCAAGGACGTGTTCGTCCTGCTCGATTCGATCACCCGCGTGGCCCGCGCCTACAACTCCGTGCATGGCGGCTCCGGCCGCACGATGACCGGTGGCGTCGATGCCCGAGCTCTGGAGATTCCGCGCAAGATGTTCGCCTCGGCCCGCAAGGTCGAGGAGGGCGGCTCGCTGACCATCCTTGCCACCGCGCTGGTGGACACCGGCAGCCGGATGGACGAGCTGATCTTCCAGGAGTTCAAGGGCACCGGCAACATGGAGCTCATCCTCGACCGCAAGCTCTCCGAGCGTCGGCTCTATCCGGCCATCGACATCCCCAAGTCGGGCACCCGCAAGGAGGAGAAACTCTTCCCGCCGAACCAGATCGACGCCATCCGCAAGCTGCGCCGCATGATGACCGACCTGCAACCGGTGGAGGCCATGGAGACGCTCATTGCCGCGCTGAAGAAGCACAAGACCAACGCGGAGCTGCTCTCCAAGCTCTCCTGATCAGGGCGGCCCGACCGGCTGAAAGCTCCAATTCCAAAGTCCCAAATCCAAAGTCCTAAATCCTTGGCCCCACCCCCGGGGGGCTCAAAGCCCCGGGATCTGGCAACCGGATTTCCGGGCCCTCCAGGCCCCTCCACCGTTACGGGGTCAGCTGGACAGGAGCCTTCAGGTTCCGCCGGACCGATCCACCCGAAACACGCCCCGACCGTCAGGTCGGGGCGTTGGGCGATTCGGGCCGGCAGGGGGATCCCCGGCCCGGGCCCCTGGGCATTCAGGCCGGTCTATTTGGGCCAAGGTTGGGCCCATCCCAACCCTCCGGTCATGCCTTGGGCAGCAGGTCGGCCACCAGGGCCTTCTCCTCCTTCAGCTCGTTCTCCGTGGCTGTGATCTTGGCGCGGCTGAATTCGTTGATCGGCACGCCCTGGACGATCTCCCAGCGCTGACCGTCGCTGCGGGTCGGGTGGCTGAAGATGAGCCCCTTCTCGATGCCGTAGTCGCCCTGCGAGCAGACGGCGACGCTGAAGCTGTCGTCGGGATGCGTCGGGGTTGTCAGCGCACGCACGGTGTCCACCACCGCGTTGGCCGCCGAGGCCGCCGAGCTCAGCCCGCGGGCCTCGATGATCGCCGCCCCGCGCTTCTGCACGGTGGGGATGAAGGAGTCCTTGAACCAGGCCTCGTCGTTGATGACCGACGTGGCGGCCTTGCCGCCGATGCGGGCCCGGTAGAAGTCGGGGTACATCGTCGAGCTGTGGTTGCCCCAGATGGCGATGTTGGACACCTGGTCGACCCGGACGCCGGCCTTCTTGGCCAACTGGGTCTTGGCGCGGTTCTGGTCGAGCATGGTCATCGCGAACCAGCGGTCGGACGGCACGTCCTTCGCCGCGTTCATGGCGATGAGGCAGTTCGTGTTGCAGGGGTTGCCCACCACGAGCGTGCGAACATCCGGGGCGGCGTTGCGCTGGATGGCCTGGCCCTGGCCGGTGAAGATTTTGCCGTTGATGCCAAGCAGGTCCTTGCGCTCCATGCCCTGCTTGCGAGGCACGCTGCCCACGAGCAGCGCCCAGTTCACGCCGTGGAAGCCCTCGTCGAGGCTGGCCGTCGGCACCACGCCCTGCAGGAGGGGGAAGGCGCAGTCGTCGAGTTCCATCACCACGCCGCCGAGGGCCTTCAGCGCGGGCTCGATCTCGATGAGGTGGAGGATGACCGGTTGGGTCGGCCCGAACATCGCGCCGGAGGCGATGCGGAACAGGAGGGAGTAACCGATCTGGCCGGCGGCGCCGGTCACAGCGACACGGATGGGAGCGTTCATTCTAGGAAAGCGGACCTTGGCGCGGATCCGACCCGAAGGCAAAAACCAAAGAGGAGGCAGGCGGAAGCCCGGAAGCCCCGGCGCGGTGGGTTGAAGTGTGCCCGGGTGGGGTGCGGCGGGCCCTCGGACAGGTCGAGGCGGTCCGGGGGGATGGGGGAGGGCGCCTTCGCCGGAAGCGCCGGCCGGGTCCATTTCCCGGGATGCGAGACCTGCCTTGGCCGAGCCCCGACCGCCTTGCCGCCTGTGCACCGAGACGAGCCAGGGCCCCCCCGGGGGGCGTACACGTCCCTGGGCGGGACGCCAATTCCTGGCCGCACGGCAGGGCCGAGCGAAGGGGCCGAGTGCCGTGCCGTCAATCGGGGGGCATCCTTGGGTTTACAAGGCCGGGGCCTGCCACCAGACTGCCCGTCAAGGGTTGCGGACATCGATGCGATGGACCTCGGCCCGGACACGTTCATGACCGCCGAAATCCGAAACAACTGGACCTTGGAGTCCTTGCGCGAACTCCATGACACGCCGCTGCTGGAACTCGTGTTCCGCGCGGCCGCCGTGCACCGCAGATTCCACGATCCGGCCGAGATGCAGGTCAGCAAGCTGATCTCGATCAAGACCGGGGCCTGCCCCGAGGACTGCTCCTACTGCGCGCAGTCCTCCCGATACTCCACCGGCATCAGCCCGGAGCGCCTCATGGAGAAGGAGAAGGTCGTGGAGATTGCCCAGCGGGCCAGGGACGCCGGCGTCTCCCGGGTGTGTCTGGGTGCCGCCTGGCGCGAGGTGAAGGACAACGCCCAGTTCGACCGGGTGCTGGAGATGGTGCGCGGCGTCACCGACCTCGGCATGGAGGTGTGCTGCACGCTGGGCATGCTCAACGAGCAGCAGGCCAAGCGCCTCGAGGAGGCCGGCCTCTACGCCTACAACCACAATGTCGATTCCTCCGCCGAGTTCTACGAGACGATCATCACCACGCGAACCTATGCCGACCGGTTGAAGACGCTCGGGGAGGTCCGCAAGACCAACGTGACGCTGTGCTCGGGAGGCATCATCGGCCTGGGCGAGACGGTGGACGACCGCCTGAAGATGCTCCAGACGCTGGCCCGCATCGAACCACACCCGGAGTCGGTGCCCATCAACATCCTCAGCAAGGTGGCCGGCACGCCCATGGCCGAGAATCCCGATGTGCCCGTCTGGGACGTGGTCCGCATGATCGCCACGGCGCGCATCGTCCTGCCGCGCTCGGACGTGCGCCTGACCGCCGGCCGGATCACGCTCGACGACACGGCACAGGCCCTCTGCTTCCTGGCCGGCGCCAACTCGATCTTCAGCAGCGAGACCGAGTTCATGCTCACGAAGGCGGTGCCGTCGCCCAGCTACGACCGTGACCGCGAGCTGCTCTCGGCCCTGGGATTGCGTCTTCGCGAGCCCTTCAAGCATGGTCGCACCCATCCGGCCCAGGAGGCCCGAGGCACCGCGACGACCTGCCTTGCCGATCCCTGCGCCGTGGCGGGCTGACCGCGGGCTGGGGGAGGACCCGGGCACGACGGCCGGCCGGGAAACCTCCTCAAGCCCGGCGGCGGTTCCGCCGATGAGACCCGATGGCCCTGAGGGTCCCGATCCATGTCTGAATCCCGCGATCCGATCCCCGAGACGCCGCCGGTCTCCCCACCGAACCCCGGGGGCCGGCGGTCGGTCGCCGCCGCCGCCACCACCACCCTCGAGCCGGCGGCTCCGGCATGGGACGCCATGCCGAGGACCCGGTTCCAGCGCCTCCTCCACCAGGTGGGCCTGTGGCCGCGCCTCCACAACCCGCTGTCCTACCGGTCCAGCCTGCTGGCGGCCCTGATGGCCTTCGGTCTCATCCCGACGATCCTCTTCGGCGTCTGGCTCGACCGGGCCTTCCGCAACGTGGGGACCATGGCGGGGGTCGGGGGGGCTCCGGTCGCTCCATCCCTCGGCACACCGGCCTCGCCGGCCGAGCGGGCGGCCATCGAGTCGGGGCGCAACCGCGTCTGGGTGCTGCTCGCCGTGCTGAGCCTCTCGGCCGCGCAGTTGGCCCTGTCGGCCTGGCTGTCCGGGCGCTGGGCCGGGCCGATCGACGCCCTGCCACGTCGCCTCCGCTCGCTGGATTCCGAGGATGCCGACGCCGCGGCCGACCTGTCCGACCGCATGGCCCCCCGGGAGCTGCGGCAGATCCACGAGGCGCTCGTCCACCTGCGGCGCCGCATCGAACGCACCGTCGCCGAGATGTCCACCACCCGTTTCCAGCTGGACCAGACCACCTCGGATGTCTCCCGCGTCCGGCAGTCCGTCGAGCGGCAGGTCCTCGATCGCACCCAGGAGCTGGTCGATCGACTGCGTGTGGCCGAGACGTCCGAGCGGACCAAGGGCCTGTTCCTCGCCCAGTTGAGCCACGAGATCCGAACCCCACTGCAGGGCGTCTTGGGCATGCTGCAACTGTTGGAGCAGAGCCCGCTCGACGAGGAGCAGCGCGACTGGGTGGACACCTTGCGCTCCAGCGCCGGCATCCTCCTCAACGTGCTCGACGACACCTTCGACTACTCGAAGATCGAGGCGGGCAAGATGCGGCTGGTGTCCGAGGAGTTCGACCTGCGCCAGACGATGGAGCGCGTGGGCAAGCTCTTCGCGCCGCGCGCTTCCGAGAAGAAGCTGGCCTTCGAGCTCCAGGTCGACCCGAGCCTGCCCGAGCGGGTCAAGGGGGACGCCGACCGCCTGGCCCAGGTGGTGTCCAACCTGGTCTCCAACGCCATCAAGTTCACGCAGACCGGCCGCGTGAGGCTGTCGGTCCACACCACCAGTCGCGACGTCTCGCTGGTCGGCCTGCGCATCGAGGTCGAGGACACCGGACCGGGCATGGATGCCGACACGCAGGCCCGGTTGTTCCAGGCGTACTTCTAGGCCGACGGCCCGGCCCAGCGGCGTTCCTCCGGGGGCTCCGGCCTCGGGCTGGCCATCGCGCGGCAGTTGGTGCAGCTGATGGGTGGCCAGGTGGTCGTTCGCAGCCGCCTGGGAGCCGGGACCCTGGTGGCCGTGGACCTCATCCTCCCGGCCAGCGAGACACGGCCCACGGCGGCGGTCGCCCCGATCCCGCAGCCGCCCAAGGCGTTCCGCCCGATGCGTCTGCTGGTCGTCGACGACGATCCCACCAGCCGCAAGTTCCTCCAAATCCTGCTCGGCCGGGCGGGGCATCAGGTGACGATGCTGGAGAACGCCGAGGCGATGCTGTCCGAATGGGTGCTGGGCGCCCGCTTCGACGCGGTGCTGCTGGATCTGCAACTGCCCCAGATGAGCGGTCTGGAGTTGGCCGTCCGCCTCCGGGAACTGGAGGCCTCGGCCGTCAGCACTGCCGCCTCGGCCCGATCGGGCACGGCTCCGGTCGGCGCCCACACCCACCTCGTCGCCCTCACCGCCAGCGCCCTCGAGGAGGACCGCCGCCAGGCCCTCCAGTCGGGCTTCGACCAGTTTTTGCCCAAACCGGTCCGCGCCGCCGAACTTCAGCGCGTGCTCGACCGCGTGCCGATGGCGAAGTGAGCCCCGGGCGGACCCCTCGAAACCGTCCGCGCACGGGAAGGCGGGACGACAGGCCGGGACGAAGCCAGGGTTGGCGTGATGTCCCGTTGCGCCGACCCCGACGGGCGGGCCACCCTCCGGCGCGGCGTCCGGTGGGGTCGGATCCCTTCGGTCTGGCCTCGAACGGTGAGGGGTTATCCCGATCCCGATGATCTTCAATTCGAATCCATTCCTGGTCTTCTTCGCGGTGGTCAGCCTGCTGTACTGGCTTGTCCGGTGCAACGCGAGGTGGCGCGATGGCCTGATCCTCGGGGCCAGTCTGGTCTTCTACGGGTCGTGGGACTGGAGGTTCCTCGCCTTGCTCCTGCTCACCGGAGGGCTCGACCACCTATGCGCGCTCAAGATCGAGGCCGAGGCGGATCCCTCGATGCGCAGGCGATGGCTGGGCCTGAGCGTCGTTTCCAACCTCGGGGCGCTCTTCTTTTTCAAATTCAGCCTGTTCTTCGTGCACTCGGCGGTCGCCCTCCTGGATCGACTCGGGTTGCATGCGTCACGGCCCTCCTTGCAGGTCATCCTTCCGGCGGGCATCTCGTTCTACACCTTCCAGGCGCTTTCCTACACGGTGGACGTGCATCGCCGTAAGGTCGCCGCCGAGCGGAGCCTCCTCCGGTTCTTGGCGTTCCTGACGTTCTTCCCCCAGCTGGTGGCAGGGCCCATCGAGAGGGCCTCCTTCCTGTTGTCGCAGTTCCATGTCCCCCGATCCATCACCGGGCAGGCCTTGGGGCGTGGGGTCTGGTTCCTCCTCTGGGGTTTCTTCCTGAAGGTCGTGGTCGCCGACCAGCTCGCTCCGTTGTCGGATCTGGTCTTCGGTCCCGGGAATCCCGGGGGCTGGGTTGTGCTGTGGGGCGTGCTCGCCTTCGCCGGTCAGATCTACGGAGACTTCGCCGGCTACTCGCTGATCGCCCGGGGTCTGGCCTGCATGATGGGATTCGAGTTGTCGGAGAACTTTTACCAACCCTACCTGAGCACGGACATCCAGGAGTTCTGGCGGCGCTGGCACCAGACCCTGTCGCAGTGGTTCCGCGACTATGTGTACATCCCGCTTGGCGGGGATCGCCTCGGTGGGGGCCGGACCGTGTCCAACATCCTCCTGACCTTCCTCCTTGCGGGCCTTTGGCACGGTGCCAATTGGACGTTCCTGGTCTGGGGACTCTGCCATGGCCTCGCGTTGGCCGGGTACCGCCTTTGGTCCGGTACCGCGACGTCCCGCAGGATCCGTTTCCCGCGCCCCGTGGGTTGGGCGATGACGATGACGGTGGTGATGGTGGGGTGGTTGTTTTTTCGTTCGGACTCCCTGTCGCACGCCCTCGGGTTGATCTCGGCGGGCCTCCGGGGGCCGGATCCCGCCTGGGGATCGACCCACCTTCGGGCCGTGATGGTGGGATGGGCGATGATCGCAGGGTCGGATTGGTTCCTCCGGACCGTCGATTGGGAGCGCGCGAGCCGATGGCCTGCCTGGAGCCGAGTGGGCCTGCAGGGAGCGTTGTTGGCCTGCATCGTGGCGCGGTGGGGGCGTGAGACCCCCAACTTCATCTACTTTCAATTCTGAATCCGAAGGTTTCCATGGCTCCGCCTGATCCCTCTTCATCGTCCCGGCCGGGTCTGGCCCACCGCTACGAGCTTCGATCCGGACCCTGGGCCAGGGATCTCATCGGGATCGTTGGCGTGTTTGTGGCCGTGGTGGTCGTCCTCGGCGCGATGTCCCTGACCGGCGTGCTTCCGGCTCGGGCCCTGCTCTCCGACCCGGATTCGACCATTCTCGGCGCCAAGGCCGAAATGGCCTCGTCGTCGGCCCTGGCCCCGGCCCCTTCGATTGCGTTCGTCGGGGATTCCTCCTGCCTCGTCAACATCGACGTGCCCACCCTCCGTTCGGAAGGGATCGAGGCGGTCAACCTCGGTACGCTGAGCTACCTCGGGATCGATGATTTTGGGAGATTGGCCGGGCGGTTCTGCGCCGGGAGGTCCGGGATGGTCATCGTGCTGGTGGTCCACCCGGAGGGTCTCCAAACGGCCACGACGTCGCCGGACCATCGGCGGATCCTCCAATCCGCCCTGGAACCGGGAACGTTGGACATGCCCGGCGGGCTTTGGGACGCCTCGTCCATGGCCATGTTCGATGGGTTCCGGGACCGGGTGCTGGATCGATGGATCCCGACCCCTCTGCGCGGGCGCTTGGGTGCGAGGTACGGGTTCACCCGGGATCTTCGGCGAGAGGTCCTCGCGACGGGAGGAACCCTCGAGGAGACCTCGCTGTTCGATCCGGGATTATTGCCCAAGGGTCCCGGCGAGTACCGGATGGCCCGCCGAATTTCCGGCGAATGCGGGGTGTTTCGCACGCGATTGCCTCGCGATGTGCGTCTCTGGGTGCTGGTTTCCCCGATTCCGGCATCCCGCGCCCTGCGGGGACATGAGGCCAGGATGACGGAGATCCACCGACAGCTTTCGGCTTGGCTGGAGACCGATCAGCCGCCGCTGCCGATGCCCGTGATCCTGCCCGATCCGAGTTTCGGGACGGTGACGCATCTGCTTCCACCGGCGGCACGGGAGTATACCCGGGCCCTAGCGCCCCATCTCAAGCCCCGGTGAGTCGGCATGCCGCCCACGTTCCGCGGGCGGGCCTTGCCAAGGAGGCCGGAAGAGGACGCGCCCGATCATGGGGCGGCCTTGTCAGGGACCACGTCCGCGTCCTATCCTTGGCCCTGTCCTTCAAGCCCATGCGCACCCGATCCCTTTCCGATCTTCTGGCGAGCCTCCTGGCTGCAAGCCTGCTCACCACCGCCGCCGTTGCCCTCCAGGCTGCCGACCTTTCGAAACCGGGGCGCCGGATCCTCGCCGCCGATGATTCCACCCGCCGCCTGGCGATCATCGCTCCCGATGGTTCCTTCGAATGGGAGATCCCCGTCACAGCCATCCACGATGCGCACGTGTTGCCGAATGGCCATGTGCTGCTCCAGCAGGGATGGA
>VHCX01000016.1 GCA_016871615.1 Verrucomicrobiota bacterium
TCCGGTTCAAAGGTTTCATGGAGGATGGGCTACTCAATAGACACGCTCTTCAGCCAACTTATGAGGGAGATCTAACCTGAGACTTGAGGGCCAGTCAACCGCCAAAAACAAATTTTTTGAACAGGGTCGTCGATCCGGTCCGACCGGCCGGCCGATGCTGGGGCCCGGGAACCGGCTCTCAGGCGGCCTCTCGGCGGTCCCGATGCCGGACCCGGGGCGGAATCTCCCGCCGCACGACCCGGGCGCAGACCTCGACGCCGACGACGTCGTCGGCGTCGGGCAACTCGAAGAGCAGGTCCCGGAAGAGGTCCTCGGTCAGCGCCCGCAGGGCCCGGGCCCCTGTCTTCCGGCGCGAGGCCTGGGCGGCCAGTTCGGCGATGGCGTCGTCGGTGAAGGTCAGTTCGACGCCGTCCAGCGCCAACAACTTGGCGAACTGCCGGGTCAGGGCGTTGCGGGGCCGGGTGAGCACCTCCGCCAACTGGGCCGCGTCCAGCTCGTCGAGGGCCGTGACGACGGGCAGCCTCCCGATGAACTCGGGGATGAATCCGAACCCCAGCAGATCCTCCGGCTCGACCTGGTGGACCAGTCCGGCCGCCGTCCGGTTCACCCCGGCCGCCTCCGTGCCCGCCGGCATCTCGGCCGACGACGGGCCGAAACCGATGGACCGCCGGCCGAGGCGGCGCTCGATGAGGCGGTCGATGCCCACGAAGGCCCCGCCGCAAAGGAAGAGGATCTGCGTGGTGTCGATGCGGATGTACTCCTGCTGGGGGTGCTTGCGCCCCCCCTGCGGCGGCACGTTGCAGACGGTGCCCTCGAGGATCTTGAGCAGGCCCTGCTGGACCCCCTCGCCCGAGACGTCGCGGGTGATGGACACGTTCTCGGTCTTGCGGGCGATCTTGTCGATCTCGTCGATGTACACGATGCCCATCTGGGCCCGGCGCACGTCGAAGTCGGCGGCCTGGAGCAGCCTCAGGATGATGTTCTCGACGTCCTCGCCCACGTAGCCGGCCTCGGTGATGACCGTGGCGTCGGCGATGGCGAAGGGCACGTTGAGGATCTTCGCGAGGGTCTTGGCCAGGAGGGTCTTGCCACAGCCGGTGGGCCCGAGCAGGAGGATGTTGCTCTTCTCGATCTCCACCGCGTCCGGCGCCTCGGGGACGGCGGACAGGGCGGACGGGGCCCCGGGCCCCGCCTCGGAGCCGGGCGAAGGGGATGCGGTCGCGGGAGCGGCCGTGGCGGCCGTGGCGGATAGGACCCGCTTGTAGTGGTTGTAGACCGCGACGCTGAGCGTGCGCTTGGCGCGCTCCTGGCCGATGACGTGCTGGTCGAGCTGGCGCTTGATCTCGGAGGGCCGTGGGATCCGGAAGGCCGGTGGCACGCCCTGCCGCTCGGCATCGGCCCGGTTCTCCTTCTCCAGCACCCCGCTGCAGACGACGACGCAGGCGTCGCAGATGTAGACACCGGGACCTGCAATCAGCCGTTTCACCTCGGCCTTCGACTTGCCGCAGAAACTGCACATCGTGATCTGGGAGGCACGCGCCATTGGGAGGGGACACTCCCCGGATCGGTGAAAACCGGCAATCGACAAGCGCGGGCCTCCGGAGGCGGGAGCGGGAACCCGGAGGCGGGAGCGGGACCACGAGGGGGGTGGGCTCTCTGGGAATGGGCTCCGGCGTGGGCCCCCAAAAACCCACCGCAGGCGCAGCCGGAGGGCGGTCAGACCTTGGTCGCGGAGGCAGCGAGGGCCGGCAGGTCGCGACGGCTGGTGACCACCTCGTCGACGAGGCCGAACTGGCGGGCATCCTCGGCCGACATGAAGTTGTCGCGGTCGCAGGCCCGCTCCACCGCGTCGTAGGGCTGGCCGGTGTGCTTGGCCAGGATGGTGTTGAGGCGCTCCTTGAGCTTCAGCATGTACTTGACGCGGATCTCCACGTCGCTGGCCTGGCCCTCGGCCCCGCCGAGCACCTGGTGGATCATGATGTTGGCGTTGGGCAGGGCGAAACGCTTGCCCTTGGTGCCGCCGGCCAGCAGCACGGCCCCCATGCTGGCGGCCTGGCCGACGCAGTAGGTGTTCACATCGCAGGTCAGCCACTGCATGGTGTCGTAGATGGCCAGACCGGCCGTGACGCTACCCCCCGGGGAATTGATGTAGAAGTGGATGTCCTTCTTGGGGTCGGTCATCTGCAGGAAGAGGAACTGCGCCACGATGACGTTGGCGACCATGTCGTCGACCGGGGTCCCCAGGAAGATGATCCGGTCCACCAGCAGGCGGCTGTAGAGATCGTAGCCCTTCTCGCCGCGGCCGGTCTGCTCGATGACGTAAGGGATGTTGACGAAGTTGCGCATGGTCGTTTTTTCCTTGTCCGAGGCTAGGTTCGACCCGGGGGAGCGTCAAGGAACCGGGGTTTTTGAGGAGGTTCGCCGCCCTGGTCGAACCCCTGGCACCTCATCGGATCGCCTCACGCGGAGGCTTTGTCATCGACCATGCCGATCCCGAGGCCGCATCCTCTGCGGCAGCGGCAGGGCGGGGAGACCCGTCCCCTGAGGCCGACCCAAGTCCCGTCCTGCCGCCGATCCGTGGCCCCGGCGATCGCCCGTGTCCCATACCGAGCCCCAACCCCTCCGACTGCGGCATGCCTACGGCTTTGCCGTGTTCAACGCGCTGTCCTTCCAGGTGATCCTGGGCGGGCCCATGGTGCTTTACGCCAAGTCGCTCGACGCCAGCGCCACCGTGCTGGGGGTGGTCGCGGGCATGATGCCGCTCCTGACCATCAGCCAGATCCCCGCCGCGGCCTACCTCGACCGGATCGGCTACAAGCGCTTCGTGGTGACCGGCTGGTCCGCGCGGATCGTCTTCGCCTTCCTGATGGCACTGATGCCGCTGACCGGGCCCTGGCTTGAAACCGGTTCCCGGCTGGCCCTGCTGCTGGGGCTGCTCTTCGGGTTCAACCTCTGCCGGGGCATCGCCAGCAGCGCCTGGCTGCCATGGATCACCGGACTGGTGCCGCTGGAGTCGCGGGGGCGCTACCTCGCCGGCGACCAGGCGGCCTCCAACGGGGCCAGCCTGCTGTGCTTCCTCGTCGTGGCGACGCTGCTGGGGGCCGGAGGCCTGCTGCCCTCGCCGGCGCACCCATGGCAGTTCGCCCTGGCCTTCGCCTTCAGCGGCATGATGGGGGTGGCGAGCCTGTGGTTCCTGCGACGGATGCCCGACACACCGGTGCCTCCGCACGAGCGCACGGGCACGGGACCGGTGCCTTGGGCGGCCATCGCCGCCCATCCGCCCTTCCGCCGGCTGCTGGAGTTGAACGCGGTGTGGTCGCTGGCCTTCGGCGGGCTCACCACCTTCGTCGTCGCCTTCCTCAAGAGCGGTGCCGACCTGCCCGACGGCGCCATCCTGCTGCTGATGGCCACCCAGTTCGTGGGCGGCCTCGGGGCCTACTGGTTCGGGGGACGCCGCCTCGACCTCCATGGCAGCAAGCCCGCCTTCGGGTTCCTGATGCTGGCCGGCTGCCTGGTCGCGGGCGGCTGGTTCCTCCTCGCGGCCGGGGTGGGGCGGCCCCGCATCGCGGTGGTGCTGGCCCTGATCGTTCCCCTGGGCCTGCTCAACGCCCTGCACTCGGCGGCCAACAACCGCCTGGCGATGGCGATCGTCCCCCGGATGGGCCGCAACCACTTCTTCGCCCTGTTCATGGTGGTGTGGCAGGTGACCCTCGGGCTTTCACCGGTGCTGTGGGGTCTGGTCATCGACGGCGTGGGCGGCTTCCAGGGCCGCTGGCTGGGCCTGGAGTGGAACCGCTTCAGCCTGTTCTTCGCCCTGGTCGGCCTGAGCTTTGTGGCGGCCTTCCGGGTCAGCCAGCGGCTGGAGGAACCCCAGGCCGCGCCCGTGGAGACCCTGCTGCGGGATCTTTTTGTCCAGGAGCCCCGGCGCTTGTTCACCCGGGCGCTGGGCCGGAACGCCTGAACCCTGTTTCCATCGGCCCTGCCGGCGGAGCGGCAAGACCCGGCGGGATCACCCGGCAGGGTTTGCCTGTGCTGGGCCTCCTGACGGTTCAAACCGGGGGAAAACCGCCATTCCATCGCTTGGCATTCCCGGTGCTTCGCCATGACCTGCTGACATCATGAACCGCACCTTCACCAACGACCCGCTGTGGATCTCCCTCGTCGAACAGTTCCGTGAGGCCTGCGTCCTGCGACGCAACGGCCGTCTCGAGGAATCGGAGCAACTGCTCCAGACGGAGATCCCGAACAAGATCGCCGCCTGGTCCAAGCAGGCCGTGCCGGTGGGCATCGACCGCCGCAACGCCCTCGAGACCATGTTCCAGGACGAGCAGCGCCGCGTGGAGGAGGCCTTCTTCGTGCAGAAGCTGGTGACCACCCAGATCGAGGAGCAACTGCTGCCCAAGCTGTGCTTCATGATCGCCGAGGAGTTGCGCGATGTCGTGCGCTCGGAGGCCCGCCCCGGTCGCGGCGGCTTCGACGACGGCTTCATGCGCCGCATGACCCAGTCGCCCGCGCGCCCGAGGGTCCAGTTCGACGAGCCCGCCCTCGACAACGAGCCGCATCTCCAGGCGGCCTGAGCCGTCGAGCGGGGACGGGCCGGGACCACGATGTCCACCAAGGTCCACCAAGGTCCCCCCAAGGTCCCTTCCCGAGGCCTCTCACCGCGGTCCCTGCCGGAACGCCCCTGCCCAAGGGACCCTCCCTCCTGGAGCACCCTGCCCTGAACTTCGCCGTCTGAACTTCGCGGCCTCGGCCGAGCGCTTCCCAGACCGGTCCCCCGGCCGCCGTGGTGGCCATTCACCTTCAGTCCACCGTGTCCATCTGGGCGCCGGGACAGAACTCGGTCGAGGCCATGCGCCGGCGGCTGCCGGTCACACGGGTTTCATGCACCGGGTTGGGCCGCAGCATGCGTTTTTGCCGCTCGCGGTCGCCGGCCCCCTTCACCACCGGGATGGGCTTGCCGGTGTTGATGTCGAGGCCGGTCACGTACATCGCGGCCGACCCGGTCATGGGCAGCGGGATGAAATCCTGCACCTGCTGCAGGTTCCACTTCTCCTCCTTGAGGAACTGCTCCACCGCCCCCATCTCCTTCTCGGTGCAGCCCGGGAAGCTGGAAATGAAGTAGGGCACGAGGTACTGCTCCTTGCCGGCCTCTTCGCTCAGGTCGAAGAACTTCTCCATGAAGGCCGGGAAGTCGCCGGCCGGCTTGCGCATGCGGCGCAGCACGTCGGGGTTCATGTGCTCGGGCGCCACCTTCATGTGACCGGAGACATGGTTCTGGACCAGTTCCTTCATGTACTCGGGCGTCCGCAGCGCGACATCCATGCGGATGCCCGACTGCACGAAGACGTGCTTCACCCCGGGCTGGGTGCGGGAGCCCTTGAGCAGGTCGAGACCGGCCTTCTCGTTGATCTCGAAGACCGGGCAAATCGTCGGCCAGAGGCAGCTGGGCCGGTGGCACTTCTTGCATTCCTCGGCGTGGCCGTTGCGGGCCCCGTAGAGGTTGGCCGTGGGGCCGCCCAGGTCGGACACCGTGCCCCGGAAGGACGGCGAGGACGACAGCTTGCGGATCTCCTTGAGCACCGAGTCGATGCTGCGACTGGAGAGGAACTTGCCCTGATGGAACCCCAGGCCGCAGAAGGTGCACCCGCCGGGACAGCCCCGCGACACGATGATCGAGTCCTTGATGGTGGCGAAGCCGGGCACGGGCTCGGTGTAGCTCGGATGCGACGCCCGCATGAAGGGCAGCTCGTAGAGGGCGTCGAGGTCCGGCCCGTCGATGGGGAAGGCCGGGGGCTCCTGCAGCAGCGCCCGGTTGCCGTGAATCTGCACCAACCGCCGGCCGCTGTGGGGTGTCTGCTGGGCCTCGACCACCTTGGTCAGGCGCATCAGGTGGGTCTTGTCGGCCTGCAGGTCTTCCCACGAGGGCAGGATGAGGCAGTCGGACAGGTCGGCCTCGGCCGTGGCCTTGCCGCCCAGGAAGAGCGCGGTGCCGCGGATGCCGTAGAAGTCGCGGTTGCCGGCCCGCAATCGGGCGACGATCTCGCGAACCGCCGACTCGCCCATGCCATAGACCAACACATCGGCCTTGGCATCGGCCATGATCGAGGGCTTGAGCTTGTCTTCCCAGTAATCGTAATGGGCCACCCGGCGCATGGAGGCCTCCATGCCGCCCAGCACGACCGGCACCCCGGGGAAGGCTCGGCGGGCCATCTGGGAATAAACCACCGCGGCGTGGTTCGGGCGGCGGCCCGGGACTCCCCCGGCGCTGTACACGTCGTCCTTCCGGCGATGCCGGGCGGCCGTGTAGTTCGACAGCATCGAGTCGAGGTTGCCCGCCGTGACCCCCACGAACAATCGGGGCGCACCCATGCCCTGGATGGACTGGATATCCTTCCAATCGGGCTGGGCGATGATGCCGACACGCAGCCCCAGGTTTTCCAGCACCCGGCCGATCATGGCCGAGCCGAAGGACGGATGGTCGACATACGCATCCCCGGTGAGGATGAGCACGTCCAGATCGGACCACCCCTTGGCGGTCATTTCCGCACGGGTCATCGGCAGGAATCCGGTGTCGGAAGCCTGCTTGCCGGTCGCCTTGGCGGGAGTCACAGCCATTTCGGGAGCATGGAACCTCAACTCCGCCCGGATGGCAATGGATAGAAGACCAATTTGGTCCGATTACCCCGTCGACACGGTCCAGGGCGCCATGGCGGGACTTGCGGTCATGGGAAGAACCCGCGGATGGCCTCGATCACCCGGTCGACCTGATCGTCGGTGAGCTCGGGGTACATCGGCAGGGGCTGGATGCGCCGGCTGATCGCCTCGGCCACCGGATGATCCCCGGGCTGGCCGCCCTGATCGGCGTAGCAGCGCTGGAGATGCAGCGGCACCGGGTAGTAGATGAGCGTGGGGATGCCGGCCGCCTCGAGGTGCTTTTGAAGGGCATCCCGCTGGTCGGTCAAGAGCGCGTACACATGCCAGACATGGGTGTTGCCCGGCGCGACGACCGGCAATTCGACCGGCAATCCGGCGAGGCCGGCCGAATAGCGCGCGGCGATCTCGGCCCGGCGCCGGTTCCAGCGGGCCAGGTGCGGAAGCTTCACGCGGAGGATGGCCGCCTGGAGTTCGTCGAGCCGCGAATTGAACCCGTGCAGGTCGTGGTAGTAGCGCTTCTCGATGCCGTGGACCCGGAGCATGCGCAGCCTCTTGGCCAGGGCGGGATCCTGGGTGAGGCACATGCCACCGTCGCCGTCGGCCCCGAGGTTCTTGGTGGGGTAGAAGCTCAGGCACCCGATCCGGCCGATGCCCGCGAGTCCGCGGCCCTGCCAAGTGGCCCCGATGGCCTGGGCGCAGTCTTCGACCAGCGACAGGCCGTGGCGTTCGCACAGGGGTAAGAGCTCTCCGAGCGGAGCGGCCTGACCGAACAGGTGGACCGGCAACAGGGCCTTGGTGCGGGAGGTGATGCGCCGGGCCACATCGGCGGCGTCGAGGGTGAAGGTGCGCGGGTCGATGTCGGCGAAGACCACCTTGGCGCCCAACTGATGGATGCTCTCGGCCGGGGCGATGTAGGTGAACGGGCTGGTGATGACCTCGTCGCCGGGACCGATGTCGAGGGCCTTGAGGGCCAGGGTCAGCGCATCGGAACCTGAATTGACCCCGATGCCATGGGCCGCGCCGCAGAAGGCCGCGACCTCCTGCTCGAGGGCCGCGACATTCGGACCCAGGATGAAATGGCCGCCATCGATGACCGCGGTGACGGCGCGCAACAGTTCCTCGCGAAGCGGGGCGGTCTGCGCACCGGGATTCAGGAAGGCGATGTTGGGGGGCATCGGAGGGAGATCGACTCGGGGGGGCCGGTGGGTTCGTCGGAGACGGCCCCGTCTCAGAAGTAGCCGGCCTTTTTGCGGTCCTCCATGGCCGCCTCGCTGGCCTTGTCGTCGGCGCGGGTGCCCCGCTCGGTGACGCGGGCTGCGGCCACCTCGGCGATGATGTCGTCCACCGAGTCGGCCGGGCTCTCGATCATGCCGGTGCTGATCATGTCGGCGATGGTCCGAACCCGGACCACCAGCGACTTCACCGGCTCACCGGGCTTTGGACGCCCGCCCTCATAGGGATCGGGCCGCGTGGCGTCGGTGTGCGGCGGCGGCACCGGGAGCCACTGGCCGCCCCGGCGGAAGCAGTCGCGCCGGTGGCTGAAGTAGATGTTCGGGACCTCGAGGCGCTCCTGGCGGATGTATTCCCACACGTCCATCTCGGTCCAGTTCGAGAGCGGGAACACGCGCATGTTCTCGCCCGGGTTGAGGCGGGCGTTGTAGAGGTTCCAGACCTCGGGGCGTTGGTTCTTCGGGTCCCACTGGCCGAAGGCGTCACGGAAGCTGAAGAAGCGCTCCTTGGCCCGGGCCTTCTCCTCGTCGCGGCGGGCCCCGCCGATGCAGCAGTCGAAGCGGAACTCCTCGATGGCGCCCAGCAGCACCGGGATCTGAAGCTGGTTGCGGCTCAACTGGCCGGGCGTCGGGGTGACGAAGCCCTTGGCGATGCCGTCGTCGACGGTGCGCACGATGAGCTTGGCGCCCAACTCCCTGGCCCGGCGGTCGCGGAACTCGATGAGCTCGGGGAACTCGTGGCCGGTCTCCACGTTCAGGAAGGGCATCGGCAGGTCGGAGGGCCGAAAGGCCTTCTCGGCCAGGCGCAACAGGCAGATGGAATCCTTGCCGCCGGAGAACAGCAGTGCCGGACGTTCGAATTCGACCGCCACCTCGCGCATGATGTGGATGGCCTCGGTCTCGAGGTACTGGAGGTGGTCGAGTTGGTAGCTTCTCATGGAAGACGGTCTCGGCAAGGGATGGGTCGGGCTCGGGCGGGGCCCGGGGTTCCGCCGGGTTCAGACCGAGGCGACGGCCTTGCCTCCCCAGGCGGCGTGCAGGCCGCACTCGCGCTTGTCGTCGGCCTTGGCCGGGTCGAAGTAGTCCCACTCGTTGGGCAGGTCGTGCTCCTTCAGGTAGGCCTCCAGCTCGGCGTCGCTCGCGTGGAAGAGCGGACTGAGCTTGAGCGATCCGAAGTTGCCGTCGGGGCTGACGACGTCGAGGCCGGCGCGGTTGGGGTTCTGCACCTTGCGCAGCGCGGTGATCCACACCGTCGGGGCCAGTTCGCGCATGCCGCGTTGGAAGGGCTCGAGCTTCATGACGGTGCTGAAGGCCTTGATGCGCTCCTCGTTCTCCGGCGTGGGCTCGGGCATGCCGCCATCGACGGCGTCGTAGTGGGCGGCCGTCTTGCGGGGCAGGTAGGCCTTGAGGTTGAGCTTGAACCGAGCGCGCAAGGCTTCGGCATGCCGGTAGGTGGCCGGGCGATTGTAGCCGTGGTCCACCCACAGCACCGGGATGTCGGGCTGGAGCCGGGTCACCAGGTGCAGGATCACCGCCTCGTAGGGGCGGAAATTGGTCGAGACGATGGCCCGCCCCCCCGAGCGTTCCAGGCCCCAGCGGAGGATGTCCAGCGGGGCTTGGGGCCGGAGGGCGGCATTGGCGGCTTGCAGTTCGGCGTCAGTCATCACCGGGAAAGGCAGGAGTGCAGCGGGGCTGGGGTGGATTGGTGGTTCGGGACCGTGGACCTCCAGTGTTCAGGCGGCCGTGGTCGCGGACTCGGCGGGCGTTTCGACCCAGAAGACCCGCGCGACCCAGTCGCCGAAGCGCTCGCCCGGGAGCCGCTCGGCCTTGTACCGGGAGAGCAACGGGCGCAGCTCGGTCTCGGCGTCGACCTCCTTCAGGGTCTCCTTCCAGACGCGGTTGAGCCGGGTGCCGGTGGTGTCTCCCCCGAGCCAGACCTGGTAGCGACCGGGTCCCTTGCCCACGAACCCGATCTCCGCCATGTAGGGGCGCGCGCAGCCGTTGGGACAACCGGTCATGCGGATGATGATCTCCTGCCCGCCCAGGCCGACCTCGGTGCACAGGTCCTGGATGCGGTCGAGCAGCGAGGGCAGGAAGCGCTCGGACTCGGCCAGTCCGAGGCCACAGGTGGGCATCGACGGGCACGACATGGCGGCCGCGTGCAGCACGCCGGCCTGCTTCTCGGTCGCCACGCCGTGCTCATGCAGCAGCACGGTGATGGCAGCCTTGTCGGCGTCGGTGACATTGGCCAGCACGATATTCTGGTTGGCCGACAGCCGGTATTCCACGCCGTCGAACCGCTCGGCCACGCGGCGCAGCGCGGTCTTCTGGCGGCGGGTCTCGGTGTCCTTCACGCGGCCTGACTCGACGAAGAGGGTCAGGAACCAGCGGCCATCCAGGGCCTTCTGCCAGCCGTAGGTGTCGGTGATAGTGATGAACTGCACCGGCTTGGCCGGCTGGAACTCGATGCCGGCCCGGCGGGCCACCTCGCCGCGGAACCACTCCACGCCCTTCTCCTGCAACACGTACTTGAGGCGGGCATGCTTGCGGTCGGTGCGGTCGCCGAAGTCGCGGAAGACGGTGAGCACGGCCTTGGACACCACGACCAGCGCGGAGCGCGGGAAGAACCCGACGACATCGGCCAGGCGCGGATAGGTGACGGTGTTGCCATGGCTGCGGCCCATGCCGCCACCGGCCGTCAGGTTGTAGCCGATGAGCTGGCCATCCTGGACGATGGCGATGAAGCCCATGCACTGGGTGAAGATGTCGATGTCGTTCACCGGCGGGATGACGAAGCCCACCTTGAATTTCCGCGGCAGGTAGGTCTTGCCGTAGAGCGGGTCGACGAAGTCCTTGTTCTCGGAGGCGTCGAGGTTGAGCTGCACGCCGTCGATCCAGATGGAGTGGTAGGCCTTGGTCTGCGGCAGCAGGGCCTCGGAGACCTTCTTGGAATCCTCGTAGACCTGCTGGCGGGCGAGGCTGATGGCCGGCATGGGCGAGGCCATGACGTTGCGGTTCACGTCACCGCAGGCCGCCAGGGTGTCGATCATGGCCTGGTTGATCTCGCGCATGAGCGGGCCGAGGCGGTCCTTGACGACACCATGGAACTGGACGCTCTGGCGGGTGGTCAGGCGCAGGGTGTTGTTGGCGCGCTGGGTGGCCAAGTCGTCGAGGGCGATCCACTGGCGGGCGCTCAAGACGCCGCCAGGGATGCGGCCGCGGATCATCCAGATGTACTGCTTGCCGCTCTTGCGCAGGTCGCGGTCGTCCTGCTGGTAGATGCCGTGGAATTTGAGGAACTGCTCGTCGTCTGCGGAGAAGCAGGCAAGCGAGGTGTCGGCCAGCGTGGCGGCGATGTTCCCGGCCAGCGTCGGGCTGGCCGTCTTGAGTTCTTCGTTGCGGCTGGGCTTCTTCTCGGGGGTGGCGGCGGTGCTCATGTCCAAAATCGCCTGGGGTCGCACATGGCGACAGGCTGATCACAGTATCGCCGACAAGCCCCACGAATCAATCGCGGAAAACTCCCATACTCAGGTGATCCAGTAGGGGTTCAAGGCGTGCCAGAGCCGTTCCACCGGGGTTCCGGAGGTGGGTCATGGCGCTCCCCAGCGCTTGCCCGGGAGCCCGCCCGAGGGCCTGCCCTGAGGGAGCCCACCTTCCGGCCTGGGCCGGTCGGAATTTCGGTTTGCCGCTGGTGTCGCCGCTGCGCCAGATTGTCGCCATGCAAGCGACGTTCACGGGGCCAGTCTACGTGGTGGGAGACAACATCGACACCGACCAGATCATCCCGGCCCAGTTCCTGAACCTGATCCCGACGATCCCGGACGAGTACGAGAAGCTCGGGGCCTACGCGCTGTGGGGATTGCCCGACTCGCTGTACCCGACGCGCTTCGTGAAGGAGGGGGCTTTGGACACGGAGTATCCGATCGTGATCGCTGGCCGCAATTTCGGCTGCGGCAGTTCGCGCGAGCATGCGCCCATCGCCATGGGTTCGGCCAACTGCGAGGTGGTGGTGGCCGAGAGCTACGCGCGGATCTTCTTCCGGAACTGCGTGGCGACCGGCGAGGTGTACCCGGTGGAGACCGAGTCGAACCTGCGGGAGCAGTTCAAGACGGGCGACGTGGCCACGGTGGACATCGACACGCAGACGATCCGTCACCACGGCACGGGCAAGACCTATGCGCTGAAGCCCTTGGGCGAGGTCCGGCCGGTGATCGACGCCGGCGGCATCTTCGACTACGCCCGCCAGAGCGGCATGATCGCCCAGAAGGCCTGAGCCGACGGGCCAGCCTGCCGTCGTCGGGCGGGGTTTCCGCGAAGTCGTTCCGATTCACCGGACGCATCCTCCGGGCCGAGGCTGGCAGCTAAACCAGCGGCCGGGCTCCGGCGGCCTCAAGGGAACGGAGGACGGCGCAGAGCGCGTCGAGGCGCGGGGTGGGCACTCCGGAACGGCGGGCCTCGCGCTGGGGCTCGTAGAAAATCGCGTCGAGTTCCATCGGGCGACCCAGCTCGTAGTCGATGACGGTGGACGGGCGGTAAGGACCCATGGAGACGGTGCGCACCAACTCGGCGTCGGCATGGGCCGGGTCGACGGGGTGACCCAGGGCGGTGGCGACGGCGATGGTCTCGCCCATGAGGTCGCGGGCGATGGCCCGCCAGGCGGGCGTTTGCAGGATGTCTTGGGCGGTCAGTGCCCGGCCCAGGGGTTGGCCCAGGGGTTGGCCCGGTTGCCACCGTCCTTGCCCGACGCACTCGAGGCCGGTGGAACCGGCGACACCGAGGCCGTTGAAGGCGATGTTCCAGACGAGCTTGCGCCAGCGGGCTTGCAAGAGGTCGGGGCAGACCTCGCAGGGAATGCCCGCCGATTCCAACACGGCCGCCAGGGAACGGGTGCGCCCAGTGGGCAGGCCACCGTGTTCGCCCAGCAGGATGGTGCCGAGGTCGATGTGGCGGATCCGGCCCGGGGCCGTGCGGTTGAGGCTCACCAGGCAAAGCCCGCCCAGGACCTGGCCGGCCGGCACGAGGCGGGCCAGCGCGTCCTCGTTGCCCAGGCCGTTCTGCAGCGTGAGCACGGCGGTCTCGGGCCCCACCCAGCCGGGAACGAGGCGGGCGAACCCGCCGTTGGCCGTGGTCTTCAGGCCGATGAGGACGAGGTCGGCCACCCCAGCGGAATCCGGCGCGCGAATGCAGTTCGGCCGCGCGTGGAACTCCCCACCCCGGTCGCTGACGACATGCACTCCGTCGCGGGCCACCACGTCGTGGTCGGCCCGCAATTGGAACCAGACGTCGTGTCCAGCCCTGGACAACAGGGCGCCGTAGTAGCCGCCCAGCGCCCCGCAACCGATGACGGCGATCTTCATCGCAATGGAGAGGAACCCATGGCCTTCCGCAGGTTGCGGGAGGCTTCAGAGGGCTGCGACGATGGCCGCACCCATTTCGCGGGTGCCGACGCGCCGGGCTCCGGTCTCGCTCGCGGAGAAGATGTCGCCGGTGCGCAGGCCCTGGGAAATGGCCTTGCCGACGGCGGCATCCACCGCGTCGGCCGCCGCGTTGAGGCCGAAGCTGTAGCGCAGCATGAGGGCCACGGAGAGGATCTGGGCGATGGGGTTGGCGAGGTCCTTGCCGGCGATGTCCGGGGCGGTGCCGCCGGCGGGCTCGTAGAATCCGAAGGTCTGCTGGCCACTGGTCGCACCCAGGCTGGCGCTGGGCAGCATGCCGAGGGAACCGGCCAGGGCGGCGGCCTCGTCGCTGAGGATGTCGCCGAAGAGGTTCTCGCAGAGCACGACGTCGAACTGGGTCGGCCGCAGCAGGAACTGCATGGCCCCATTGTCGACGAACATGTGCTCGAGGGTGACGTCGGGGAATTCGCGGGCGATGCGGGTGACCACCTCGCGCCACAGCACGCCGTTCTCGAGCACGTTGGCCTTGTCGATGCTGGTGAGCTTCCTGCGGCGCAGCTGGGCGGCCTTGAAGCCGACGCGGGCGATGCGCTCGATCTCGGCGGTGGTGTACACCATGGTGTCGATGGCGCGGGTCTGGCCATTGCCGAGGTCCTCGGTCTTCTTGGGCTCGCCGAAGTAGAGGCCGCCGGTCAGTTCGCGGACCACGAGGATGTCGATGCCGTCGCCCTGGCGCTCGGGGCGCAGCGGGCAGGCATGGGCCAGGGCCTTGGGCAGGCGCACCGGGCGGAGGTTGGCGAAGAGCCCGAACTCCTTGCGGATGCGCAGCAGGGCGGCGCGCTCGGGGCGCTGTTCCTTGGGGATCGTCGGGTCACGGTCCGGCAGGCCGACCGAGCCGAAAAGGATGGAATCGGAGCGGCGGCACAGCTCGAGCGTGGCGTCGGGCAGCGCCTTGCCGGCGGCGTCGATGCCCGCCCAGCCCACGGGAGCCTCGGTGACGTCGAACTTCAGGGAGAACTGGTCGCCCACGGCACGGAGGACGCCCAGGGCCTCCCGCATGACTTCAGGGCCGATGCCATCGCCGGCGAGGGCGGCGATCCGATAGGTGTTGGAACTCATGTGCGGGCCGGAGTGTGGGAAGCCCGGGCCGCCCGGGAAAGGGCTGTTTGCAGGAGGGATCGGGCAGGTCCCGGGCGTGCACGCCGGGAGCGGCGGTCCGTCGGGACCCAGGTCCGTGGCCGGGTCCGTGGCCGAGTTGGGACCGCGAACCGGCCGCATCAACGCGGCGCATCCGCCGGGCGCCAACCGCGGAGGAGGCGGGCGAGATCGTCGGTGCGGCGACGGGCGGCCTCGGGCGTGGGGTGCACCAGCGAGTCGGCGTAGTCCTCGCGGCGGGTGTTCACCCCCATCGAAGGATCCGGCAGCACCGGCACAAGCCGCCCGACGTCCTCGAGGAAGCGCCGGTGGGCGTCCACCATGACCGGGCGATCGGACTCCGATCCGTAGAACCACGGGATCGCGTAGGCCAGCCTCACGCCCCGCTGGTCGCACTGCGCCTTCAGGTCGGCGAGCCAGGCCCGAGCCTCGGGCGACAACGTCACGGGGCCCGGACCCGGGGACGGCACGTCGCGCCGGGCGGCCACCGCGTGCCAGCCGCCGGGACGGATCTCGTCGAGGCCGTAGCGGTACCAAGGCTGCCGCAACACCGCCTTGCCCAGCAGGGTGAAGAGATGCTGGCCGCCGGGTCGCAAGCCCAGGAGTCGGCCGGGCCATTCCCACCGGTCCGGCTCATCCCACAAGTGCCAGGTGCCGTTGGCGGCCGCGAGTTGCACGCCGAGCGACTTCCAGTCGATGGCACCGTTCAACAATCCGGGCTCGATGCTCAAGATCAGCAGGTCTCCGGGACGCGCCCAGTCCATCGCATAACGGCCCAGGAACTTCGCACCCGCGCCCGCGCCGAGGCCCAGGTTCAGCACGTTCAACCCGTGCGCCTCGCGCATCCGCACCGGGTCGATGGAGGTCATGCAGCCCGAGCCACCGACCACCAGCACCCGGTTCGACGGCGACAGGTCCGCCGCCCAGGCGCGCTTGGCTTCATGGACGCGGTGGAAGAACGCGATCTCCGGGTTCCACCGGAGCGTGTACCAGGCTCCCAGCGCCCACGCCAGGACCGCCGCCGTCAGCAACGCGAGGGCGAGGCGGGGAACCCGTGAGGGAAGCGCAGATTCAGAAGGCGAAGTAGATGAAGTCATTTTGATCCCCCGGTGCCAGCCACACGGTCAGCACCACCAACCCCACCAGCACCCACGGACGCACCAGCAGCGAATAGGCCTCGCCGCCCCCGGCCAGGGAACGCCACTCGGCGACGAGGGTCAGCCCGCACAGGCCGAGCGTGCCACCCAGGGTCACCAGATCTCCCGCCGAGAAGGACGCCTTGAGCGCCGCCAACGCGGCCGGACCATAGGCCGCAGGCTGGGCCAGCGTGGCCAGCTTGGCCCAGAGCACCGACGGATTCGTCTCGTAGAAGAAGAGCCAGGAGAACGCGGCGATGATCACCGTGCCCAGCCATCCCAGGGGTTCCGGAACCCTCACCCGGGCGGTGAGCCGGGCCGCGATCAACCAGAGCGCGTGCAACCCGCCCCAGAGCACGAAATTCCAACCGGCCCCGTGCCAGATGCCGGAGACCAGGAAGACGACCGCCACGTTGAACGCCCAGCCCCGCCCGCGTCCGCCGCCCAACGGAACGTAGAGGTAGTCGCGGAACCATTGGCTCAAGGTGACATGCCACCGACGCCAGAACTCCGCCGGTCCGGTGGCGCAGTAGGGGCTCAGGAAGTTGAGCGACAACCGCATACCCAGGCACCGGGCGATGCCCACGGCGATCAGGCTGTAGCCGGCGAAATCGTAGTAGATGCGCAGGCCGAAGAGCACGTTGGCCAACCAGATGTGGTAGGCGTTGGCGGCAGGTCCGCGCTGGAATTGGGTCGCCAGGTTGTCGGCCAGGGCACACTTGAAGAAGAGCCCCAGCGCCATCCAGCGGAACCCGGCGTCGAGGTTGGCAGCGGACCATCGCAGGCGGAATCCTTCGATTTGCGGCAGCAGGGCCTCGCGACGCTCGATGGGTCCCGCCACGATCTGGGGGAAGAACCCGGCGAAGTTCAGGAAATCGAACCACCGTGGAAGAGGCTCGCGGCGGATGAGTGTGTCCACGGCAAACCCCACCAACTGGAAGGTGTAGAACGAGATGCCCGCCGGGATGGCCACCGAACCCGTCCACGAGCCCGCCCCGCCCCAGACCTCGCGCCAGAGGAAATCGGCGTATTTGTAATAGAGCAGCGGCAGCAGTTGCAGCGGCACCACCGCTGCCAGGATCCAGCGACCCTGGGAGGCGGGCCGGCGCGAACCCCAGGCCACGCTGGCGAAGGTGAACACCGCCACGCCCAGGTGGATCACGAAGGTGAGCCAGCTCACCAGGCCCAGCAGGATCAACCCCAGCATCAGGAGGAACCACCGGTCGAAGCGCCCGTCGCGCACGGCCGCCGTGCCACCGAAGGCCCAACGGATGCCCGCGGCCCCCAGGAGGGCGGCCAGCAGGCATTCCCAGAAGCGCAGGTCGGCGAAGTTCATGGTCCGTGGGGGTCCGAAGCGGGGCCCCGAGGAGTGAATGGCCCCGGCAGTCCGTTGCAAAAGCGCAGCAGCGTCAAGAGCCCGGATCGGAAAGCCCCGATCGCGGGAAGACCTCCTCCAGCGCCTCGGCCAGGGCCGATACCATCCGGCGCAGCTGCGGACCGGTGGTGCAGTACGGAGGCATAAGCGCCACAACGTTGCCGATGGGCCGGGTGAGCACGCCTCGGCGGGCCATGGCCTCGCACACCCGATTGCCCGCCCGCTCCGCAAGCCGGAACGGGGTGCGATGGCGCCAGTCCCGGACCAGTTCGATGCCGGCGACCAACCCGACCCGGCGCACGTCTCCCACGTTCGGATGGCGCCAGAGGGGTTGCAGCTCGGACTCGAACGCCGCCTCCAGGGCTCGGCGGCGACGCACCCCGGCCGGTGCCGAAAGCAGGGCCGCGCTGGCCAACGCCGCGGCGGCCCCGAGGGCGTTGCCCGTGTAGCTGTGGCCGTGGAAGAAGGTCCGAAAGTCGGCGTAGTCGCCGAGGAACGAGTCGAACACGGCCCGCGTGGTCAGGGTGGCGGCCATCGGCAGATATCCGCCGGTCAATCCCTTGGCCAGGGCCAGGAGATCGGGCACCACGCCCTCGTGCTGCGAGGCGAAGGCATGGAAGCGATTCCCCGACCGGGTGCCCACGCCGGTGCGTCCGAAGCCGGTCATCACCTCGTCGGCGATGAGCAGGGTCCCATGACCGCGGGCGATCTCGGCCACGCGGGCCAGCCAACCTGCGGGGTGGGCGATCATCCCGGCCGCACCCTGAATCCGTGGCTCGACGACGAGCCCGGAGAACGGACGGGCGCGCGCGCGGGCCCGCTCGAAGGACTTCTCCACGCCGGCCACACACTCCCACTGGCAACTCCGGTAGGTCCGGGC
Organism: Verrucomicrobiota bacterium; assembly: GCA_016871615.1. GTDB lineage: Bacteria > Verrucomicrobiota > Verrucomicrobiia > Limisphaerales > UBA9464 > SXXZ01. The sequence continues at coordinate 17,829 of VHCX01000016.1, forward strand.
ATCGGCGCGCTCGGCCCGTGCCCGGTTGAAGGGACACCGGTAGCACCCGGGAGCCGGAACGGACTCGGTGGGGAACAACAGCGGCGACCAAGTGCGGTGGAACAGGTCGATCTGGCCGACGCTGACCGCCCCGATCGTGTCGCCATGGTAGGCCCCCTTCACCGACAGGAAACGCGGTTTGCGCACCAGGCCGCTGCGGCGGGTGTGCTCGGCGGCCAGCTTGAGGGCGGCCTCGATCGCCGTGGAGCCGTCGTCGGAATAGAAGACCTTCTCGAGCCGGGGCTGACCCTTCGGACCCCGCGCCAGCCGCACCAGGTGCCCGGCCAACTCGGAGGCCGGACCGCTCGCCAAACCCAGGGCCGAGGTGTGCGCCACCCGTCCCAGTTGACGCCGGATCGCCGCGTCGATGGCAGGGTGGCGGTGCCCATGCAGGTTGGTCCAGATGGAGGCGTTGGCGTCGAGGTACTCCCGGCCCTGCACGTCGCGCAGGACCACCCCCTTCCCCTCGACCAACACGATGGGCTCGGTGCGCAACCAGTCCTGCATCTGGGTGAACGGATGCCAGACGTACCGGTGATCGAGTCGGGCCAAGCGGTGCATCAGGCGGCCCCTCCGGAACGGGTCGTCGGGGTATCGATGGAGGCCCGGTGGAAGGCCTGCTCCAGGACGTCGACATCGGCCTCGGTGTGGGCGGCACTGAAGGTGAGGCGCAGGCGGGCCGCACCCCGGGCTACCGTCGGATGCCGGATGGCGGGCACCCAGACGCCGGCGGCCTTCAAGCGCTCCGCCAGGGCCACGGCCACGGCCTCGTCCCCCACGATCACGGGCCGGATGTGGCCGACGGAGCCTTCCGGCGGCACGGAATCCGCCGGTTCCTGGAACGCGCGGGTGACCCCACGGGCCCCGGCGGCCGCGATCCACCGCAAGCGCGCGCGCGCCTCGTCGCCCTCCCGGGTGACCAGCAGGCCGAGGGCGGCGGTCGCGGCGGCGGCGGCGGCGGGGACCGGAGCCGTGGAGAAGATGAAACTCCGGGCGCGGTTCACCAAGAGGTCGATCAATGCCCGCGATCCGGCGATGAATCCGCCGGAAGCCCCCAGCGCCTTGCCGAGGGTTCCCATGCGGACCTCGATCCTCTCCCCCAATCCCAGTTCCGCCGCCAGGCCCCGCCCCTCCGGGCCCAGGACCCCGGTGCTGTGGGCTTCGTCGAGCATCAGCCAGGCCCCGTGGCGCTCCTTGAGTTCGACCAGTCCGGCCAACGGCACGGAATCGCCGTCCATGGAGAACACCCCCTCGGTGACGACCAGGACCCGCGGTCCGCCGGATGCGTCGCGCGGCAGGCCAGAGGCCCATCGGAGGATGCGCTCCAGGTCGTCGAGGTCGTTGTGGCGGAACACCCGCAGCTTCGCGCCCGAGAGCCGCGCCGCGTCCACGCAGCAGGCATGCGCCAGGCGGTCGACGACCACCACATCGCCCGGACCCACCAGGGCCGGGATGACGCCCGTGGCTGCGGCATGGCCCGTAGCGAAGCCCAGCGCGGACTCGGTCCGGAGGAACTCGGCGAGCGTTTCCTCGAGATGGTGATGCACCGCCAGGGATCCGCTGATGAGCCGGGAGGCGGCCGAACCGGCCCCCCAGTCGCGGACGGCCCGCGCGCCGGCTTCCATGACGGCGGGATGCAACGAGAACCCCAGGTAATCGTTGCCCGCGAAGGAAACCAACCGGTGCCGGCCGGCCTCCAGCACCGAGGCCGAGCGATTGTCCACGGGCCTGAGCGAACGCCAGAGCCCTTGCGCACGCACCGCCTCCAGGCGCTGGCGCAGGGTCTCCTCGAACGATCCGGACATGGAGGAAGGATGCCCGAGCCACCCCGGCCGGGTCACGACCAACGATGGATTCGGCTGTCGAGGGCGAAGAGCTGGCCGGAGATGTTGCCGGTGGTCAGCAGGAAGGCGATGAACCGGGCGACCTCGGCCGGGTCGTTGATGCGGCCCAGCAGGTTGGCCTCGGCGTAGGACCGCATCACCGCAGGCTCGAGTGCGGCCGTCATCGCCGTGGGCAGGACTCCCGGCAGGACTCCGTTGACCCGGACATTCCGCGCACCGAATTCGCGGGCCCACGAGAGCAGCAGGCCGCTCAGGGACGCCTTGGAGGCCGCATAGGCCACCTGGCCGGCCGAGCCCGCCTGGCCCGCATGGCTGCCGATGCCGATCCAATGGCCGCCGCCTTGGGCCGCCAGGTGCGGAAGGGTCGCGCGGCCGAGGTGACGCGCCCCGTCGACATTCACCGCGAAGACCGCCTCCCAGTCGTCCAGAGACTGGCGCGCCACGAGGGCGTCCCGGGTGATGCTGGCCGCGTGGATGACCGCGTCGATCCGACCCCACCGGGCCAGGGCCAACTCGGCGGCGGCGCTGCAGGAATCCAGGCAGGTCACATCGAGAACCACGGCCTCGCACCCCTCGGGCAAGGGCGGCAAGGGCGTCTCATGCCACCCGGCGAGGACCCGGTGACCCGCCCCGGCCAACTCGGCCAACAGGGCCTGGCCCAGGCCCCCGGCGGCCCCGCTGAGGAGGATGACCTGCGACGGAACGCGATTCATGGGCTCGGGGTCGAACGGGGATCGTGAACGGAACCCGACAGGAGGGAATCCCATCCGGGAGCGATCCACTCCCAGCGGCCACCGATCAGGGTGGCGGCGACCGGGCCGCGGTGGTGGACGAGCGCCTCCTCCACCGTGCCCGTGGAACCCGCATGCGGGAGGACCAGCAGGTCGGCCAAGGCCCCGGTGTTCAACTCACCGAGGACCGACTTCAACCCCAGCGCCCGCGCCGGTTGGACGGTCACCTCGGTCAGCATGCGACGGGGCGACAGGCCCGGGTCGGCCGCGGCCAAGGCGCGCAGTTCGTCGAGCAACGACAGCACGGGCGGCCCCTCGCGGGAGGCCTTCGTGGAGCCCAGGCTGTCGGTGGCGATGCAGATCGGCACGCCGGCCTCGGTGAGTTCCTCGCGCGGGAACCGGGGATGGCCGAAGTAGGCGTGGGACCTCGGGCAATGCACGACGCTCGCGCCCCGGGCGGCCAGGCGCCAGGCATCCTCTCCCCACAGGCGGTTCACATGCACGGCCAGGAGGGGCGAGCCCAGCAATCCGTGCCGGTCGACATGCTGGACGGGCGAACCGAGCCCGCAGTCGTCGCAAGGACGCTGGGGCTCCAGCCAGGAAAAGAGCGATCCTCGCCGGTACATGAACATGTCGAACTCGGGGTCGGATTCCGCGACATGGCAGGTGACCCGCCATCCCTCCCGCCGGGCGACGGCGGCCACGGCGCGCAGGAGTTCCGGCGAGGTGGAATAGGGCGCATGCGGCGAGAGCCCGACCCCGCCCCGGTTCGGAGGCAGACCCTTCAGGACCTCCATGGCCTCGCCCAGGATGCGCTCCGGTTCGCGGCCCGAACGGATGCCGGTCATCTCGAGGAACGAGAAGATGCGCAGCGGGGTGCCCGCCCGGAGGCCCGCCAACTGGTGGGCCCGGGTCTCGATGTTGGCGACCGTCGTGGTCCCGCTCTCCAATTGCTGTCGGGCCCCGAGCCGCCACGAGGCCTCGAACTCGGCGTCGGTCCACTGGGACTTCAGCGTGAGGATGCCCTTGATCCAGTCGGGGAACTCGCGCGGCGGGACCAGCAGGCCCGCCATGGCCGTGTAGTCGAGGTGGGCGTGGGCATTGACGAGGCCCGGGAACACGGCCACCTCGCCCAGGTCCACCACCGGGCCGGCGTCGGGACCGGCCATCCCGCGGATTTCCGACCAAGGACCGACGGCCCGGATCCGCGCCCCGGAGATCCACACCGCGCCGTCGGAGACGGGCGGTGAGATCACCGGGACGACGGTTCTGGCTCGCAAGATCAATGGATCAGGCGGGCTCGACGCGACGGCGTTCCTTGAGCCGGGCCGCCTGCTTGTGCGTCTTGGCCTTGACCTTGCTGTGGCGTGAGCGGAGCTGCTGCTGGAGTTTCTTCACCGCCAGATCGATCGCGGCATACAGGTCGGACTCCCGGTCCTCGGCGAAGAGGTCGTTGCCCCGGACGCCGATGCGGATCCCGCACTTGTACTGCTTCTCGGGCGAATGGGCCACATGGTCCCGCTCAAGGGTGACCCGCGCATCGATGAGCCAGCGATCGATGTGCTCCAGCTTGTCGATCTGCTGGAGCACGTGCTGCTCGATGGCGTCGGTCAGGGTGACGTTGTGGGTCGCGAGAATGAACTTCATGCCGCAGGCAACGTGACGCACGGGTGGAGGGTTTTCAACCCGGCCCTTGAGCCGCAGGGCCTGCCGGGCCTGCCGGGCAGGATCCCCCGGGGCTAGCCTGGTTCCGCGGAGGGCGCCTCCCGCTCGAACCACCCGTACAGCACCGGCAGCACGATCAGCGTCAGCAGGGTGGAACTGAGGATGCCCCCGATGACCACCGTGGCCAGCGGGCGTTGCACCTCGGCCCCGGGACCGGTGGCCACCGCCGTCGGCACGAAGCCAAGCGAGGCGACCATCGCGGTCATGAGCACCGGCCGCAGGCGGCTTACCGCGCCGGACAGGACCGCCTCGAGCACTCGGGAGCCCTCCTCGCGGAGCCGGTTGAAACAACTGACCATGACCATGCCGTTGAGCACGGCCACGCCGCTCAGGGCGATGAATCCGATCGCCGCCGTGATGCTGAAGGGCATGCCACGGAGCCACAGCGCAAACACCCCGCCGGTCACCGCCAGGGGAATCCCCGAATAGATGAGGAGCGCCTGGCGCAGGCTGCCGAAGGCCATGAAGACGATCCCGAAGATCAGGAGCAACGTGGAGGGCACGACGATCATCAGGCGCGCACGGGCCTCCTGGAGGCGCTTGAACTGCCCGCCGAACTCGATGACGTAGCCGTCCGGCAGGGTGATCTTCTCCTGCAGGATGCCTTGCGCCCTGCGCACCCAGCCCTCGATGTCGGAGGTGTTCAGGTTGACCATCAAGGCCACGCGGCGCCGACCGCTCTCGTGGCGGATGGGCTGGACCGACTCGATCGTGGCCAGTTCGGCCACCCGGCCCAGCGGCACCAGGCCAGAGTTCCCGACCCGCACAGACAGCGACAGGATCTGGCGCTCATCGTTGCGCAGGTCGCCGCGCAACCGCACCACGATCTCATCGGTGTGGGTGCCGTGGGAAAACTGCCCGACCTCCTGCCCGGCCAGCGCGGTCGAGACCGCCTCGTTCAAGGCGGCGGCCGACAGATTGCGGGTCAGCAGGGCCTCGCGGCGGGGAGTGAGGGTGACCATCGAACTGCGGCCGGCCGTCTCGTGCTCGATCTCATCGTGACCGGGCAGCGGCTCGAGCAGTTCCTTGATCTGTGCGGCGATGGCGTCGAGCCGGTCGAAGTCGTTGCCGAACACCTTGATGGACAAGTCGGCCCGGACGCCCTCGAGCATCTCGTTGAACCGCATCGCGATGGGCTGGGAGGCGATGGCCGTGGTGTTCGTCAGTTCCGTCTCAATCTCCTTCCGGATCAGATCGACCAGTTCGTCCTTGGTCGCAGGCCGGCCGTAGATCTTGCGCCAGGAGTCCCTCGGCGCGTAGCTCAGGTAGAAGTCGGCCTCGTTGGGGGCCATGGGGTCGGTGGCCACCTCGGCGGTGCCGATCCGCGAGAAGATGTGGGTGACCTCCGGGAATCGGGAGCGGATGAGCCGGTCGGTCTTCACCTGGTCCCTCACCGAGTCGTCGATGTCCTGACCCACGGGCCGGAACAGCGCGAAGGTGGTGGACCCCTCGTCGAGGGTCGGGACGAACTCGGCCCCGAGCCTCAGGAAGAGCGCCACCGACGCCCCGAAGAGCAGCACCGCCCCGGCGGCGACCCAGCCCCGGCCGGCGATACCCAACCTCAGGGCGCGGGAGTAGCCCCGCTGCAACCAGCGCATCAGGGCGTTCTCGGTCTCGCTCACCGAGCCCCCCAGGAAGAACGAGGCCAGGACCGGCATGAGCGTCATGGCCAGGCCCAGCGCCCCGCCCAAGGCCACCATGACCGTGAGGGCCATCGGCCGGAACATCTTACCCTCGACACCGGTGAGCGACAGGATGGGCAGGTAGACGAGGGTAATGATGAGCACGCCGAAGAACACCGGCGCCCCGACCTCCTTGGCGGCCGCGAGCACCGCCCGGTGCCGCTCCTCGACCGTGAGCACCCGGCCCAGCTGATGTTGCCGGTGGGCCAGCTGGCGGACGACGTTCTCCACGATCACCACCGCGCCATCGACGATGAGCCCGAAGTCCACGGCCCCGAGGCTCATCAGGTTGCCGGAGATCCCCAGGCGGGACATCCCAATGATCGCGCAGAGGAACGACAGCGGGATCGCGCAGGCCACGATGAGCGCCGCACGGAGATTGCCCAGCAGCAGCAGGAGCACCACGACCACCAGGACCGCGCCCTCGGACAAATTGCGCTTCACGGTGCCGACGGTGCGATCGACGAGATTGGACCGGTCGTACACCACCCGGACCTCGACGCCCCGGGGCAGGCGTTCCTGCAGTTCCGCGATCCGGAGCCCGACGCGATGGGCGACGATGCGGCTGTTCTCGCCCATGAGCATCATCACGGTGCCCAGCACGGTCTCCTCGCCATTCTCGGTGGCGGCGCCGGTGCGGGGCGCGGCATCGATGCGGACCTCGGCGAGATCCCGGACCCTCAGGGGCTGGACCGCCGCGGCGTACTTCACCGGCAGGTTGCCGATCTCCTCCAGCGAGGTGGGCTTGGTTGCGGCCCGGAAGACCAGCTGCCGGCCCCCGCGATGGATGACCCCGCCGCCGGTGTTCTCGGTGTTGCGGCGGACGGTCTCGGCCAGCTCGGTGAAGGTGAGGTTGGCCTCGCGCAGCTTCTCCGGGTCGGGCTGGATGACGATCTGCCGACTGAAGCCTCCGATCGTGTTGATCTCGGCGACCCCCGGCGTGGATCGCAGGAACGGCTTGGCGATGTATTCCTGGGTCTCCTCGAGTTCCAGCAGTCGCTGGAAGGCGTCGGACGGACGGTTGGTGGCGTCGGCCCTCCAGGCCAGCGTGTAGTAGAAGATCTCTCCCAGCCCGGTGGAGATCGGGGCCAGGGCCGGATCGGCCCCGGCCGGCAGGTGATCCCGCACCGACTGGATGCGCTCAGTCACCAACTGGCGGCAACGGTACACATCCACCCCGTCGTCGAACTGGAGGGTGACCTGCGACAACCCGTACTTGGTCAGCGAGCGCAGCTCATGCAACTGGGGCAGACCGGCCAGCTCCTGTTCCAGCACGCGGGTCACCAGCACCTCGGCCTCCTCGGGGGCGAGGGCCGGCACCCGGGTGTTGATCTGGACTTGCGGCTGGGTGATGTCCGGCACCGCGTCGATGGGCAGCTCGCGCGCCGACCAAAGGCCTGCGGCCAGCAGGGCGGCGGTCGCCAGCAATACGACCGCCCGCTGGCGCAGGGAGAATTCCAGGAGGCGCTCGATCATGGCCGCACCGGTTGAGGGTTGGAGGGCGAAGCCGAGGAAGCTCCGGAGAAGGTCGCGGCAGGACGGGCCAGGCTCAACCCGGTGGCCTGCTCCAATTCGAGCAACGCGCCCAAGGCCTCGCGGCGGGTGTCGAGGTGGGCCTCCACCGCGTCGAGGTACTGCTTCTGGAGCTCGACGTAGGTCGTGGCCGGCACCGCTCCCAGCCGGTAATGCCGGTCGGCCAGCTCGGCCGCCGACTCGAACTGGGCCACCACGTCCGGGCGCCAGCGGGACAACTCGGCGAGCCGGGAATCGTATCCCCGGGCGGCGGTGACCACCCGGCGTTCCACCTCACGCCGGGCGGCGGCCAGAAGCGCCTCGGCCTGCTTCTGGCGCGCCTCGGCGGCGGCGATGTTGGCCGTGCGCGGCTGCCACAGCGGCAGTGGGAAGGACACGCCCACGCCGACGATGCGGTCGAGGGTGCTGCCGTCCTGGCCCATGGTCATCGGGCCGACCTCGAAGGCGGGCCACCGTTCATGGCGGGCCAGGTCCACCCGGAACCCCTGCTGCACCAGTTCGGCGGTGCGCGTCCGCAGGTCGAAGTGGTTGGTGTTGGCCGCGGCCATCAACCGGTCCAGCGGCGGACGTTCGGGCAATTCCGGCGACAGGCCCTTCACCCGCAACGGTGCCTCCAGGGCCGAGCCCCGGAGCAGGTTCAACCGCACCCGCTCGGCCTCCACCGCGAGGGCGAATTCGGAGGCCCTGCGGCGCAGGGTCAATTCGGTCGCCTCGAGGATGCGCACCTCGAGCTGGGGCGCGATGCCGGCGGGATCGCGCTGGACGAGCACTTCGCGGAGGGCCCGGAAGCGGTCCGCGACGGCCTGGGCCACCCGGGCCTTCTCCTCGGCACCGGCCAGCCCGGAGGCGTTCTCCCGGACCTTGCCCGCCAATTCGCGGCGGAAGGCCTCGAGGCCGAGCGTCGCGAGGGCGACATCCTGGTTGGCGATGGCCTTGCGCAGCCCCAGGCGGCCGGGCCATTCGAAGCTCTGGCGGACCGAGGCCACCCACATGGCGCCTTCCCCGGCGAGGGACTGGTCCAGGTTCCTGCTGCGGATTTGCCCGGCCTGGAATTCGGCCTTGGGCAGATCCAGGCGGCCTGCCAGGCGACGGGCGGCCTGGGCCCCCTCCAACTGGGACTGGTAGAAGCCCAGTTCGGCATTGTGGCCGAGCGCCTCCGCGACCAACGCCTCCGGAGCGAGTGGGGCGACGGGCGTGTCCTCGTTGGTGGCGGCGGCGGCGCCGACGACGACGAGGGGAAGGGCCAGGGCCAAGGAGGCGCTGATCCCGGCCAGGGGACGGAATGGATGAGATGGAAAGGGGTGCATGGGATGGACGGAATTCGGGCATCACCGATCTGGATCAGGCTCCGGTACTTGACTCGGCAGATCGAGTCCGGCAGGGACGACGGATTTCCGGCGGAAAGGAACCCTGGGGGAACCGCGCTGGGAAACCGTGGAGGATGACGGGACCGGGAGGGACCGGGCCCGGGGGGACACGCGTGGGGCCCTGCGGGCTCAGCAGCGGAGCACGTGCGTGCGACGGACGCAAAGGCAGGGGGCCAGGGCCGACTGGATCTCGATCGCGGCCTCCCGCCGCGGCCGGCTCGACGGAACGACCGCCGGCATCGGAACCGGGGAGGGCACCGAGGCGGCCAGCTTGCGGAGCGTCGAACCGCGGACCGGTGCCTCGCCCGACCGGGCGACCAAGCCCGGATCGCGGTCGAGGTCGATGACGTGGTCACAGCCCGCGGTCAGCGATTCCGAGGCCATCGAGGTCAGGAGATCGGCGATCCAGTCGTGCGAGTGGATCCGCTCCGGATGACGGGCCGACCGGTCATGCCCCAGGATCACGAGGAACCCCCGCTGCCGGGATTCGATGCGGACCGAATGCCCACCGTCGACCACCGCCAGGGCGGCCGTGCAGAGCGTCATGAACCACCCCATGCCTCCCAGATAGGCCACCAACGCGAGCACGGCCAGGCAACGGACCCAGGGTCCGCGGTTGGGGGTTTTCCGGCGGCCATCCACGACAGGGTTTAGGCTCTTCCTCCTTCCGCACGACCGCAATCCCTCATTTGGCCAGGGATCAACCACCGCCGCCCGGCCCGCGGCCGCGATCGGTCCGAAGCCCTCCCGGCAGGCGATCCCATTCTCCCCGTCGAAAGATCGCCCAGGATTCTCCTCTTCCCCGGGAGCGTCCCTGCGGCCGCAGGACCAGTCCCGCGATTGGCCACAAGCCCCAACGTCGCCGGAAACTTGCATCGAGGACATTTCTGGGGCTCAGTTCGCCCTCCGGATTCCGATGCAACCATGGCCCCCTTCTTGAACGTCTCCCTCGGACACTGGGTGGCCTTCGCGGCCTTCGTGTTGGGAGCCCTGGCGCTCGACCTCGGGCTGTTCCACCGCCAGAGCCGTGAGGTGAGGCCGAGGGAGGCGCTGTTCTGGACCTCGACCTGGGCGGTCTGCACCCTGTTGTTCGGGCTCGCGGTCGCGCCCTCGACCATCCCCGGATGGGACGCGTCCACCTCGGCCCTGTTCCTGACCGGCTATCTCGTGGAGATGTGCCTCTCGATGGACAACGTCCTGGTCATCGCCGTGATCTTCTCCTACTTCGGCGTGCCCAGGCCGTGGCAGCACCGGGTGCTCTTCTGGGGGATCCTCGGGGCCCTGATCCTCCGGGGCACCATGATCTGGCTGGGGGCCGAACTCATCCAGCGGGTGCATTGGACCCTCTACCTGTTCGGGGCCTTCCTGCTGGCGACCGGCGTGAAGATGCTCCGGGTCCGCGACGACGAGCCCCCGCCAGACCTCTCGCGGAACCCCGTGGTCCGGCTCGTCCGGCGCTGCCTGCCCGTGAGCGACCAGTTCGACGGCCAACGCTTCACCACCCGGTCGGGCGGCCGCCGGATGCTCACGCCCCTGGCCGTGGTGCTGGCAGTGGTGGAGACGACCGACGTGGTCTTCGCCGTGGACTCGATCCCGGCGATCTTCGGCATCACGCGGGAACCCTTCCTCGTCTTCACCTCCAACATCTTCGCCATCCTGGGTCTGCGCTCGCTCTACTTCGTGCTCGCCAGCGCCATGGGGCACTTCCGGCACCTCAAGAAGGGCATGGCCTGCGTGCTGGTCTTCATCGGGGTCAAGATGCTCGCGGAGGAGCCGCTGCTGCGGTTCCTCGGGGACCGACTCAAGTACGTGTCGCTGGCGGTGGTCCTCGGGACGCTGGCCGTGTCGATCCTCGCCTCGGTGTGGACGGCACCCGCCGACCGGGACGGCGACGGGAAGGGATCCGGCGCTTGAATCCGCGATGGGTCGTCGGGGACGCGCCGACCGCGACCACGGAGGCGCTCGGGCGGACGCTGGGCCTGCCGGACCTCGTGGCCGGCTGCCTCGTGCGGCGGGGGATCGACACGCCGGAGGCCGCCGAGGCCTTCCTCGACCCGCGCCTGAGGTCGCTGTCGGACCCGATGCTGCTCCCGGACATCCGGCCGGCGATCGACCGGCTCTTCCGGGCGCGGCGGGACGGCGAGGCGCTGGTGATCTTCGGCGACTACGACGTGGATGGCGTGACCTCGACCGCGATCCTCACCGGGGTGCTGACGGCCCTGGGCTGGCGCTGCGCGCAGTACCTGCCACACCGGCGCGACGAGGGCCACGGCCTGAGCCGGGCCGCCGTGGAGAACTGCCTCGCCCGGCACCCGACGACGCTGCTGGTCGCCGTGGATTGCGGGTCCACGGCCGTCGAACCGATCGCCTGGCTCAACGGGCGTGGCGTGGACGTGGTGGTGCTCGACCACCACCAGCTCGGCGACCCGCTGCCGGCGGCCCTGGCCCTGGTGAATCCGCTGCGCGCGACCGGGACCGCGCCGGCCCCGTACTGCTCGGCGGGGCTGGCCTTCAAGCTGGCCCACGGGCTCGTGAAGCACGGCCGCGAGGCGGGGCTCGCCGGTTTCGACACCTACGACCTCAAACCGCTGCTGGACCTCGTGGCCCTCGGCACCGTGGCGGACCTCGTCCCCCTGGTCGGGGAGAACCGGGTGCTGGTGCACGCCGGCCTGGAACGCCTGGAGGCCACCGCGCGGCCCGGCCTTCAGGCCCTCAAGCGGGTGGCCCGGACGCGCAGCCCGATGGGCGTCTACGAGGTCGGGTTCCAGCTCGGCCCGCGCCTCAACGCCGCCGGGCGGCTCGAGACGGCCGAGGACGCCCTGAGGCTGCTGCTCTGCGAGCGGGAGGACGAGGCCATCCGCCTCGCGGAGGTGCTCGACCGGCAGAACCGCGACCGCCAGGAGGTGGAGAGGCGCATCGCCCTGGAGGCGGGCGACCGCGTCCGGGCGGGCCTCGAGGCGTCGGACGACCTCGTGGTCGTGGAGGGCGATCCCTCGTGGCACATCGGCGTGGTGGGGATCGTGGCCTCGAGGGTCCTGCGCGAGTTCCATCGCCCGACGCTGATCCTCGGTGGGGACGGGGAGGTCTGGCGGGGCTCCGGCCGCAGCGTCCCGGGATTCGACCTCGCGGCCGCGCTGCGGGACTGCTCGGACCTGCTCGAGAAGCACGGGGGCCATGCGATGGCAGCGGGCCTGTCCATCGACCCGGCGCGCCTGCCCGAGTTCCGCAGCCGGATCAACGCCCTGGCCCGCGAACGGCTGGGCACCAAACCCCTCCCGCCGGAGGTCCGCATCGACGCCTTCGTGACCCTGGCGGCGCTCGACCTCGACCTGGTCTCCGGGCTGCGACGCCTGGAGCCCTTCGGCATGAGCAACCCCGTCGTGCAGCTCGGCCTGCGGGGCCTGGTCCACGCCCGCCCGCCGCAGCGGCTGAAGGAGCAGCATTGGAAGCTCTGGGTCACCGACGGTGGACGGCTCATGGAGACCGTCTGGTGGGGTGCCGGATCGCGGCCGGCCCCGGAAGGATGCTTCGACCTTGCGGCGATCCCCGAGATCGGCGAGTACGCCGGCCGGCGCCAGGTCCAGCTGCGCCTCGTGGACTGGAGACCGGCCGGTTCCCCCTGAAGGGGTTCCCCGCCTGCGGGCCCAACGGCGCATTGCCCGGATCGCCCCACGGGCTTACCTATGCGGGTACCGATGAACGCGACCAGCCCGACGGGCCTCCCTCCCGCCGATCCCGCCATGGCCCGCCCGCAGACCCTCCGGGGCCTGCCCCCCCTGGCCGGACTTTGCGGGTTCGAGCAGGCCGGGCGGCCGGGCCTGTCGGTCGAGGAGAGCGTGCGACGGCTCAAGCGGCACCACTACGCGCTGCGGCGGATCCACCGGATCCTCACCTCCCGGATCACCTCGGAACCCATCTACGAGCTCAAGATGGCCTGGAGCCACCAGGCCTGGCTCTGCGCCGAGCAGGTGGCCGCGATCCGGGCCCGGGTCGGGGAGATGCGTGAACCACCCCTGGGACTCGACAAGGTGCCCCACGAGGGCCTGGCGATCGCCTTCGACGAGCTGCAGGCCGCGCCGCGCGAGGTCCTGCTGAGCGGGCTGTACGAGGTCGTGGTGCCGGCGCTGGCGATGGCCCTGTCCCGGCACGCGGCCCAGACGCATCCCCTGGCCGACCAGCCGACCGTCCGCCTGCTGCGCATCGCCCTTCTCGACCTGGACGACCTGCAACGATACGGCCGCCATGCCGTCTCCTGCCTGGTCGCGGGCCCGGACCGGGCCGCGGCCCAGGCCGGCCTCGAGACGGTGCGCCAGGCGATCACCGCGGCCGGCGGGCTCGACGGTTGCGAACGCGGCGGCGGTTCGTCCGACCCGTCCGACCTGCCCGCCCGGCTCCACTCGGCGGCGCCGTGGCGCCACGACCCGACGCCCCGGCGCGATGAGCGCTTCCCCGATCCCTACAACATGGGGGTCAACGCCGAGGTCCTCCTCTACGATCCGGCGCAGCCCCTCGATGCCAAGGTGCTGATGATGTACTACAAGCGCCTGCGCGAGATCGACGTGCCGGAGATGATGGCCGGCATCCTCGCCGAGACACCCGGCAAGCCCTGGGGCTACTACCGGGACATGAGCCGCCAACTCTGGGACGAGGCGCGCCACGCGATGATGGGCGAGGTCGGTTTCGCCAGCCTGGGCGTCGACTGGCCCTCGAAGGTGGCGGTGAACTTCACGTGGTCGCTCGGGCTCAACACCCAGCTCACCCCGAAGGAACGGCATGCCGTGCTCTACTTCATCGAGCAGGGGCTCATGCCACGGACCGGAAAACGTCACGAATGGGAAACGGCCCTCGCGGCCGGAAACCCCCTGGCGGCGACCTTCCAGGACTTCGATTGGGCCGACGAGGTGCTTCACGCCCGCATCGGCCGGGATTGGTACGTCTCGGACATGCCCTCGGCCCACGAGGCCGTCGCCTACGGGGACGCCTGCTGGAGCAAGGTGCTGATGAACTGGGAACGCTGGCGGTCGGAGGGAAAAACCGGGCACGCCAACTGGTGGACCGGCGCCTACGCCCAGTATTGCGAACGCCACGGCAAGACCCCGGATCCCATCGCCGCCCAGTACGCGGTGAGCTACGAGTCCATCCGGGCCGACCTGAAGGACCTGTCTACCGCCTCGGGCTGACGGGCGCCCCGGAGCCGGGCCGGGCGGGAAGCCTGGAAGAAGACTCCAAGCCCGAGCGGGGCCGAGCGATCCAGGAGCCAGGGTCGCGGCTTGGTTCACCGACGAAGGACCACGACGACGATGGCCTGGCCTAGGGCACACAGGGCGAGCAGGGCCCACAGCGAGCGTTCCCAGCCACGGAGCCCGCGCTGGACCGGCGGGCGCAGGTGGAATCTCACGGCAGCGGAGCCGAGGGCCACCAGATCGCCCCAGTGCAGCACGCTTTCCCGGACGGGCACCCCGTTGACCGAGACCACGGCATCGCCCAGGGACTTGACGGTCAGGCGACCGTCGGCGGCGCGTCGGACCTCGGCATGCCGTGGCCAGACACCGGGTACGGCCAGCACCCAGCCGTTGGAGGCGTCACGGCCGATGGTGAGCAGCTCCCCGGACCACGTCTGGGCGGTACCGTCGGGGAAGCGGAACTCGAACATCCCGCGTCGGTTCAGAGGATGCTGCGCAGGACATCCACCCGGTCGCCCGGGTAGAGCGGCAGGTCCAGCTCCGGCTTCTTGAGGGCAGCCTTGCAATCCACCGTGATCTGCTGGCCGTTGACGCGGGTGATGCGCACCTTCTTGCGGTCGGCGTACTCGGTGAACCCGCCGGCCCGGTTGATCGCCTTGAGCACGGTCATGCCGCCCTCGAACGGAAACGAACCGGTGGCCCGCACCTCGCCGCCGACCGAGACCGTGCGACCCAGCACCTGGACATAGATCGAGAGGCGCTTGTACATCTGCTTCTTGATGGTGAAGAGGTCGCGGATCTCCTTCGACACGTCGGCGGCCATGCGGCCGGCCACCTGGACCTGCTCCCCCATGTGGATCGTCACCAGGCCGGTCTCAGGGACCTGGATCTCGGAGGGGGCGATCGGCACGGAGGCCTCGTACATCACCCGGATGATGTCGCCGACGGCGATCCGGTCGATGCTGAAGACCCCGTTGGTTCCCGGGGCGGCGGGGTTGGCGGAGGCAGCGGTGCCGCCACCGGACGGACCGGTGGACTCGAAACCGGACTGGCACCCCCCGCAGAGCACCATCAGGAGAACCACCCACGGGACCAGCGCATGTTGGACGAATCGACGCATCATGATGAAAAGCCGTAGGGAAGGTAACGGACCCGGGATCGCGGCTCAATACCTGGTCTCCTTGCCGGGCTTGGTTTCCGGGGACTTCGGCTCGACGGCCGCCACGGCCGTGTCCGAGGCCTTGGTCTCGGACAGCTTGGCCTCCGTGCGCTTACGCTTGGAGAGCTTGCGCTCCCCCTCCGGGTTGCTCTCCTCGCTCTTCGAGTAGTAGTCGTAGTAGTAGCCGCTGTAGTAGTAGTAGTAGCTGTCCTGGCTGATGTTGATGTTGTTCAACACCACGCCCAAGAGGTGCCCGCCGACCTTCTCGACCATCTGCTTGGCGCGGAGGGTCATCTGCTGCGGGTACTTGCGGTACTGCACCACGAGAACGGCCATGTCGACCTCGCTTGCCAACACCGAGGCGTCGCTGACGCCCATGATCGGCGGCGAGTCGAAGAAGACGAAGTCGTAGCGGCTCTTGGCCTCGGCCACGAACTCCTTCATGGCGACCGAGTTCAGGATGCCGATGGAACTGCTCGGCAGGCGGCCGGACGGCAGGAAGTCGAGCGACTGCACCGGCGTGGTCTGGATGACCTCCTCCAGGCGGTTCTGCCTCAGCAGGTAGTTGGTCAGGCCCGCGTTGTTGGAGACGTTGAGGATCTTGTGAAGGCTGGGACGACGCAGGTCGGAGTCGACGATGAGCACCCGGCTCCCGTTCTGGGCGAACACGGTGGCGAGGTTGAAGATCGTGGTGGACTTGCCCTCGCCGGCGCCACCGGAGACGACCGTCATCGTACGCCAGTTGGGATCCTTGCGCGAGAAGAGCACGTTGGTTCGCAGCACGCGGTAGGCCTCGGCGTGGGGGCTGTCGGCCCCCTCGGACATGAGGGCGCCCACGTTCTGCGGGATGACACCCAGCACCGGGGCCTGGAGGGCCTGCTCGACGTCGTCGATCGTCTTCACCGACGTGTCGAGGTATTCGATGAAGAACGCCAGACCGATGCCGAGGATGAGGCCGAAGACCACGCCGATGGTGATGTTGACGGCCTTCTTGGGCCGCACCGGGTTGGTCCCCGGGAGGGCCTCGTTGATGATCTCGACGGCCGAGGTGCTGCTCAGGTCGCGGTCGATGTCCTCCTGGGCCACGCGGATCTTGATGCCGTCCCGGATGCGCCGGGCGCTCTCGAAGTCGTTGCGGGCGACGATGTAGGGTCGGAATCGCTCCGTGTCCTTGGAGTTCTTGTCGATGGCCTCCTGGAGGAAGGTCTTCTGGTTCTCCATGGCCGCCTTCTCGGCCTCGAGGGTCGAGCGCATGCCGCTCAGGATGCCCTGGACGGTGCCATCGAGCTGCTCGTCGAGCTTGGCGATCTGGAGGGACCACTTGAGGACCTCGGGATGATCGGGACCGAAGTCGGGGCTCAGGCCGGAGGCTTGGCGCAGGGCGAAGTTGCGGGCGCCGATCAGCGTGTTGAGCTCGGCCGTGGGATTGGCGACGACCAGGGCGTTGAGCAACTGGTCCCCCTTGTGCTGGCCCAACTGCTCCAGCAGCCGGTTGTTGCGGGTGATGCGGGTCTGGTAGTCTTGGATAACACCGGTGCTGCGGGCCAGTTCCTGGGCCGAAAGACCCTGGATCTGGCCGGTGTCGGCGATGTCCTCGGGCACCTTCAGCTCGATGCGGAGCCGGTCCAGGGTCTCGCGGGCCTCGGCGACCTCCTTGTCGTAGCGGGCCAGCTTGTTGGTCAGGGCCGTCCAGGCGAGATCGCTGCGACCCGACCGGTTCTTGTTGCGGTAGGCGCCGTAGACCTCGGCGATCTTGTTGGCGATGCGGGCGGCCAGCTCGCGGTCCTCGTTGAAGGCCGTGATCTCGATGATCGCCGTGTTGCGGTACTGGGTGATGTCGACCTCGCGGGCGAGCGTCTCGTAGGCGTCCTGGATGGGCAGCTCACCGGGCTGCTTGTCGCGCTCGGCGTAGACCCTCGCCAGCTTCAGATCCTTGATCACCTCGTTGAGGATCTTGGGCGAGCGGATGACCTGGAATTCGGTCTGGAGGAAGTACTGGTCGAACGCAGGGGTCAACGGACCGCTGCCCATCATGAGCTGGGTCAGCGGCGTGTCCTTCTCCACCTTCATCCGCGCCAGCGACGAGTAGGACTCGGGCTGGAACTGGGTGATGATGGCCGTGGTGATGACCACCAGCAGGAAGACCGCCAGGATGACCGCCTTGCGGATGCGGATGATCCGCCAGTAATCCAGGAAATGGAGCTTGGAATCCGTGGACTGGGGTGCCTTGGAAACTTCCATGTGCAAAAAAAGAGGAGGCCAGAAGGGGTGTTCCAGCCTCCTACGCCAAGGTTGGAAACTCTCAGTAGGTGAAGTTCACGCCGAGGACCACCCGGTTGCGGGCGAATTCGCGGAGGTCGTTCACCAGATCGGAGTCCACGCGATCGTGGGCGTACGACGCACGGGCCGAGATGTTCTGGGTGATGCGGTAGGAGAGGGTGACGTCCGCGGAGGCGTAGCCGTCGCCTTGGCCGTCGATGCCAGGTCCGCCACCGATGAAGGTGCCGGACTGATAGAGACCATTGATCGATCCGACCAGCTTCGGGGTGAAGCTGTGGGAGAGGCTGACGCGGCCCGAGGTGGCGCTGCTGCCGCGGATCGGATCCGAGAACAGGCCGCCGCCCACGGTGCCCAGGATGCCGACATCGGTTGCGGTCAACTGATGACGGACGCCCACGGTCAGCGACGATCCGGGGAGGAACCCGTAGGTCAGCTGGCCATCGACGTAGGGGGCGACACCATCGCGGTCCCGGACGCCGGCAAACTCGGCGAAATCATTGTACTGGATGCCCCCACGCAGCGACCCGGTGAGGTTCGCGGCGAAGTCGTGATCGATCGTCGCGGCGATGAAATGCGAGTTGACATCGCGAACGAAGCCCACGTTGGCACCAGGACCGTCGAAATCGGTGATGCCGTACTGGTAGAACAGACCGATGCTGGAGGTCGGAGCCACCTGATACCGCAGGTTGACCGAGGGCAGGTACTCGACGCGGTCGAGGGACTGCGCAAAGGCCAGCTCATCGAAACGGAAGATGTTGTTGCGGAAGCCCGTGACGGCACTCCAGCTCTCGGCGAGCTGGGAGGTGAGGTCGAACCCGGCGATGTTGCGGAAGTTGGTGCCCTCGGCCCGGAAGAGGATGCCAGCGCCACCGGCGCCTTGGCCCAGCTGCTGCGGCTCCTGCGCCTGGGCGAAGCTGTCGAAGACGTCGAGCTTGAAGCGGCTGTTGAAGTTGTGGCTCAGGTTGGCGTCGACGACGTGGTTGTGGTCGACGGACTTCTCGCGGTTCTCGAAGTAACGCAGCAGGTAGTCGTACCGGAGGCCGACCACCGTCTGCCCGTCGTTGACCGGAAGGTTGAGGCTGAATCCCGGGGTCAGCTCGAAACCGAAGCTGTCGACCTTGGGCAGGTCGTTCCGGGTGTACACGTTGTCGTTGTAGAAGCCGGAGATGCCTGCACGTACCGTCCAAGGCTTGGCCCCGCCTTCGGCGGCTTGAAGGGCAGTGGTGACTGCGAGGCTCGCAGCGCCGATTGAGAGGGCGCTCACGCTGGGAATGAGATGTTTCATGCGAAATCCGTTGTTCGACGGCTCCTTGGTCCTAAGAACGCTGAGCTTGGTTACGTCGTGAGTCTTCGGATTTCGATGCGGGGTGTCAACCTGTTTTCCCGGCTTTCCCGGAGACGGATCGGAGCCGGGGTCGGGGGTCGGGGGATCCGTGGCCCCGATCGGCGGACTCTCAGGGGCGGGTTCGCCGCTCGAAGGCCGGAAAATCACGCGACAGCCGTTCCCAGTCGGCCGACTGGCCCCAGGAGGTCAGCGAGAAGGCCTCCAGCGGTGCCCCCTCGCCCAGCCCGATGCCGACCCGCTGGTCGCGGAAGCGCCGGCGCAGCACCGTCTCCCATTGGTCCATGGTCCCGATCCGGTCGATGCCGTGCCGCCCCACCCAGGGCAACCATTCCCGGATCTGGCTCTGGTGGCACCAGGATTGCCAGACGATCTGGTCGAACGATCCCGACACGTCGACCACCAGATCCGGCACCGACTGCGGGCCCTGGCCGATGTAGCTGTCCCAGGTGTTGAGGATCACCGGAGTACGGATCCATCGGGCCTCCCCACCGCCCTCCCCAGGATAGTCGTCCACGAACGCATGCGGGACATTGATCATGTAGGCCACCCGGCGGACGGCGTCGGCCACGGTGATGTGGTCCGGATGGACGCCCGCCCGGGGGTCGGCCGGAAGCGGCGGACAGAACAGGTAGTCGGGCTCGAAATCGCGGATGGACTTCCAGAGCGCCGCCAGCAGGTCGTTGCTCGGGAGGCGCGCCTCGCCGAAGGGCTGGCCGTTGGGGCGGGCCAACCGCTCGAAGCCGTATCCCCCGAGGGCGGCCGCCGCCGCCTGCTCCTCAAGGCGGATGCTCGCCGTCTCGGCCGGGGTGCGCCAGTGGTGGCCGGAGCGCCCGTCGGTGCAGACGACGACCTTGGCGCGCAGGTCGGGGCCATGTTTGCGGCGAAACAGCTCGAAGGTGCCCGCGGCGACGAACTCGAAATCGTCGAAGTGGGCGTGGACGCAGAGGATTCGCATGCGCTGGAACGAGGGCTGGACCGAATTTGCAACCGCAGGACCGGCACCGCAGGACGGGTGCGCCATGAGGATGGTGGGCGGTGAGGGATTCGAACCCCCGACCCAATGCGTGTAAAGCATTTGCGCTAACCGCTGCGCCAACCGCCCCATCCACCGTCGGAGCGCCCCAAGGTAACCCGCCCGTTCCGCCGGATTCAATCCGCCAATCGGACGGTTGGCGCGGTCGACCCAAGCCCGGCCGGGCCGCAACCCACCGCGGCCGGCCGCCGCCCCCCTCCGAAAGGAACTCCGGTTGGAGAATCCGGCCGACCCGGCTAGCCTCGCCTCCCGATGGACCGGACCTCCACCGACCTCGTCCCGACCGCACGGCGCCCGGATTTCCCGGGTGCCTCCGATGCGGAGGAGACGGGTTGGGACCCCGCGTTGCCCACCGGGCCGGTCGGCCTGCCGATCCCGGCCGGGACCTCCCGGGGGGATCCGGCGGAATTCCTCGAGGCACACCGGGACACGGTGATCGTGGGGCTCGACTGGCCGGTGATCCTCGCCGCGGCCGAGGCCATGCGGCTCGGACGGCATCGGGACCTGCTGCGGCTCGACCATGACTACCCCGTCCGCCGGGATGGCCGCTGGGCCGAGGCCTCCTTCCGAGTGGGCCGGCGGCAACTCTCGCGCCTCCGGTCCGCCCGGGACCTCCGGGCCGTCCAGCGCTACCTCGCCGCCGTCGAGGACGGTCTGGCCCAAGGGTGGAACCCGGTCGTCTTCGGCATCGCCCTGGCGGCCTTCCACCTGCCGTACCGTCAGGGGCTCCTGCACTATGCCGTCACCCTGATGCGCGGCCTGGCCCGGGGCTGCAGGCCCACCGGGGTGGTCGAGCCGGGATGGATCGCCGCGATGGACCGTCTCGAAGCCCCCCTGCCGGAGGCCGTGCGGCGCCTGCTGCCCGACCCCTTCGCCGGCCCCGGGACCACCCGGCCGCCGGTTCCGGGACGCTGAGGGCGCCGCCCGGACGAAACAGGCCGGCCCGCGGAATCCCCTTTCCCGGGGCGCCCGGTCGGGCTTTGCTCCGCACCTCGTTATGCTCAAGGCCGGCATCGTCGGCTTGCCCAATGTCGGCAAGTCCACCCTCTTCAACGCAGTCACCCGCACCCGAAAGGCGCAGGCGGCGAACTACCCGTTCTGCACCATCGACCCCAACGTGGGCATCGTCACCGTGCCCGACGAGCGGTTGGCCGTCCTCCAGAAGATCGCCAAGACCGGCGTGGTGATCCCGGCGGCCATCGAGTTCGTCGACATCGCCGGCCTCGTCAAGGGCGCGAGCGCGGGCGAGGGTCTGGGCAACAAGTTCCTGAGCCACATCCGCGAGGTCGACGCCATCGTGCAGGTGGTCCGCTGCTTCGAGGATGCCGACATCCACCATGTGTCCGGCAGCGTGGACCCGGTGCGGGACATCGAGACCATCACCACCGAACTGGTGCTCGCCGACCTCGAGTCGGTCAGCAAGCGCCTCGACAAGGTGGCCAAGGATGCCAAGCGCGGGGACAAGGAAGCGCTGGCCGAACAGGCGGTGCTCGCCAAGCTCAAGCCGCACCTCGACGCCGGCAAGCCCGCCCTGACCTGCGCATTGACCACCGAGGAGAAGGCGCTTTCGAGGAGCTTCTGGCTCATGACCGACAAGCCCACCCTCTTCGCCTGCAACGTGAAGGAGGGCGACCTGGCCACCGCCGACTCGAACCCGCATGTGGTGAAGGTGCGCGAGTACGCCAAGAGCCACCTGAGCTGCGAGGCCACGGTGATCAGCGCCCAGATCGAAAGCGACCTGGTGGACCTCTCCGAGGAGGAAGCCAAGGAATTCCTGACGGCCCTTGGGGTCACCGAGTCGGGCGTGGGTTCGCTCATCCGCGCGACCTACCACCTGCTCGGCCTGCGCACCTACTTCACGGCCGGCGAGAAGGAGGTCCGGGCCTGGACCATCCACGCCGGCGACACCGCGCCCAAGGCGGCAGGCGTCATCCACAGCGACTTCGAGCGGGGCTTCATCAAGGCCGAGACCGTGGCCTACAAGGACCTGGTGGCCTGCGGGTCGGTGGCTGCGGCCCGCGAGAAGGGGCTCTACCGGATGGAAGGCAAGGAATACGCCGTCGCCGATGGCGACGTGCTGGTCTTCAAGTTCAACGTCTGAGCCGGCTCCGCTGGCGACGGAACTCCGCAGCGGAACCACGGATCAGGAACACACGAAGACCCGGTGGCGGACGGCGAGGCAATCCCTCACCACCGCCACCGGGCCGTTTGATCAGGGCCCATCGCCCGGGACCGATCAGGCGCCCACGACCTTGGACAACAGCGTGTTCATGCGCTGGAGCATGGCGCGTGGGTCCTCAAGGCGACCCGAGGCCAGCCGTGCCTGGTCGTTCAACTGCTCGGCCACCAGACCCGCCAGCGCGGCGTCGTTCTGGCGCAGTTGGTTGAGCTTCACAATGACCGGGTGCCGGGGGTTGATCTCCAAGTCCGGGGCCGCCTCGTCGCCGGCCATGGCATCGCGGCCCATGGCCTTGAGCGTGCGGCGCATGCTGGCGGTCATGAACTTGTCGCTGTCGAGGGCGACCACGGGGCTGTCCACCAGGCGCTTCGAGGACCGCACCTCGTGGACCGACTCGCCCAAGGTCAGCTTGAGCCATCCGGCCAGCGACGTGGCCTCGTCGTCGGAGAGGGCGCCGTCCTTGGAGGCGTTCTCGACATCCAGCTCGGCCTTCTCGGCCGCCGTGATGGTCTTGGACTCGAACTCGCGCAGGCGATCCATCACGAACTCGTCGATCGGGTCGTCCACGAAGAGCACCTCGAATTGGCGGGCGCGGAACACCTCGAAGTACGGGCTCGCCTCGGCCGCCGCACGGTCCCTGGCCAGAAGGTAGTAGATCTCCTTCTGGCCCTCGGGCATGCGCTTCACGTAGTCGGCCAGCGAGGTCTTCTTGCCCGCCTCGGTGGCGGACGACTCGTAGCGCACGAGCTTGCCCAGCGCGGCCTGATTCTCCCAGTCGCTGAGCACGCCCTCCTTCAGGAAGCGGTGGTATTCGGCATAGAACCCATCATAGGCGGAGGCGTCCTTGACCGCCTCCTCGGCCAGGTGCTTGAGGAAGCGGTTGGTCAGCGCCTTGCTGAGCTTGCGCATGAGGTCGGAGTCCTGCATCCGCTCGCGGGAGACGTTCAGCGGAAGGTCCTCGCTGTCGACCACGCCGCGCACGAACCGCAGCCACTCCGGCAGGAGCCCCTTCGGCTTCGACTCGATGAGCACCTTGCGGCAGTACAGGTGGACCTCCGACTCCTGGCGCACCATGCCGGGCATCTCGAGGCTGCGCGACGGCACGAAGAGCAACGCCTGGACGGCAATGGGCGCGTCGGCCGTGAAGTGCAGCCGGTACTTCGACGGCTCGTTGTCGTGGGCGAGGTACTCGTAGAATTCCTGGTACTCCTCCTCCTTCACCTCGTTCTTCGAGCGGGCCCAGATGGCCTGGACGGTGTTGACCCGCTTGCCGTCGAGCTCCAGCGGGAAGGCCACGAAATTGGAGTACCGCTTGACGATGCGCTCCAGGTTGCCGGCCTGCGCGAACTCCTTGGCGTCTTCCTTGAGGCCGAGGGTGATCCGGGTGCCCGGAGCCGCGTCGGGTGCGGGTTCCAGCGTGTAGCCGTTGCCGCCTTCGCTGGTCCACTTCCAACCCTCGGAACCGGCCGCTTGGGAGCGGGTCACGACCGTGACATTTCGGGCGACCATGAAGGCCGAGTAGAAGCCGACGCCGAACTGGCCGATGAGCCGGGTGTCGGGCTTCTGCTGCTCGGCCAGCGCCTTGAGGAAGGCCTTGGTGCCCGAATGGGCGATGGTGCCCAGGTTCTGGACCAACTCGTCGCGGGTCATGCCGATGCCGGTGTCGGCGATGGTCAGCGTGGACTCCTTCTCGTCGACCGTGATGGCGATGGACGGACCGGTCTCGCCGCCGGGCGCCTGGCCGCTGGCCTGCAGAAAACGGAGTTTCTCGCACGCGTCGGCGGCGTTGGAGACCAACTCCCGCACGAAGACCTCGCGGTCGGTGTAGAGGGAGTGGATGACGATGCTCAGCAGCTGCTGGATCTCGGCCTGGAAGGAATGCTGTTCCGGTTGACTCATGGTGTGTTGAAAAAAGGGCGCACCGACGTTTCGGGCGCGAACTTGGGTTTTACTCGCTCAATCCGAGGCGCTGTCAAGGAGCGGGACGCCCCCGGGGCCGCAGGCCGGGGGGCTCACCAGACACGGGCCCAGATCACCTTCAGGTAGCGGCTCTCCGGGCAGTTCGACATCACCGGGTGGTCCTCACCGGGCCCCGTGCGATCGAGGATCTGCAATCGACGGCGGGTCCGGACGGCCATGCGGACCACGATGTCCTCGAACTCCTCGGCCGAGATCATGCCCGAGCAGGAGCAGCTCACCAGCAGGCCCCCGGGCCGGGTGATCACCATGCCCAGCCCGTTCAGGTCCTCGTAGCGTTGGCGGCCCTCGGCCGCGTCCTCGTCATCGCGGCTGTGGATGAGCTTCGGCGGGTCGAGGATCACCACGTCCCAGGACTCGCCGTTGTCGCGCATCTGCCGGGCGTAGCTGAAGGCGTCGCAGTCCACCCAGTTCACGCGCACCTGGTTCAGGTTGGCGTTGCGCTTGGACATGGCGACGGCCGCCTCGTCGAGGTCCACCCCCGTCGCCTCGGCGGCCCCGCCCAGCAGCATCGCCGAGATGGAGAACCCGCCCGAATAGCAGCACAGGTCCAGCACCCGCTTGCCCCGGGTGTAGCGAGAGAGCTTCAGGCGGTTGTCGCGCTGGTCGCAGAAGAAACCGGTCTTGTGGCCCTCCTTGAAATCCACCTCATAGCGGATGCCGTGCTCCTGGATCTTCACCGCGCGCACCGGGTCCGACTTCACCGTCGTCGGCGAAATGCCCTCGTTGCGGGCCACCGTGTCATCGACCTCGAAGACGATCCGCTGGGTGCCCAACCGGGCGTGCATCCGCGGAATCCATGCGGCCAACCGCTGGGCGATGCCCAGGCTGTGGACCTGCACGCTCAAGACGTCGGCGAACTTGTCCACCACCAGGCCGCTCAGGCCGTCGGCATCGGAGTGCACCACCCGGAACGCGTCCGTCACCTCGGGCAGGCGCAGGAACTCCACCCGGTGGTCCATCGCGCGGTCGAGCAGGTCCACCAACAGCGATTCCTCGACGAAGGATTCGCCCCAGTGGAAGAGCCTCAGCGGCACCTTCGAGCGCGGATTCCACAGCCCGTTGCCGCAGGGCGAACCCGACTTGTCGTACACATTCACCCAGTCCCCGGGCTTCGAACCGGCCGAGGCGTCCCGGATCATCGCCGGGTACACCACCGGTTGTTGCGTGTGGTACTTGAGCCAGACCCAGGGCGTCTGCCAATGCGTCGTGTCCACCTGCGGCAGGGCCGGCGCCGGCGGACCCGATCGGGGACCGGACCGCGGTCCAAAACCGGAGCCGGAGTGGGGAGGGCCGGCAAACGGCCTCCGGGGCCGGAACGGGGGACGATCAAAAGACGCCATCGGGCCGTGTGCATACGGCCAAAACGCCCCCGAGCCAAGCCCCGTCCCCGATTCCCCCGGCGAGCGACGGATCGATACCCAGCGATGGCGCCGCCCCCAGCGAAGCGGGATCGGTCCGAAGTAAGCACTGGAACGTCGACATCCTGTTCCCCTTCGCGCGCCAGCTCGAAGACCCCACCGGCCCCAACGTTGCCTGCGAACGCAGGACCGCTCCCACAGAGCGCCATCGCATTGGCCCCCACCTCCCGGTACCTTCGTCCCCGTGAACGACATGGTTCAACGCAGGCAGCGGGTGCTGGTGGGCATGAGCGGCGGCGTGGATTCCTCCGCCGCCGCGGCCCTCCTGCTCGAGCAGGGATTCGACGTCGTCGGGGTCACCCTCAAATTGTGGCCCCAGGACTGCGTCAACCGGGCCGAGGACAAATGCTGCGGCCCCCAGGCCGTCATGGATGCCCGCAGCGTCAGCGCCAGCCTGGGCATCCCCTACTACCTCATCGACGAATCCGCCGAATTCCAGAAACGCGTCATCGGGTACTTCGCCGACGAATACCGCGCCGGGCGCACGCCCAACCCGTGCGTGATGTGCAACCAGCACCTCAAGTTCGGCACCCTGCTCGACCGGGCCCGCCAACTCGGCTGCGACCTCGTCGCCACCGGCCACTTCGCCCGCGTCGAACGCACGCCCGAGGGCCGGACCCTCCTGCTGCGCGGCCGGGATCCGCGCAAGGACCAGAGCTACTTCCTCTTCTCCCTCCGTCAGCACCAGCTGGCCCGCGTGCTGTTCCCGCTCGGAGAGAAGACCAAGTCCGACACCCGCGAGGTCGCCCGCGAGTGCGGCCTCCGCACCGCCGACAAGGAGGAATCGATGGAGATCTGCTTCGTGCCCGACAACGATTACGGGCGATTCCTCGAGCAATCCCGGCTCGTCGAGCGGCACGCCGGGGAGATCGTGGACACCGGTGGGCGTGTGCTCGGGAGGCACGACGGCATCGAGTTCTTCACCATCGGCCAGCGCAAGGGCCTCGGCATCTCGTCGGCCGAGCCGCTGTACGTGCTCGAGCTCGATCCCGCCTCCAACCGGGTGGTCGTCGGCGACGAATCCCAGCTCAACCGCTCCACCTTCACCGTGGACCACTGCAACTGGATCCCCTGGGACTCGCCCCCGGCCTCCTTCGAAGCCACGGCCAAGATCCGCTACAACCACCCCGGCGCCACCGGCACCGTGGAACCGGGTCCCGGCGACACCGCCCGGGTCCGCCTGAACGCGCCGGCCCGGGCGGTCACCCCCGGACAGGCCTGCGTCTTCTACGACGGGGACCGGGTGCTCGGGGGCGGATGGATCCGGCGCGAACCCGCAGCCCATCAGGCCATCCCGCAGGCCGCTCACCAGACCGGCACCGAGCGCACCCGGTAGAACATGTCGCCCCCGGCCGGCGCCTGTTCCCGGAATTCCAGGGCCTCCATCGGTTCGGACACCGGCGTCCACACGGCCGCCTCGGGGCTGCCGGCGCGCTCCACCACGAAACGCTGCGCCTGGCGGCGTTCCCCGGCCGTCGCATCGCGCACCACCGCCGCCGAGCCATCCCACGACAACACCACCTCGGCCCCTTCGCGGCGGATGGAGCGGATCCTGGGCAGCGGCTGGTAGCCGATCACCCCCCGCAACGGGAAGCCCAGGGTGCCCGGCAGCCACGGCGCGGCCGTCCACGGCGAGAGCATCTGGTCGCCGCTGGCCCAGCTGGTCCGGTAACGCACGTACGGGGTGCCGTCGTCACCGACCCAGTATCCATAGGCCAGCATCCCGTGGATGTCCGGATTGACCCGGGCCACCCCGGCCAGAGGCCGCGACAGTTCGTCGTTGGGCTGCATGAAGAGCAGCACCGGCCGCCCCGCACGGATCTCGGTCTTGAGGTCGGCGTAGGTGAACCCGGCGCCCCCGGTCACCTTGGGATTGAAGTCGGCCAACTGGCAGAAGCTTGAGGCCTCGCCCCCGCGGAACCGGGTCCACGTGACGAGCCCCGAGGCGATGTCCGAGCCGTCGGGGATCGAGGGTTCCCGGCCGGGACGCGCCCAACGGCGGGCCGCGCTCCGGTCCCAGTGCACGTAGGAGAAGCCGTCGATGTTGCCCCGGCATTCGCCGCCGAGGTCGGCCCACTTGTCCTGGCTCAGGCCGATGAAGTCGCCCAGGCAGTCCGGCACATGCTCCCGGCGACCGGCCACCCGGAACGGGTCGGCCGAGACGCTCTCGTAGTCGACGTAGTAGTCGTCCTCGTGGCCCGGAAGGTTGGCCGGCCGGCCATCCCGACCGGCCTTCGAGGCCCAGAGCGAGAAGATCCCCTGGTTGCCCTGGCTGGCCCGGCTGTTGAGCGGCGCCACGCCTCCGCCGGTCGGACCAGTGTAGAACTCGGGGAACCCGTTGCGGTCCCAGAAGCCCATCAGGTTGCCCGTGGCCGTGCCGAAACACCCCGCATGCCATTCGTAGTCGGGCACCCCCTCGATCCGGACGTCCTCCAGTTGGGCCTCGGCCCGCGGGGCGACGAGGCTCGCCGCCAGCAAGGCTCCTAGGACACACGCAGGACTTGGCCGCAACGACTCGCACGACATGGGCGAAAAATCGCTGCCGGGGCACCGCTGTCCAGATCGATCCGCACCTCGAGGCCCCCGTTCCCACGCTTGCACGCGGCCCACGGGGGCCGTTGACTCCCGGCGCGCCGTTCGGATCGGCGTACCACCGTGAAGTCCAACCCGCCTGGGAAGACAGGCTACTTCGTGCTCGAGGGCACCAACGCCTTCGCCGCCTCCTACTATTTCAACTACCTCATGTTCCTGCTCCAGCGGGAGCACGGGTTCTCCAACCTCGACAACCTCGCCCTGAGTGCGGTCCACGGATTCCTGTATGTCGGGACGTCCTGGTATGCCGGGCGCTTCGGCCAGCGCCACGGGTACTTCACCAGCCTGCGCATCGGGTTCGGAGGCATGGGGCTGGGGGTGGCCCTGGGTTGGATGCTCCCCGGGGCATCGGGACAGGTGCTGGCCCTGCTGGTCTGGACCCTGGCCCTGTGCTTCACGTGGCCCATGCTCGAGGCGCTGGCCTCCGAGCGCGAGCCACGGCACCGGCTGCCCCATCGCGTGGGCCTGTACAACGTCGTCTGGGCCGCCACGGCCGGCCTGGCCTACTTCGTCGGGGGCACCCTCTTCGAGCACCTCGGCCGGGCCAGCCTGTACTGGCTGCCGCTGGCCATCCACGCCCTGCAGTGGATCAGCCTCGGTCGGCTCGAGCGGGACCACGCCCGCGGCGCGTCCATCGCCATCGGGGCCCCTGGGCCGACGATCGCCCCCGGCCCGCGACACGAGCCCGGGCCGACCCGGGACGCCCGGGTCACGCAGGTGTTCCGGAAACTGGCTTGGATGGGCAACCCCTTCGCCTACATGGCCATGAACACCCTCATCGCCGTCGTGCCCGGGATCGCCGGGCGGGCCGGGCTGGGGATCGAGGAGGCGGGCCGGCTATTGTCGGCCTGGTTCCTCGTCCGGACGCTGACCTTCGCCATCCTCTGGGGCTGGCATGGCTGGCATTACCGGATCGGCTGGTTCCTGGGATCGTTCCTGCTGCTCATCGGGGGCTTCGTCACCGTCATGACCGCGCGGGAGGTCTGGATGCTCCTCGTCGCCCAGATCGCCTTCGGCTGGGGCACCGGGCTGATTTACTACTCGTCGCTCTTCTACGCGATGGACGGCAGCGACATCCATGGCGAGCACGGCGGCATCCATGAGGCCTTCATCGGGCTGGGTATGGGCTCCGGTCCGGCGATCAGCGCACTCGGGCTCTGGCTCTCCGGGACGGCGACGGCCCCGGCCCTGGTCGTCGGCGCGGCGCTGGTCGGCGGCTGGGCGTGGTGCTGGAGGGTGGCCCGGGGGGCGGGCTCCCCGAAGCGGGCCGTTTGACCCGACCACGGAAACGGTCGACTCTTCCTCTCCAAACCGGGAACGCTCCCGGGAATCCCGCCCCACCGATGGTCCCGCCCACCGCATCCCGCCCGCCAGGTCCGGCCCGACCCGGATCGCACAACGGCTTCACACTCATCGAACTGCTCGTCGTGGTGGCCATCATCGGCATCCTCACCAGCATGCTGCTGCCCTCCCTCGCCGCGGCCAAGGGTTCGGCGCAGCGCATCGCCTGCCTGAACCACGAGAAGCAGCTCGGCCTGGCCCTCCACCTGTACGCGGGCGACCACGCTGGCCGGTTCCCGCCCCGGCTGGTCACCAACCGCTGGTGCACCACCCTGCGGCCCTACTACGTGGACCTGAAGATCCTCAAGTGCCCGGTCGACTCCGGGGCCCGCGGCACGACCAACGTCCCGGGCGCCGGCGACCGCGTCGCGGAGTACGCCCCCCGCACCTACCTGATCAACGGCTTCAACGACTTCTACCGCCGCCGGGTCGGGGCCGGCCAGATGGGCGAGTTCCGGGCCCAGGGCAACGGCGAGGTGGTCATCGGTGAGAACGACATCCCCGAGCCGTCGCAGACCGTCGCCTTCGGCGAACGCGACTCGGGCCGGGTGGTCCATTTCCACATGGATTTCGACGCCCTCGACGACCTGAGCGCGCTGCATCAGAACCGTCACGGCACGTCGATCAAGACCGGCCGGGGCGGCGGGTCGAACTACGCCATGGTTGACGGTCATGTGGAGTTCCTGCGCTACGGCCGCTCCTTCAATCCGATCAACCTCTGGGCGGTCACCGCCGAGGAACGCAACGCCGGGGTCTCGCTGCCATGAATCCAAACCGCCGTGCCTGGACCCTCGGGGGGGTGGCTGCGCTGCTGGCCCTGGCCTACGTGGCGGTCTTCACCGACTGGACGTCCCCGCAGCCCATCGAGATCGCCTCGCAGATCCGGCCCGTGATCCAGCCTCCCCGGTTCGGGCGTCGGGGTCCGCAGACGCCCGGGAAGGGGGCGGCCACGCCGACCGACCGTCCGGCGGAGACCGAGCCCGCGTCCGGCGTGGCCCGCGTGACCTTCAGCCTCGACGACCGCTACCGCCTGACGTCCGTGCGCGTATTCGCCCTCGATGCCCAGGGCGAGCCGGCCCGGAAGGTCTGGGATCTGACCGGGAAGAGCCGCCAGCTCAATTCCCTCATGTACGGCTTGAACCCCGCCGGGATGTCGCCGGCCGAGGGCTCCGACGGAAACGCCGCACCGCTCGAGGCCGGCCTCACCTACCAGTTGGAAGTCCGGGCGGGGCGTCGCCTGGGCACCCACCGCTTCCGCACCGCCGCCGTCCCCCCTCCCGAGAACTGAGCGAGCCTTGGGAGGCGGACCACCTTCTCCCCCAGCGCGCAGCACGATGGCCCTCCCCTGAAGGAGCCTCCCCAGCGAGCGGAGGCTCCACCCCATCCTTCCAGATCCCTCCCCCAAGGCGGAGCGGGTGGAGCCAGAGCGAGCCTTGGGAGGCGGACCACCTTCTCCCCCCGCGCGCAGCGCGATAGCCCTCCCCTGAAGGAGCCTCCCCAGCGAGCGGAGGCTCCACCCGCTCCGCCGCCCACCTTCCCCACGCTTGTCCTCGAATGCCAACCCGCTAGGATCCGTCCCATTGCCAAGTCACTTCAACGCACTCTCATCATGTCCACTCCCCAGCCCCACTCCCCGCAGCCCGGCGCCTCCCGGCGCGAATTCCTCAAGCGCACCGCCGCGGCCGGCGGCATCGCCGGCATCCTCGCCAACCAGCCCGCCGCGGCGGCCAACACACTGACCAAGCTCGCCGCCCCCTACGCCGGCCGGGTCATCGGCGCGAACGACAAGATCGTCGTCGGCTTCATCGGCGTCGGCAACCAGGGCGGCGGTGCCCACGTCGGCCTCAACCTTGAGCATTACTCGGAGAACAACGTTGGCCTCGCCGCCGTCTGCGACGTCTCCCAGCACCGGGTGGACGACCACGTCGCCAAGATCGCCAAGAAGACCGGCACCAAGCCCGAGGGCTTCGCCGACTTCCGCCGCCTGCTCGAGCGCAAGGACATCGACGCGATCTACTGCGCCACCGTCGACCACTGGCACACCAGGGTGAGCTGCGAGGCCATGGACTCCGGCAAGCACGTCTACGTCGAGAAGCCGATGACCCGCTACCTCGCCGAGGCCTTCCAGATCCACGACGCCTGCAAGCGCACCGGCAAGCTGCTGCAGGTCGGCTCGCAGGGCTGCTCCGACCGCAAGTGGCACAAGGCCGCCGAGTGGATCCGCGCCGGCAAGATCGGCCCCATCGTCATGAGCCAGGGCAGCTACATGCGCAACAACCCGCACGGCGAGTGGAACTACACCATCGCGCCCTGGGCCAAGCCCGACGACATCAACTGGAAGATGTGGCTCGGCGAGCAGATCAAGACCGCCAAGGGCTTCGACGCCGACCACTTCTTCCGCTGGCGCAAGTACTACCCCTACTGCTCCGGCCTGCTGGGCGACCTCTTCCCGCACAAGCTGCACCCGTACATGCTCGCCACCGGCAATCCGGAGTTCCCCGTCCGCGTCGCGGCCGTCGGCAGCAAGGCCTTCAAGACCGACCTCAACCAGTCGGGCCGCAAGCCCGAGCAGGCCACCCAGTACGTGCGTGACGTCGAGGAGATCATCCAACTCATCGCCGAGTTCCCCAGCGGCTACGTCATGCACATCACCTCGAGCACCGTCAACGAGGTCGGATCGTCCGAGATGATCCGCGGCCACAAGGCCACCCTCACCATGGGCGGCAACAAGGTGCAGCTGAACCCGGAGCGCCCGTTCGCCGAGGACATCGAGCCCGAGACCAGCGAGGCCTTCCCCGGCGAGAGCGTCGCGGCGCACCACAAGAACTTCTACGAGTCCATCCGCGCCAACAAGCAGCCCAACGCCGGCATCGACCTGGCCACCAAGGTGCAGACCGTCATCTCGCTGGCCGAGATGTCCGACCGCCTTGGCGTCATGTGCTACTTCGACGCCAAGACCCGCAAGGTCACCGACAAGTCCGGCCGTGAGATCGCCCCGCTGACCTACGGCTGGGACAAGAACTCCTGAGCCGCTCTCCGGACCGGTTTCGATCCTCCATCACGGCGGTCTCCAGCCCCTCGGGCCGGGACCGCCGTGTTTCTTTCCAGAAACCCCCACCGCCCGCGGAATGGGATCAGTCAAAGGTACAAGGAGCGGGATCAACCTGCAGCGAGCACCAGAAGCGGACTCCCTCTCCCCCCAAACGCGCAGCCCGACGGTTGAGCCTTCCCGAGCTTCTCTGCGAGCGGAGGGTTGATCCCGCGGAGCGACACGGTTGAAGTTGCCCCGAAAGCCTCGACCGGCTTGGCTTGCAGGCATGAGTTCCCGCTCCGCCTCCCACCGCCCGATGTCCTGCGTCGCCTCGGACTGGTGGGACTACACCACCCTCGACCCGGAACTGGTCGCCGACGCCGCCGCGCTCACACCGAAGGCGATGCAGCGCCTCTCGCGCCCCGGCTTCAAGGTCACCTTCCACGACACCCTCGAAGGGTTCTACCTCGCCGAAGCCCTCGAATACGTGCAGGCGTGGAAGCGAAGCACCGACGACAACCCGGTCGGCATCTGCGGCCCCATCGGCCCCACCGAGCAGCTCCCGCTGGTCGCCCGCATCGTCAACGCCCTCGGCCTCGACATCCGCTCCGGCCACTTCTGGGGCATGGACGAATGGGTCATCGATGGCAAAGAAGCTCCCGCCAGTCACCCCCTATCCTTCGAGAAGGCCGACCGGGACCTGTGCTTCAACCGCATCGCCCGCAAGCAGGTCATGCCCGACGCCCACCTGCATTTCCCCAAGGCCGACACCCGGGCCTACCGTGCCTCCTGGGGTGCCGGCGTCCGCTGCGCCGTCATGCAGGGAGGCCAGGGCGACGTGAAACATTGGGCCTTCAACGACCCCGTCCGCCGCGCCGGAAAATACCGCAACACACCGCCCACCCCGGATGAGTATCTGAAGCTGGGCACCCGCGTCGTCGACCTGCACCCGCTGACCATCGCCCAGAACGCCCGGACCAGCGGTGGCGGCAACGTGTCGCTCGTGCCGACCCAGGCCATCACCGTGGGCCCGGTCGAAACCTGGAAAGCCGAGGCCGTCTCCATTTGGCATGCCGGCCAGCATGACAACCCCTTCGGCCAGCGCCTCACCTGCCTCATGATCGCCAAGGGCATCGTCGACACCGCCGTGCCCATGTCCCTCCTGGCCTTGCACCCCAACGTCCGCTTCAACTACTTCCGCGGGGGCATCGGCCGCTGCGCGGTGGAGATGCACTGAATCCGGCCATCCCGGCCGCAAGGCACCCCAACGTTCACCGCCCTCCCGAGGGACCGCACTGCCGCGGCACTTCACCCCAGAAACGACCGAGGATGGTGGGCAACCCCACCCGCCTCGGTGCGCGGATCCGGCTCCGAAACGGTCGGGTCAGTGACCCGCCAAGCCTTGGGCCGCGGCCAGATCGACCTTGCGCTGGTTCAGGCTGCGGAAGAACTCGTAGCCCTCGCGGCAACGCCGCACGAGAACGCTCTTGTCCTCCAGCATGGTCTTGATGATCCGCAGGATCGGACCCGGGCGCAGGTAGTACTGGCGGTAGAAGCGGTCCACCGACTCGAAGATCTCGTCCTTGGACAGGCCCGGATACTCCAGCGTGGACTGCTGGAACCCGTCGCCGTGGACGATGTCGGTCTTGTCCTTCTTGGAGAACCACCCGTTCTGGCGGGCCATCTCGTAGAGCTCGGTGCCCGGATACGGCGCGGCCAGCGAGACCTGCATGGAGAACACGTCGAGATCCTGCGCGAAGCGCATGGTCTGCTCGATGGTCTCGGGCGTCTCGACCGGCAGGCCCAGGATGAAGGTGCCGTGGATCGCCACGCCCGCCCGATGGCAGGCCTTGGTGAAGCGGCGCATCTCGTCGGTGGTCACGCCCTTCTTGATGCGCTTGAGGATGTCGTCGTTGCCCGACTCGTAGCCGACGAGGAAGAGCCGCAGGCCGCAGTCCTTGAAGAAGCGGATGGTGTCCTCGTCGAGGTTGGCCCGGCTGTTGCAGCTCCAGGTGAGCCCCAGCGGCGCGAGCTTCTTGGCGATCTCGCGGGCCCGCGGCAGGTTGGCCGTGAAGGTGTCGTCGTCGAAGAAGAACTCCCGGACCTGCGGGAAGAGCTGCTTCATGTAGGCCATCTCCGCGGCCACGTTCTCGGCTGAACGCACCCGGTACTTGTGCCCGCCGATGGTCTGGGGCCACAGACAGAAGGTGCACTGGGCCGGACAA
The DNA here is from genome assembly GCA_016871615.1 of Verrucomicrobiota bacterium. Taxonomy (GTDB): domain Bacteria; phylum Verrucomicrobiota; class Verrucomicrobiia; order Limisphaerales; family UBA9464; genus SXXZ01. The sequence continues at coordinate 52,516 of VHCX01000016.1, forward strand.
CCGCGACCCGTGTACATCGAGATGTACGGGTGCATGAGGTAGCCGATGAAGTATTTCTCGATCTCCAGGTCGCGCTTGTAGACGTCGGCCACCCAGGGCAGCGCGTCCATGTTGTGGATCAGCTCGCGCTCCGGGTTGTGGATGATCTTGCCCTCCTTGCGGAAGCTCAGGCCGGAGATGGTCTCAAGGGCCCGGTCCTCGCAGACCTCTTTGCAGGTGAAGTCGAACTCCTTGCGGCCGACCCAGTCGATCGCCGGGGACGCCTTGAGCGTCTCGGTCGGCAGCACCGCCGTGTGGGCGCCCACAAAGCCGATCTTGGTTTCGGGATTCTGCGCCTTGATGGCCTCGGCCACCTTGCAGTCGTTCTTCAGCGACGGCGTGGAGGTGTTGATGATGACATGCCCATGGTCCTTGGCGATGCGCAGCGTCTCCTCCATGCCGATGTCATGGGGCGGACAGTCGAGCAGGCGCGAATCGGGTACCAGGGCGGCCGGCTGGGCCAGCCAGGTCGGGTACCAGAAGGAAGTGACCTCGCGGCGGGCCTGGTAGCGGGCGCCGGCGCCCCCGTCGAAACCGTCGAAGGAGGGGGGTGAGAGAAACAGGGCGGACATGGAAAGGAAGATGGGGGCGGCGCTCGGGCGGGGCGGAGTGGTGCCAGTGCTTGGGTTTGGCCTGCCTGAAGCCGGCCTACTCGGAGTTCACCTCGACCTTCTTGGCCGCGGCGATCTTGGCCTTGAGGTCGGCGAGTTGGTCGCCAGCGGCACCCGAGGCACCGCTCGAGCACCCGCCGGAGCCGCCGGTTTCCCCGTGCGACGGATCGTGCGGCAGGTCGTTGCCGCCCCGGGCGAAGGCCGACTTCACGCCGGCGAACTCGCGATTCACCGCCTCCTTGGCCTCGGCCAGGTGGCCCTTGCCGATGGAGGCGCCGTTGAAGGCCGCCTGGGTGAGCTGCGGACTGGACGGATAGGGGGCCGGCCGGGAACCGAAGTTGTATTTGAAATTGATCCAGGAGTCGCGCGGGCTGCTGCTCAGGGCACCCGAGGGCTCGAAGCCGGAGTGCATCATGCAGTTCTCGCAGCGGGCATCCCGGCCGCAACCGCGCTCGTCCACGCCGAAGCGCTCCCACTTCACCTCGGAGAGCATCTGCGCGTAGGTGGGGTAGTGCCCCTCGGTCATGACGTAGCAGGGAGCCTTCCAGCCACGGATGTTGTAGGTCGGCACGGCCCAGGCGCTGCAGGCCAGCTCGCGCTTGCCGGCCAGGAACTCCAGGTACCCCGGGGTCCCGAAGATGGTGAACATCCGGCCCCAACGCTCGATGTCCCCGAACTTCTGGCGGGTCATCGCCCGGGTCAGGAAGAACTGCGCCGGATCCTTGCCCAGGCGCTTGACCATGTCCTTCTTGGCGGCGTCGTAGTCGTAGCCCGGCGAAATCGTGTGGCCGTCCACGCCCAGCGAGCTGAGGAACTTGAACATCTCCTCCAGCTCGGCGGTCTCGGTCTCCTTGTAGACGGTGGTGTTGGTGGCGACCTGATAGCCGAGGATCTTGGCCATCCGGATGGCGGCCACGCACTCCTTGAAGACGCCCTCGCGCTCGACGATGAGGTCGTGGGTGTATTCCAGCCCGTCGACGTGGACGTTCCAATAGTGCCACGGGCTGGGGCGGATCACGACCTTGGACTTGGCGGCCGCATCGGCCTTGCGGATGGCCTCTGCCTCCTGCTCGGTCACCAGCTTCTCGGAAAGCAGCTGCGCCAACTGCGGCTCGAAGGCCGGCGTGTAGGCGCTGGCCAGGTACTCGCGCATCTTCTTGCGCATGAAGACGCCGTTGGTGCAGATGTACACTAGGCGACCCTGCCCGTGCAGGCCGGCCACCAGTTCCTCGATCTTGGGGTAGATCAGGGGCTCGCCGCCGCAGATGGAGATCATGGGCGCGTCACACTCGGCCGCGGCGGCCAGGCACTGCTCCAGGGGCACCATGTCCTTCAGCGAGGTGGAATACTCGCGGATGCGGCCGCATCCGGTGCAGGTGAGGTTGCAGGTGTGCAGCGGTTCGAGCTGCAGCACCATGGCGAACTTGCCGGAGCCCTTGAGCTTATGCTTGACGATGTGCCGGGCGATCTTGGCCGTCGGCGCGAGGGGAAAACGCATGGCAGGGAAATCAGTGGGACCTTCCACGGGACCCTCCGTGGGACAAGGTCCCGTCGCCGCCGGCCGGGGCCTGCGGGAGGGAGGCGATGGCCACGGGCACGCCGGCGCGGGAGGCGAGGGCGACACGGTCTTCCGGCCCGGCCGGATGCCCGGGGGACCGGCCCGGCGCGGGAGGATCGGCCTTGAGCAGGCCCGGCAGCAGGATGCTGGCGGGCGACACGCTGTGGGATCCGCTGAATCCCCCGCATCCGGACACCAGGGTGGCGGCGGCCAGGAGCGACGATGCCACCAGCGCCCGGGATCGGTGAGCCTTCTTCACGCCCGGCAGGATAGGGCGGGCCGATCCCGCGGCAATCCTCATTTTGGAACCCCGCTTTGCGCGCCCAGCGGCGGGCCGACCGGACGTGCCCATGCCCGGGGGGGGGACCAGCCGGAGCCCATCGCCGCACCGCCCCCGATTGGGAGGAAGGGCTTGTCGGTGCGCCCCGGCCGGACCACCGTGGGCCAGGACATCCATGAAACTCATCAGCCTGGCGGGGATACTCGCCCTCATCGGCGTGGCGTGGCTGCTCTCGGAGCACCGACGACGGTTCCCGTTCCGGGCGGTGCTCTGGGGCGTGGCCCTCCAGTTCTCCCTCGGCTGGTTCATCCTCAAGACCGGCCCGGGCGAGGGGATCTTCGAGGCGTGCCAGAAGCTCGTGGGACGCTTCATCGGCTTCGCCAACGAGGGCAACCGGCTGATGTTCGGGCCGCTGGCCGACGAGGCGGTGATGTCGAAGGCCTTCGGTCCGGAGAACGCGCTGTTCTTCGCGCTGGTGATCACCGGCATCATCGTGCTCATCAGCACGGTCTCCTCGATCCTCTACCATTACGGCCTGCTGCAGCTGCTGGTCCGCGCCGCCGCCTGGGTGATGCGCCGGGCCATGGGCACCAGCGGCAGCGAGACCCTCAGCGCCGCCGCCAACATCTTCATGGGGCAGACCGAGGCACCGCTGGTCATCAAGCCCTACCTGCCGCGGATGACCCGCAGCGAGTTGCACTGCCTGATGGTCGGCGGATTCGCGACGATCGCCGGCAGCGTGATGGGCGTCTATTCGGGCCTGCTCAAGGTGCCGGCCGGGCATCTCCTGACCGCCAGCGTGATGAGCGCCCCGGCCGCCCTGCTGATCTCCAAGATCCTCATCCCCGAGACCGAGGCGAGCGAGACGGCCGCCGGGTCGAGCGCGAAGATCGAACGCGAGACGGTCAACGGCATCGACGCGGCCTGCTCCGGCGCCGGGGACGGCATGAAGCTGGCCATCAACGTGATCGCCATGCTGCTGGCCTTCACCTCCCTGGTGGCCGCGGCCAACTGGATCCTCGGGGAGGCCTTTGGCGTGGTCGGCTGGCAGACCCGCCAGCCGCTGCAGACCCTGCTGGGCTACGCCAACGCGCCGTTCGCATGGCTGATGGGCATCCCCTCCAAGGACTGCCTGACCGTCGGGCAGATCCTCGGCGAGCGCATCGTGCTGACCGAGTTCGTCGGCTACATCTCGCTGTCGCGCCAGCAGGCGTCGCTGGATCCGCGCAGCTACGTGATCGCCGCCTACGCCCTCTGCGGGTTCGCCAACTTCGGCAGCGTGGCCATCCAGATCGGCGGCATCGGCGCCCTGGTGCCCGGACGCCGGAAGGACCTCGCCCAGGTCGGGCTGAAGGCGATGCTGGGCGGCCTGCTGGCCTGCTACATGACGGCCTGCGTGGTCGGCGTGCTGATCTGAGGACCCGTGTCCAAGCCCATGCCCCCGGAGATCCATCCCACCGCCGTGGTCCACCCGTCGGCCCGGATCGGCGACGGATGCCAGATCGGCCCCCATGCGGTCATCGACGCCGGCGTCGTGCTCGGCCCCCGCTGCGAGGTGGGACCCGGGGTGCATCTCACCGGCGACACGCGGCTGGGTTCAGGCAACCGGATCCACGCCGGGGCCGTGCTCGGCGGGGCGCCGCAGGACTTCAAGTACGCCGATGCGCAGCCGACGCGGCTGCGCATCGGCGACGCCAACGTGTTCCGCGAGCACGTGACCGTGCACCGCTCGAACCGCCTCGACGAGGACACCGTCCTCGGCCATGGCAACTTCCTGATGGCCGGTTCCCACGTGGGCCACAACTGCGTGCTGGGCGACCACAACGTCCTCGCCAACGGGGCGCTGCTCGGGGGCCACGTGGTGGTGGCCGACCGCGCCTTCCTCTCGGGCAACTGCCTGGTCCACCAGTTCTGCCGCATCGGCCGGCTGGCCCTGATGCAGGGCGGCTCGGGCATCTCGCTGGACCTTCCCCCGTTCACGCTGGCCCGCGACAACAACACCCTTTGCGGCCTCAACCGGGTGGGCCTGCGCCGGGCCGGCATCAGCCCGGAGGACCGAAGGGTCCTGCAGCGGCTCTACCACCTGCTCTTCCGCTCCCCGCTGCCCAGGTCGGAGCGGCTGCGCCAGGCCCGCGACGGATTCCCCCAGGCGGTGTGCCGCGAACTCATCGACTTCGTGGCCACCTCGAAACGCGGGGTCTGCGCCGACCCTGGACACCGGGGCGTCCCGGGGGCCGCGGAGGAATCGGGGGCCGACTGACCCGGCGCCCGGGATGCCGACGCCTCAATGTGGCCGGCCGCCCGGGAGATCGTCACCGAATCCCATGGAATCCGCCTACGCCCTGGTCCATCTGGCCAACGGGACCACCAGCATCCGCTCCCTCGCCGAGGGCGAGACCTTCCACCCGGTCATCGGCCCCGTGGCCGAGGCCGAGGCGCTCTATGTGCGCCAACTGGGCCTGGCCGGGCGGATGGCCGTCTGCACCGACCCGGAATGGGTGCTTTGGGATGTGGGCCTGGGCAGCGCCGCCAACGTGACCACCGCGCTGCGCCACCTCGCCGGCATCCCCGGCCGGCTGCGCCTCGTCAGCTTCGACCACACGCTCGAACCGCTGCGCTTCGCCCGGGAACACGCCGCAGAACTGGGCTATCCGCTCGGATTCGAGGGTCCGATGGGCGCGCTGATTGAGGACCACCGCTGCACCTTCACCCACGGTGCCCTTGCGGTGACCTGGCAGGCCGAGGTCGCCGACTTCCCCGAGCGCCTCCGGTCCCCCGGACCCCTCCCCGCGCCCCACGCCATCTTCTACGACGCCTATTCGCCGGCCCGCAACCCGGCGATGTGGACCCTGCCGCTGTTCCGCGGGCTCTTCGCGAGGCTGGATCCGCTTCGGCCCTGTGCGCTGGCCACCTATTCCCGCGCCACCCTGCTGCGGACCACCCTGCTGCGGGCCGGGTTCTGGGTGGGGGCCGGTGAGGCCACGGGCGAAAAGGAGGAGACGACCCTCGCCGCCAACGACCCGTCGCTGGTCGCCCGGCCGCTCGGGGCCGCATGGCTGGGCCGGGCGCTGCGCTCGACCAGCGCCGAACCGCTCGAGGATCCCGTCTACCGTCAGGCCCCCCTCTCGGAGGCGTCGCGGGAGGCGCTGCGGGCGCACCGTCAATTCCAGGCCGCTTGAGAGCCGCAACGATGCCGTTGGGAGGAAAGCGGTGGCGCGGCGGATTCCTTCGCAAGCCGAGACGAGAGCGAGGCGTCGGCCGATGGAAGGCCCGTAACGAACGAGCAACGAAGCCATTGCGGACGAAGACGCAGCCGGCACGACCGATCCAACTGCATCGTTCCGCTGGAGAGCCGGAAACTCGTGGTCCTGGAGTTTCCGGCTCGCAGAGGCTTGGACGGCCTCTCTCCGCAGGTGCGCCGATCCCCGGACCGGGCCGCAGACTCTAAGGGGAGGGAGTGGCAGGGGGGGAGTGGCGGGAATGCCCGAACGGTCGGCTCCCCGGCTCAGAAATACCCTGGGAAACGGTCCGGCTCGAACAGGCCGATGAATCCAAGCCCACTGAGACGCGGTTGATTCATGGATTCGACATGTCCATCGAAGAACCATCCATTGGCCCGGTTGGAGTGTCGGCCATGGATTTCATAATCCTCGTCGATGCGGAACACATGAAATTGACGGGACGTGATGCCCAAGCGGCCCCGACTGGTCGTGTCGGCCACATGCATATAAGCCGAAGGCTGTTCCAGCCGGTCGCTCATGAGAAATTCCTGGAGCGGACCACTCCGGAGGGTCTCCGGCGGATCGATCCAGACCCCGAAGGTCATCAGCCAATTGGTCCAGACCTTGGGAGGATAGGTGGGACAGAGGAAGATCGATGCCGGCAGGCTCTGTTGGGAGGCGAGGGTCTGCGCCCAAGTATTGGTGACCATCAAGGGAGATTGCAGACGCAAGGCCCCCCGATGGTCTTGTGCATACAGCTGGGTGGCCAAACCGACCTGTCTCAGTGAACTCTGGCAACTCACCGATCCGGCTTTGGCCCGGGACTGGGACAGGGCCGGCAACAACAGGGCCGCCAACAGGGCGATCACAGCGATCACCACCAGCAACTCCACCAGGGTGAAGGCCCTTGGGCGGGAAGGTTGCGGTGACCTCATACCCCCGGATCCTAGGCCCACGGACCCGAACACGCCACCCCGCCGCCCAAGAAAATCAGCGGAAGCGCAAGGGCGCTGGACCCCGACCGGCGGGAGCCCCGCTTGCCCGGACAGGCCCGGTCCCGGGGCCGGCGTCCCCTCCGCCCGGGTGCGGCATCCGGTCGGGTTGTTTCCACCGGCCCTTCAACCCGGGAACCCGCTGGCTTCTATCACTCGAAGGGTATCCATGAATCACGTTTCAGGGAACCAGTTATCAACAGGTTATTCACAGTCTTTTGTCATACCATTTCCAACGAAGCTTCCCCGGATGGTTTGCAGCAGAAACCAACCGATATTTCAGGCCATTTCTCTCGGTTTTCTGACGATCTGCCGCCTACCAGTTGGACTATTGTCATAGGGCTGACCGAACATCGATTCCTCCTGTGTTCCTGTCGAAACATCGTTGGACAAGCGAGCCAGATCTGCAAATTTTTCTTGCGTGAATAGGATCTGATCCTTCATTGTGTTCCCGATGCACGCTTCGTATCGGCAAACGCCGGGAAGGGTGCCGCAAAGAAAACACGTCTCCAATATGGATATCACTAAAGAGATCGAGCGCCAGACGCAGGAACTCCAGAAGAAGCTGCAACGGTTGCGCGACAACAACCTCCAAGAACTCGTTGCCAAGAAGGCTAAGTTGCAAGGCGAACTGGCCGATGTCGAGGCTGATATCGCTTCGACCTGCAAGCGCCTGGGCATCACCTCCGCCGGTGTGGCGGCTCCGGTCCGTGCCGAGAAGCGCACCCGCATGAGCGGCGACGTGATCCGTGCCAAGATCACCGAGGTGCTCAAGGCCAACCCCCAGGGCGTTTCGCAGATCGAGATCGCCAAGCAGACCGGGGTCTCCTACGCCAGCGTGATCAACTTCCTGAAGGACAATGGCGACCTCATCCGCACGCAGGGCGACCGGAAGAGCAAGCTGGTGTTCCTGAAGTGAGCCTGAGGCCCTCTTTGAGGGAAGCAGCCTCAGGAGGGGGTCGGGAGGATTTCCCGAATCCGACCCCAAGGAGCCCGGAAGCCTGGGCCAACCCAACGCCCAACCGGCCAACCCATTCCGATCAGGTTGGAGTTTGAACGGTAACGAGGGCCGTCATATGCCATCGTTGCGATGGCTTTTTCGTTATCGGAACCCCTTGAATCCCCGGAATGGATTGAATGCGTCGCCCCGGGGATCGCGGGGCCGGTTGAAGACCGGAGCACCGCTCACCGGTCCGGCCATTCAGGAGTTGAGCCGCCGGAGCACCTCCGCGTGCAGCTCCGGAGCGGAGGCGACGGCCGACGTGGCGCCGGCGTGGTTGGCCGGACGGCCCTGCCAGTCGGTCACCGTGGCACCGGCCCCCTCGAGGAGCGG
>VHCX01000017.1 GCA_016871615.1 Verrucomicrobiota bacterium
TGGAAGCCTCAAGCGGCCTGACCGCTGAGGTGGACCGGGTAGCGGTGGCGGCGGGTAGTCGAAGACAAACCCGGAATCATCACACCCTCAAGCCGGTGTGGGAACCATGGGGTTCGGCGTACGGATATAATCAAGTTACGTGTCTGCGGTACTCGACCCCCGAGCCAACGCAGCAACTGGCGAAAAGGCCCGCCGCACTCAGATGGCCTGTCCGGCGGTATGACCGCTGGCCCATGCCCACTGGAAGTTGTAGCCGCCGAGCCAGCCGGTGACATCCACCACCTCGCCGATGAAGAACAAGCCCTTCACGTCCCGGCACTCCAGGGTCTTGGACGACAGTCCCGAGGTGTCCACGCCGCCCACCGTCACCTCCGCCTTGGGATAGCCTTCGTCGCCGTCGGGCTGGAGTTCCCAGCCCGAGAGTTGCGTCGCCAAGGTGTCGATCTCGCGCTGCGGCAACTGGGCCAGCGGCCGCGGAGCCGCGTTCGGCCCGAGCCACGCTTGGACGAAGCGCTCCGGCAGCACTTGGCGCAGTGCCCACTTCAGGTCCTTGCCGCCGGTCCGGTGCGACATCAGGAACGCCTTCGCATCGACCCCGGGAAGCAAATTGATCCGGAACGCCTCGCGCGGTTGGAGCACGCTCGAGATTTGCAGGATCGATGGCCCACTGAGCCCCCGGTGCGTGAACAGGGCGTTCTCGCGGAAGCGCAGCCGATCGCCGACCGCCCAGGTCTCGACATCGATCGACAAGCCACTCAATGCCGTGAATGCCGAGTAGCGGGTCGCCGGCAACGTCAGCGGCACCAACCCGGGACGCGGCTCCACCAGCGGCACCCCGAATTGCCGGGCGATGTGGTATCCCCACGGCGTCGCGCCCAGCTTGGGAAAAGACAGTCCCCCGGTGGCGATGACCAGCGAGTCGGCCGTGCGCTCACCCAGCGAGGTGCAGATCCGCCACCCGCCTTCCGGGACGCGCTCCACGCCCTCCACCTTGCAGTTCACCGTGATCCGCACCCCGGCATCCCCGCACTCCTGCTCCAGCAGTTGCAGGATCTGCTTCGAGCTCTGGTCGCAGAACAACTGCCCCAGCTTCTTCTCATGCCAGGCGATGCCATGACGCTCGACCAGCGCCAGGAAGTCCGACGGCGTGAACCGGGCCATCGACGACTTCAGGAAGTGCGGGCTGCCCGAGGTGACGTAGTTGGCCGCCGTCGCGCCGAGGTTGGTGAAATTGCAGCGCCCGCCGCCGGAGATCAGGATCTTGTTGCCCGGCCGCGGATTGTGCTCCAGCACCTCCACGCGCCGCCCGCGCAGGCCCGCCGACCGGGCGCAGAACAACCCCGCCGCTCCTCCCCCGACCACCACTGCATCCCAGTGTTCGCTCATTGCATGGAACGGCCGTTTGCGCCGAACACCGATGAAATCCCAACGCGCCCCACGAAGGCGAACCCGGAGTTCGCGCCCAAATTCCTGCAACCCGGGCAACCCGGGCAACGGCTGTCCCTCCGCTGCGCCTCGACCGCGACGAACGCCATCGCCCTCAGCCCCACGGCCTTCGATGGCCTTGCCGGCTTGGCCGGATGATCCGGCGCGACGAAATGGCTCCGGGCCGTTGGATTCTGATCGGATGGCCCTTCAGCGGCGGAAGGGCACGGCCTCGGTCGGGTGGGCCTCGGCCCCGCAATAGAGGCACACCGGGCGATTGCCGATGATCTTGCGGCCGCAGTGGGTGCAGTCGGGCGCGACCGTCTCGTTGGCCACCTTGCCGTCGAGCTTTCCATCCCGCAGGTCGATCTCGTTGACCCGCCTCACGAGTTCGGCGTCGGTGTAGCCGTGCTTCTCTTTGAGGATCGTCCACAGCGCCTCGGTGAGCATGAAGAGCTTCTCCACGTCGCACTGCATCAACTCGCCCTGTCGGCGGGCATCCGCAGCGGTCCGGCCGGCGTTCTCGGCGGCGGTCCGGGTGGCGGAGTCGCCGACGGCGTTGGCGCGCCATGCCATGGTGTGGATGGCGCTGCCGAAAATCCGATCCTCGATCATGCGTCGTTCTCCTCGGTCCAAGCCGCTCTGCCGGTCCGCGAGCTTCCTTCCGGAGCCCCACCAATCTCAGGAGGTTGCATGGTTCCGACCGTCCGGCCAAGAGCCATGTTGTGGGGTCGATCGTTGCCGGTTGTCCCCATCGTGAGGCCCCCGTTCGTCTGCGGATCTCGGTTCACGGGGTCTTGAGCGTGTCGCCATCATACCAGACCCGGACGACCTGAAACAGATAGGTCCCCATCAGATGCCTGGTGTTGATGACCTGCGAGGTGTCCTTGACCTCGGGAAGGTTTGGCAGCACGACGGTCTCCACATTCAAGACCGCCACACCGGAATCTCGAATCCAGGCGTTGGCACGATCAATCGCCCTGGAAAACGTCTCGAAACCTGTTGAGAACACCGCGTGGTCCCGCGCCCTTGGGATGAAGTCTTTGCATCGAATCAGCGTGGGGTTGTTTCCGGGTTGAGGCCTTGTGTTTCGTGCCGTGTCGCGGTTGACATCACGTGGTCGGATCAGTCGAACCCAAACTTTGGGAGATCAACCACGCGTGTCGTGAGTTGGATCGGGCGAACAAGTCGCCCAGCCACACAAAATAAATGATCTTTAATGCGGTGGTGAGGATCGTCACCCAGGGTGCTCAAGGCGTCTAGATTCGGAAATGGTTCCCTGACCCCGTTCGCCGCTGACACGGATGTCATCGGTGGCGGACAACCCGTTTGACCAACCGATCCAGGCGGGCCAACGCCAGGGGTTTCCCGTCATCCGTCTTGAACGGGGTGTTGATCAAGCGCTCACGCAGCGTCTCTGCCGCCACCAGCCCGTGGCGAAGCAAGGTTGCTATGAAGTCCAGGTCCTTTTCTCTCGCAGCGACCAGCTTGCTCACCGCCAAGTCGTGCGGTTCAAGGCACCAACCGATGCTGCCGCGGGTGTTCTCATTCTCCACTCGCACGAGGCGCTCCCGCCAACCGGTAGGCAAAACCGCCGTGGTTTCATCCACACCGTGTGCGTAGTAGCCGAAGGTCTCGTGGAACATCGACCGCTCACCGATCGATCCATCGATGACGATCGAAAGTTCCGGGCGATCCTTCGGGAAAACGTCCGCCTCCATCGACGCGAGCAGGTCTTCGGGAGCATTCGGGAATGCCCCCAGGATGGACTGGCTCCCAATCACCACGATCTCACGAACGTCGGCATTGCCGGCGGCCGCGCGGATGACGTGCTCAAGCTGATTGCGAGTCACGGGTGGAAAAGCGCTTCAGGATGTCGGTTCGCTCCGACACGGTCAAAAGACCGGCAAACGGGCTCGATTGCCGGAGACGGGTGGCCCGTGGGTCGGTGCTCAGCAGAACGGAAATCACCTCGGGCAGCGGCTGCTGGAGCAACGCCTGCCACTCCATCAACACGGGGCGAACCCTGGGGGAACAGGTCTTCAACCACCGGTCCAGAGTTGCAAGAGCACGCTCCACCAAGGCCGGATTCGCCAAGAGCCTCTGAGCCGTGCTCTGGTCCATGGCAAGACTCCGCAGGTCGATTTGCTGATGCTTGCTCATTAGACAGGTGGTGAATAGACGCTGAACCTTGGCATGGCAAGCGACCTCCATGCTTCGCCGGCCCGCGGCTCTGCCCTGGTGGCGGACTGGCATGACCAGGGGTTGGGGGGATGCCAGTGGACGACCGGCCGCCACCGCTCCCCGGTCCACCTCAGCGGTCAGGCCGCCTGAGGCTTCCAGTTTCAGGATGGCAACTCGGGCAGGTTGGCTTGGGTGCAGGTCGGGATCCGACGCAATACGTCGGTCAACCAGGTCGCGGGATTCAGGCGATACCGGCGGGCGGTGATCAGCAGACTGTAGATCACCGCGCTCCGCCATCCGGCGTCCGGGTGAAAAGGTACAAAAAGGGGTCAGTTCTTGATATTGTTTACTATTCACCAAGCCTCCTCCGCCGGTAAAAGTGATGGTTCAGATAACCGCTCGTGCCCATTGCCAGACGCTCGGCGATCCACCCAACCGTCATCGTTGTCTCCGCCCGCCAGCGCGCCGCCAAAGCCACCTTCACTGGATCTCCCTCGGTCCGAGCGTACTCGACTCTCAACTTCCGGATCATGGCGGGAGAGCGCTTTGGGCGCTTCATGTATCAATATCAAGAACTGACCCCAGTTCGGGCGCGCACCGCTGAGCTGGTGACCGCGCGCACGGAAGCCGAGGACGCCCGCGACCGTGCAGACGGTCTGCTGCACAACATGCTGCCCCGGCGCGTGGTGGACGAGCTCAAAGCGGCGGGCAGCTATCCAAGCCGTCACATTCCTTCGGCCACGGTGCTGTTCCCCGACTTCCAGGGCTTCACCGCAGCCTCAGAGCGGATGGCGCCGACCGATCTGGTGGCCGAGCTTGAGCGCTGCTTCGGCGCTTTTGATCGGGTCGTCGACCGCAACGGCGGGGAGAAGGTCAAGACCATCGGCGACGCGTACATGGCGATCGGTGGCGCCCCCATCCCCAACCGCACCCACCCGGTGGACTGCGTGCTGGCGGCCCTGCAGATGCGCGACCATATGGCCGCGCCCGGCCCCGACGGCCAGCCTGCCCTCTTCGCGCTGCGGATCGGGGTGCACACCGGACCGCTGGTGGCCGGGGTCATCGGCGAGCGCCGCCTCGCCTCCGACGTATGGGGCGACACGGTGAACACCGCGAGCCGCATGGAGAGCAACGGCGCGGTCGGTCGGGTCAATGTGAGCGCCGCCACATGGGCCACCGTCCAGGGCTTTTTCGTCGGAACCCCCCGCGGGAAGGTCGCCGCCAAAGGCAAAGGTGAGGTCGAGATGGTCCTTGTCGACGGCATCCGCCCTGAGCTGAGCGTCGATGGAGAGGACCGCGCCCCCACCGGCGCATTCTGGGCGCTGCGCTCAGCGCTCTGAGCCTGCAGCGGCCCGGGACAAGGCGGGCACGCCCCAGCGGTTGACGCGGGCGCCCGCCGGAGTAAGGCTGATCGGGAGATCTCGCTGTGCCTGTGGACACCCACCGCGACGCCAATCGCGCGCAACGCGAGGGCGCGCACACCCCTCCGCTCGTCGACAAGCACGCATGCTGACCGATACCCTCACGCAGATCGGCGCACCACGCCCGACCAGCGCGGCTGCCGCGCAGCTCGCCCGCGCGCGCGTCGATCAGCTCACAAAGCCGTTGGGCGCGCTCGGCGTGCTCGAGCCGCTCGTCGTGCAGCTCGCAGCGGCGTTTAACGAGGAGCGGCCCCGCGTCGATCCGATCGGAGCCCTCATCTTCGCTGCCGACCACGGGGTCGCCCTGCGGGGTGTTTCTGCCTACCCGAGGGAGGTCACCGCCGCCATGCTCGGGGCCTTTGCGCGGGGCACTGCGGCTGCCTCGGTGATGGCACGCGCGCTCGCCGTCCCGCTCACGGTGTGGGACGTCGGCGTCGCGCGGCCCGCGGGCGCCGCTGAGCCGCGCTCGGGCGTGCGCGTCCGCCCGACCGTGCTCGCCGGCCGGCCGAGCGAAGACCTCACTGGTGGCGCGGCGCTCGACCGGGGGAGGCTGGCCGCTGCGCTCGCGGCCGGCGCGCATGCGGTCGACGTGATTCGGCACGAGCACCCCGAGACACGCACCTTCGTGCTCGGCGAGATCGGGATCGGCAACACGACCCCCGCCGCCTGCGTCGCCAGCGCGCTGCTGGGCTTGCCCGTCGACGCCGTGCTGGGCCGCGGCACCGGGCTCGACGACCCGGGCCTTTTGCGCAAGCGCGCTGCGATCGAGGCCGGCCTGTCCCGACTCGGCGCGGAGCGTGACCCGCTCGCGGTGCTCGGCGCCGTGGGGGGAGCTGAGCTCGCCGCGATGACCGCGGCCGCCCTCCGCGTGGCCCACCACGGAGGTGTCGTGCTCGTCGACGGTGTGGTGGCCACAGCCTCCATGATCGCGGCGCTGGCCCTCGAGCCGACGCTGCGCCCGCGACTCGTGTTCGCGCATGCCTCCGGCGACGCCGCCCATGCGGCGATGCTGCGGGCGCTGGGCGTCCGCCCGCTTCTCGAGCTGGGGATGCGCCTCGGCGAGGGGACCGGCGCGCTCGCGGCCGTGCCGCTGCTCCGCCTCGCCGCGACGACCGCGGCAGAAATGCAGACCTTCGCCGAGGCGGCCGTTCCCGATCGCGAGAGGGGCGGCCCATGATGCCGCCCATCGTGCGGGGGGCGCGCGCCGCGTTCGTGTTCCTGACCCGCATTCCACTCGGGGGCTGGCCGTACCGGCCCGAGGACTGGCGGTGGTCCACCGCACACTTCCCGCTGGTCGGGGCGTGCCTCGGTGCCGTCCTCGCGCTCGCACTCGGCTGGCTCCGCGACGGCCTCGGCATCACCGCAGCAGCCTGGCTGGTGTTGGCGATCTCGACGCTGCTGACCGGTGCCTTTCACGAAGACGGCCTCGCAGACACATCCGACGCGCTCGGCGGGGCGTACGACCGAGAGAAGCTCTTCATCATCCTCAAAGACAGCCGCATCGGCAGCTTCGGAGCTGTGGCGCTGATCGTGGCGCTCGGGGCCAAAATCGCCTTGCTGGCCCGGCTTGATGCGGCCGCGCCCATGGCTCTCTTTGTGGTCAGCGCGCTGGCGCGCCTGCCGCCCATCGCGCTGATGACCCTCATGCCATACACGACCCGCCCCGACGAAGCCAAGAGCCGCGACGTCGCGCGCGCCGGCGTGGCCCAGTTGGCGGTGGCCGCGCTGTGGACCGGCCTTATCCTCGCCGTCGCCGTCTGGATGCTCGGCCTCGGTCTGCCGGCGCTGGCGCGGGCGCTGGTGGTGAGCAGCGTGGTGACGGGAGTCCTCGCGTGGCGCTTCCATGTCCGCGCGGGCGGCATCACCGGCGACTTCCTCGGCACCACGGAGCAGCTCGTCGAGGTCGGGGCGCTCGCCGCCCTGGCGTGGGGCGTGGCCGCATGAGCCTGCGCCTCCACTGTGTGCGGCACGCGCCGACAGACTGCGCCGGATTCGCGGTGGGTCGCACCGACGTCCCCACGGTGATGGCCGCCGGCGACGCGGCCGACCGCATCGACGCCACCCTTCCCGTCGACATCTCCGCGGTGTGGAGCTCCCCATCACGGCGCTGCCGAGAGCCCGCGGCTCTCATCGCCGCGCGCCGCGGCGTTCCCCATCACGTCGACCCCGACTTGCACGAGCTCGACCAGGGCATCTTCGAGGGCCGAGCCTACCGCGATCTGGAGCGGGAGGAGCCGCAGGCGCTTAGCGCATGGATGGAGAGCTGGATCGATCGGGGTCCACCGGGAGGAGAGGGCGCCCGGGACCTAGAGCGACGGGTCGGACGGTGGTTGGCCGCGCGGCGCACCGAGGCCCCATCAGACGTCGCCGTCGTGGCGCACGCGGGCGTCATTCGGGCCCTCCGTGTGCTCATCGAGCGCCAGACGTGGGAGGCGGTGATGGGCGCGCCGGTGCCGCACCTCGAGCGGGTCGAGCTCCTCGCGCCGGACCTGCGCAAAACCGACCGCCGAGATCACTGACGCGGCGAGAGTCAGACTCGGGGGCGCCGGGCTCGAGGCACCGGGCCGATTCGGTCGTCCTGCACATCGCCTCGCGATCGCCCTCAGACACGGCCAAGGGCCCAGGCGCACGGGTCGGGCCGGCCATACCGACACACTCCGTGCCAAACCGCCGCACCGGCGGATAGGACCTCCGAGCGGATGACCTCCGCCGAAGGCGGTCGTTGACGGTCAACCAGTGCAGGTTCGCCGCGGGGCGCCGATCCGTCAAATGGCCTCCAGGGCCCGGCGCTGGCTCGTCAGGGCGCGCTGGGGCGCTGCTGCGGGCGCCTCGGATACGGCCGGACCTACTCGCTGGCGCGGGTCGCGGGCGAGGAGTGTGCTCGGCGGGGCAAAGGGGCGGTGGTTCAGGCGAAGTCGAGCTGTTCGCGCGAGCGCGCCGGTGCGGGCCGTGGAGGCTCGGTCGGGTGGCCGAGGTGCGCGAGGATCTTGCGCACGACGACTGGGTCTGTGAGCTGCGCTATGAGGCGGCGTGGGCCGCCGCAATGCGGGCAGGTGAGGACGTCGATGGCGAAGGCGATGGCGGGGCGGGCGATGTACCGGCAGAGTCGCTCGAGTCCAGTGAGGTCGTGGCCTTCGATCAGGACCTTGGCGCGCGCCGTTGCTGAGTCCGTTGCCTGACAAGAGGAATCCAATACGCTGCGAGATGGCAGGCGGTGGGATGGTGACGGGAGCCCGGAGGGCGACCGGAACCATCCCCCCCGCCTGAGGCGGTCACAACACCCACCCACGACAGAGATGGAGGCTGGAGACCTTGGGCGTTCCACGGGCGGTCCCCCCGATGGGGCCCCAGTCGCACGCCGCGGGACGCTATCGAACGACCGCTGCGCTTCGTCCCGCGGCGGCTCTACCCCCATCGGGGACCCCGCCTCGTCGCCGAAAAACATGGACTGGTGAAGCCCCGGAACGTGGGACCGAAAACCACTGAAACGACAGAAGCCTCTCGAAAACTCTCAACCCATACTGGCCACTCATCCCCGTGCCGAGAGGGGTGGGTGATTTTGACGCCGGAGTTTCGACCCTGGGTGGTCCCTTTTGAAGTGACCGGTGACCGCTTGGCCGATCTGCTCGAGGGGGAACTTTTCCAGATACAGTTCCTTGGCCTCACGGAGATTGCTGATGGCCTCGGTCACGGACTCACCCTGAGTCGTGGTTCCTGTTTCGGGATTGTAGGCGACGAAGCCACCCTCCGCGGCTGGAATCCAGACGGCGGTGAGATGCCTGCCATCAGTCTGTGGGAACCGGGCAGCGAGTCAAGGTGGCCACCCTCGGGCAACGGGGAAGCCTGACTTTGGCGCAGGGAGGTCGGTCACCGATCCCGCGCGGACAACCATGTCGCAGAGGTGCCCCAGTCACCATGGCCATTCGAATGGCCATGCGACCGTAAAAGACGGAACCTCGGTTGGGGAACGCGTTCCCTACCCCCGTTCCACGGCGTGGCCATCCGGCTCGAGACGCCTCACCCCCCACCTCACTGGCCGCAGCACTTCTTGTACTTCTTGCCGCTGCCGCAGGGGCAGGGGTCGTTGCGGCCAACGCGGGGGACGGCCCGGGCGGGCTGGGCCTTGGAGAGCGCCTCGTTGGCCTCGCTGACCAGGTTGCCGGAGTCGCCGGCCGGGGGGCCACCGGCGGAGGCCGGGTCCTGGAACGGGGCGGCCGTCTCGTGGACGGTGGTCTGCGGCAGGTTGTGCAGGAACTGCTCAAAGGCCATGAGGCTCGAGGCGCTGCGGAAGATGTTGTGGCAGATCTCCGACTTGATGTTGACCATCAGGGCGTCGAAGAGCTTGAAGGCCTCGGCCTTGTACTCGATGAGCGGGTCGCGCTGGCCATAGGCGCGCAGGCCGATGGAGTTGCGCAACGAATCCATCCCGTAGAGGTGCTCCTGCCACAGGCGGTCGATGGCATCGAGGATGGTGTAGCGCTCGATGTTGGCCAGGGCGTCGGCGCGCTCGAAGCTCACCTTCAGCTCGTAGGCTTCGCGGATGGACTGGGAGAGGAAGTTGAGCAGCGAGAACTGCGCCTCGCTCAGGCCTTCGAACATCGAGCCCGCCACCGGGGCCGCCCTGCCGGCGCGGCCGGCCTTCACGATCTCCTCCTCGGGCATGCCCAGGGGGAAGTTCATGTTCACCCAGTCGGACAGGCCACGGATGTCCCATTCGCCCGGCTCGGACTCGGCATGGGTGAACTGCTGGACCTTCTGCAGCACCACCTCCTCCATGATGTCCATGAGGCGGTCGCGGACGTCGTCGGCATGGATGATGTCGTTGCGGAAGCCGTACACGACCTCGCGCTGCTTGTTCATCACGTCGTCGTACTCGAGAGTGCGCTTGCGCTGTTGGAAGTAGTGGCCCTCGACGCGCTTCTGGGCGGTCTGGATGGACCGGTTGAGCAGCGGGTGCTCCAGCTCCTGGCCTTCTTCGAGGCCCATGCGCTCCATGACCTTGGTGATGCGCTCGGAACCGAAGAGGCGCATGAGGTCGTCCTCCAGCGAGATGAAGAAGTGCGACGAGCCGGGGTCGCCCTGGCGCGAGCAGCGGCCGCGCAACTGGCGGTCGATGCGGCGCGACTCGTGGCGCTCGGTGGCCAGCACGTGCAGGCCGCCCAGTTCGGCGATGCCGGGCCCCAGTTTGATGTCGGTGCCGCGGCCGGCCATGTTGGTCGCGATGGTCACCGCGCCCTTCTGGCCGGCGCGGGCCACGATCTCGGCCTCCTGCTCGTGGTACTTGGCGTTGAGCACCGAGTGGACGATGCCCTCCTTCTTGAGCAGGCGGCTGAGCATCTCGCTGGCCTCCACCGAGATGGTGCCCACGAGGATGGGCCGGCCCTGGGTGTGCAGCTGCCGCACCTCCTGCAACACGGCGTTGAACTTCTCGCGGCGCGTCTTGTAGACGGTGTCGTTGGCGTCCTTGCGGATGTTGGGCCGGTGCGTGGGGATGGTCAGCACGCCCAGCTTGTAGATGTCGAAGAACTCCTGGGCTTCGGTCTCGGCCGTGCCGGTCATGCCGGCCAGCTTGGTGTAGAGGCGGAAGTAGTTCTGGATGGTGATCGTGGCCAGCGTCTGGGTCTCGCGCTCGATCTGCACGTTCTCCTTGGCCTCGACGGCCTGGTGCAGACCCTCGCTCCAGCGACGGCCGGTCATGAGGCGGCCGGTGTGCTCGTCGACGATGATGACCTTGTTGTCCTGCACCACGTACTGCACGTCGCGCTCGTAGAGGCAGTAGGCCTTGAGCAGCTGGCTCAGGGCGTGGATGACGCCGGCCTTCTCCTCGAACTGCGCCTGCAGCGATCCCTTGGCCTCCATGCGCGACTTGGCGTCGAGCTCGGGGCTGGTGTCGATCTGGTGGTACAGGGTCGGCAGGTCGGGCAGGACGAAGGCGTCGGGGTCGTCCGGGCTGAGGTGGGCACGCCCCTTCTCGGTGAGGTCGGCCTCATGGGACTTCTCCTCGATGGCGAAGAAGAGCTCCTCCTTCTGGGCGTAGAGTTCCTTCTTGGACTGGTCGGTGAGCAGCAGGGCCTCGTAGCGCTGCACGAGCTGCTGGTTGCGCGGCTCCTCGAAGAGGCGGCGCAGGCCATCGGAGCGCGGCTGCCCCAGCTTGACGCGGTAGAGCAGCATGCCGATTTGCTGCTCGAGCTCGGCGGCGTTCTTGGGCGGGGGCGTCCCGGCGGCCTGGCCCTCGGGCCGGAGCTGGGCGATCAGGGGCTCGGCCTCGCGCAGGAAGCGGTTGCACAGCTCCTGCTGGGCGTGCACCAGGCGCTGGATGGCTGGCTTGAACTCCACGAACTTCTGGTCCATCGAGACCACCGCCGGGCCCGAGATGATGAGCGGGGTGCGGGCCTCGTCGATGAGGATGGAGTCCACCTCGTCGACGATGGCGAAGTAGTGCCCGCGCTGGACCTGCTCCTCCTTGCGGGTGGCCATGCCGTTGTCGCGCAGGTAGTCGAAGCCGAACTCGGCGTTGGTGCCGTAGGTGATGTCGCAGTGGTACATCTCACGGCGCACCGACGGGGGCTGGTCGTGCAGGATGCAACCGACGGTGAGCCCGAGGAACTGGTAGACGTGGCCCATCCACTCGGAGTCGCGGGAGGCCAGGTAGTCGTTGACCGTGACCACGTGCACGCCGCGCCCGGACAGGGCGTTGAGGTACACGGGCAGGGTGCCGACCAGGGTCTTGCCTTCGCCGGTGGCCATTTCGGCGATGCGGCCGAGGTGCAGGCCCATGCCGCCGATGAGCTGCACGTCGAAGGGCACCATCTCCCAGCGGATCGGGTGGCCGCGGACCTCGACATCGGTGCCGCAAAGGCGCCGGCAGGCGTTCTTCACCACCGCGAAGGCCTCGGGCATGATGGCCTCGAGTTCGCGCTTGAGCTCGTCGGTGTCCTGGATGGCCGTCAGCTTGGCCTTCCAGGCGGCGGTCTTCTCGCGGAGCACCGACTCCGGCTGCGACTGCAGCTCCTGCTCGATCTGGTTGATCCGGGCCACGAGCGGGCGGAGACGCCGGACCTCGCGGTCGTTGCGGGTCCCGAATATCTTGCGGAAAATCAGACCGATCATGGATGCCTTCGATTGAAGGACGGGCAAGCTAAGTAAGCCCATCCCATGCGTCAAAGGCTTTGACCGGCACGCTGGACGGCTCGGAGGCGCGCGGACCGGTCGAGGGCGGATTTCGGGAAGGCAAGGGCCGGCTGGGGTGTGGACGGCTCGGAAAGCCGTCCACGATCCGCCGGGGGGGGACTCCGGCGCCGGGGGGAGACTTTGCTCTGGCGCGGGGTTCCCCGGCCCGGGCAGCCTAGCCAAACCTTCATGAAGCGTCTCCTCCAACCCTTCGTCCCGGGCGTGGCTCTCGCCTTTCTGGCCGGTGCCGTCGCGGGCGGTTGCAAGCCGGCCCAAGCCCCGGGCGGGGCCGCCGCCCAGGGCGGTGGGGGTGGGGGGATGGCCTTCCAGGTGGTGGCGGTGGAGGCGCGCCGGCAGCCCGTGGCCGAGGTGGTGTCGCTGGTCGGCACGGTGATGCCCAACGAGTCGGTGGAGATCAAGTCCGAGGCCGATGGGGTGGTGCAGACCATCGCCTTCTCCGAGGGGCAGTCGGTCGAGGCCGGCGCCCTGCTGGTGGCGCTCGACGAGACGAAGTTCCAGGCGTCCCTGCAGGAGAGCGAGGCATCGCTGGAACTGAGCCGGGCCAACCACGAGCGCGCCCAGCAGATGTTCCGCGACAAGCTCATCGCGCAGCAGGAGTTCGATCAGGCCGCCGCGACGTTCCGGGTGAACCAGAGCGCGGTGGAGCTTCGGCGCCGCCTCCTGAAGGATGCGCGCATCATGGCCCCGTTCGCGGGCACCACCGGGGCCCGCCAGATCAGCCCGGGTCAGGTCATCTCGCGCAACAGCCTGCTGACGACCCTGGTGGACCTGTCGGTGGTGAAGGTCGAACTGAGCCTGCCCGAGCGCTTCCTGGGGCAGGTGGCCACGGGCCAGAAGGTGGAGTTCCGCGTCGATGCCTACCCGCAGGAGCGCTTCTCGGGCGAGGTGTACTTCATCTCGCCCCAGCTCGACCCGGGCACGCGCACGGCGTTGCTCAAGGCGCGGGTGGCCAATCCGGGGGCGCGACTCCGGGGCGGGATGCTGGCGCAGCTCGACCTGTCGGTGCGCCTGCGCGAGTCGGCGCTGGTCATTCCCGAGCCGTCGGTGATCGCCAGCGGCGACACCAACCTGGTCTTCGTCGTGGGTGCCCAGGGTCAGGCGGTGATGCGGCCCGTGAAGCTGGGCCTGCGCCTGGCCGGCAAGGCCGAGGTCATCAGCGGGGTGGAACCGGGCGAGAAGGTGGTGGTCGAAGGGGTGAAAAAGATCTTCCCGGGCGCGCCGCTCAAGCTCTCGGGCCCGGAGTCGACCGCGCCGTACCTCTGACCCCAAGGTCTCCGCGGGCCTCCCCCGCAGGGCGCCGTCACGGCCCCGGAGCGTCCTCCGGGACCATGAATCGAGCTCATCGGATCCAGTGCCCGATCCGGCTCCGGGGGGATCGAGCGCCCGGGAGCCGGGATCCGAGAAACAGGTTGACCGGGCCGCTGCTTCCGGGCTCCCTTCGGCCATCCCCAGAGTTGTGTCATGAGCGAGGCACCTTCCATGACCCTGCGCCATCGTCTGGCCAGGCAATTGGCCTGCGATCCGTCGGCCGTCGGGCGATGGGCCCTTTTCGAGTGCGTGCCCCCGACGAAACGGCCGCTCTACCGGCTGGCCTGTTGGTTGCAGCCGGCGGCCTTCGCCCAGGATGTCAGCGTGGTGGAGGATGCCCTCAACGCCCTGCGGCCCGACCAAGTGAAGCTGGCCATTGCCGACCTGCATGATCCCGCCCGGCGGCGTCGGGTGTTCTGGCGCGATTGGCTGGGGCTGCGGGTCTCCGGGCGGCGGTTGCTGGCGGTGGCCTTGGGGGGCTTCGAAGTCGGCCCGCCGCGCTGAAGCGGTTGTGCGGGGTGGCCCGAGGCCGTCCCGGAGCGGGATCGGTTCGGGCATCGTGGGGTTGCCCGGCTGACCTCGGGGCTTGGGGCTTGGGGCTCCGGGCGGCAGACGTCCCTGGCCAAGGGCCGCCGCCGTTGCGGGCGAGCCTGTGCACCCTGGTCCCGAAACAAACAGGGCGCCCAGTGTTGCCACGGGCGCCCTTGAATCTTGGGTTTTGGTCCCGGTCGGTCAGGCCCGGTCAGGGACTGGTCGGGGACTGGTGGGGGACTGGCAGCCTTGGCTCAGTCCGGCTCAGTCTGGCTCAGTCTTGGGCCGGGGCGTCGCCGCTGCCGGATTCGGAGGCCTCACCGGCCGGGGCATCACCACTCGAGGCGGCCTTTTCGCGCTCTTCCATGGCCGCCTTGCGGCTGAGGCGCACGCGGCCCTTCTCGTCCTGGCCGAGGAGCTTCACCCAGATCTCGTCGCCGAGCTGGACGATGTCTTCGACCTGCTTGACGCGGAAGTTGGCCAGCTCGCTGACATGCACCAGACCCTCGCGGCCGGGGAGGAACTCCACGAACGCACCGAAGTCCTTGATGGTCACGACCTTGGCGCGGTAGACCTTGCCGACTTCCAGGGGTTCGCCCGAGGCTTCGCCCTCGCCACCGGCGGGGGCTTCGCTGCGACGGCCGCCGCGATCTCCGCGACCGCCACGGTCTCCGCGATCGCCACCGCGCTCACCACGGCCACCGCGATCTCCGCGACCGCCACGGTCGCCACCGCGCTCGGCGCGCTCCGGACGGGCCTCGCCTTCGCCGGCGGCCGGGGCTCCCTCTTCCGGGCCACCGGTGGAGGGCGGGATCTCTCCGCGCTCTTCCATGGCGGCCTTGCGGCTGAGCTTCACACGGCCCTTCTCGTCGACACCGATGCACTTGACCCAGATGTCGTCGCCCATCTTGAGCACGTCTTCCACACGGGCGACGCGCTTGTTGGAGAGCTCGCTGACGTGCACCAGGCCGTCCTGGCCGGGGAACACTTCGACGAAGGCGCCGAATTCCTTGATGGTCACGACACGGCCCTTGTAGACCTTGCCGATCTCGATCTCGGCGCTCAGCGCCTCAATCTCGCGGCGGGCGATCTCCATGCCCTCGGGCGACACCGAGAACACCTTCACGGTTCCGTCGTCCTCGATGTTGATCTCGCAGCCGGACTCCTCGACCAGGCGCTTGATGTTCTTGCCGCCCGGTCCGATCAGCGCGCCGATCTTCTCGGGGTTGATCTTCAGGGTGACGATGCGCGGGGCGTACTTGGAGATGTCGGAGCGCGGGGCCGGCAGCGTGGTGAGCATGTGGGCCAGGATCTGGCCGCGGGCCACGCGGGCCTTCTCGATGGTCTGCTCCATGATGGGCATCGGCAGGCCCTTGAGCTTGAGGTCGAGCTGGAAGCCCGTGATGCCCTTGTCGGTGCCCGCGATCTTGCAGTCCATGTCGCAGAACGCGTCTTCCCAGCCGATGATGTCGGTGAGCAGCTTGTAGCGGGAGATCTGGTGGTCGGCGCCGTACTCGGTGCAGATGCCGATGGAGATGCCGGCCACCGGGCGGGTGATGGGCACGCCGGCATCCATGAGGGCCAGGGTCGCGCCGCAGACCGACGCCATGGAGGTGGAACCGTTGGATTCCATGATCTCCGCGGTGATGCGGACGGCGTAGGGGTACTCGTTGAGGGGGATCACCGGGCGCACGCTGCGCTCGGCGAGGGCTCCGTGGCCGATCTCGCGGCGGCCGGGGCCGGTGATGCGGCCCGTCTCACCGACGGAGAAGTTCGGGAAGTTGTAGTGCAGCAGGAACTGCTTCTTGGTCTCGCCGCCGGTGTAGGAGTCGAACTCCTGGATGTCGTCGCTGGTGCCGAGGGTGGCCAGACAGACGGCCTGGGTCTCGCCGCGGGCGAAGACGGCCGATCCGTGGGCGCGGGGCAGGAAGCCCACCTCGCTCGACAGGGCGCGGATGGCGTCGAAATCGCGGCCGTCCAGGCGCTTGGAGTGGTCGAGCACGAGGCTGCGGACCGCTTCCTTCTGGATGTAGTACTGGGCGTCCTTGATGACGAACTCGGTGACCTTCTCGGCGCCGAACTGGGCGACAAGTTTCTGGCCGACGTCGGCGAAGATGGCGTTGACGGCAGCTTCGCGGGCCAGCTTCTGCGGGGTGAGCAGGGCGGGGATGATCCGGTCGCCGGCCAAGGCCTTGGCGGCGTTGAGGATCTCTTCCGGCACGATGTTGACGGTGATGGCGCGCTTGGCCTTGCCGGCCTTGGCGGCCAGTTCTTCCTGGGCGGCGATCAGCGGCTGGCAGGCGGCCTGGGCGAACTTGAGGGCGGCGATGAAGTCGGCCTCGGAAATCTCGTTGGCGGCACCCTCGTACATGACGACGTCGGTCTTGTTGCCGACGTAGATCAGGTCGAGGTCGGACTGGGCCTGCTGCTCGTGGGTGGGGTTCACCACGAATTCGCCACCGACGCGGGCCACGCGGACGGCGCCGAGGGGGCCGGCCCAGGGGATGTCGGAGACGGTCAACGCGGCCGAGGCGCCGAGGATGGAGAGGATGTCGGCGTCGTTCTGGCCGTCGGCCGAGAGGAGCAGCGACTGGACCTGCACTTCATTGTACCAGCCCTTCGGGAAGAGCGGACGGATGGGGCGGTCGGTGAGGCGGCAGGTGAGGATCTCTTTCTCGGAGGGCCGGCCTTCGCGCTTGAAGTAGCCCCCGGGGAAACGGCCGGCGGCGGCCGCCTTCTCGCGGTAGTCGACGGTGAGGGGGAAGAAATCCTGGCCGGGCTTGGCCTTGGAGGCCGCGACGGCGGCCGTGAGGATGATGGTTTCGCCGAGCTGGACGGTGACGGCGCCATCGGCCTGCTTGGCGAAGCGGCCGGTTTCGATGGTGATGTGCTGACCACCGACGGGGATTTGAACAGTATGGGACATGCTGGCAGGTGCCCGACCGCCCTGAGGAACTTCACTCGGACCCCGGGCAGACCCCGGCTCCGGGGGCGCTGCGATGGGAGGGGGTCCGAGTGAAATTTCCCGGGCGGACCGGGCGTTTCATTTCTGACTTCTTCGACGCGTCTTTGGGGTTGGGATGCCGGCTGGGCGCGCGCGTCGGATGGGCGACCTGCCTGCGGCGGACTTCCCTGGGGGCCCGATCGATTCGGGGTCCGGGGACTCCTGGAGCGATGACCGGGCGCTCGGCCCGGCCTCGCGAAAACTTATTTACGGAGCTTCAGCTTCTTGGTGAGCGCCTGATAACGGGCCGAATCGGTGCGGTTCAGATAGTCGAGCAGGCTGCGACGCTTGCCCACCATGAGGAGCATGCCGCGGCGGCTGCTGTGGTCCTTCTTGTTCTTCTGGAGATGCTCCGTTAGGGAGTTGATCTTTTGGGTCAGAAGGGCAATCTGGACATCGGCGGAGCCGGTGTCTTTGGCGTGGATTCGGTGTTCGGCGATGGTTTGGTTCTTGTCGGACATGATTCGGTGTCGGGAAGCCTTGTACCTCCCGGTAAGCGTTTCCGTTTATCGTGAACCCGCAGCTTAGGGGGCCATCGGTCGCGGGGCAAGTCTCGAGTTTGGTCTGCCGAATGGCCGATTTGGGCCGGCCGGAGAGGGGGTGGGCCGCCCGACCGGTCGCCCGGGGCCCTCCCCCGGGGTTTCGGGGAGAGCTTCCCGGGCCGCGCCCGCCCGCCGTCCGGGGAGCGGTCCCAAGGCTTGCCGGATCGCCTTCCAGCGGGAAGTCTGGCCGAGGGATCCTTTCGCCAGCGGGCGGGCCCCACCAGGTGATGATTTCCTACGAAGAGGCCTTGGAGCAGGTGATCGGCGCATTGACCCCGCTTCCTGCGGTTTCGATGTCGTTAACGGATTGCCTGAACACCTGTCTGGCCGAGGATGTGGCCTCCTGGGTGGACTTGCCGGGCTTCGACACGGCCTCCATGGATGGGTACGCCGTCCGGTCCTTGGACTTCGCGGGGGTGGGCGGTCCAAACGGGCCCGTCGCGCTGCCATGCCGCATGGACATCGCCGCCGGCGAGGTTGCCGACCGCCCCCTGGAGGCCGGCGGGTGTGCCCGCATCCTGACGGGGGCGCCGATGCCGGCCGGGGCCGACGCGGTGGTGATGCAGGAGGACACGGAGCGGGAACCCGATGGGCGGATCCGGTTCCTGGAAGGGGCCCAGCCCTGGGAGAATGTCCGGTTCCGGGGCGAGGATTTCCGGGCGGGAACCCGGGTGCTGTCGGCGGGCCAGCGCTTGGGACCGCCGCAGTTGGCCTTGGCCGCGGCCGCCGGGCACGCGGTGCTGACCGTGCATCGTCCGGTGCGGGTGGCGGTGCTGGTGTCGGGGGACGAAGTGTGCCCGCCCGGCAGCCCCTTGGGCCCGGGGCAAATCCACGACAGCAACTCGGTGCTGCTCGGCTCGCTGTTCCGGGCGGCCGGCGCGGAGGTGGTGCGCCTTGCCCGGCTTCCGGACCGGATGGAGGACACGGTCGCCGGCCTCGGGTCGGCGGCGGCCGAGGCCGATCTCCTCGTGACGGCCGGGGGCGCCTCGGTGGGCGACCGCGACCTGCTCCGCCCGGCCTGGGAGCGGCTCGGGGGCCGGCTCGGGTTCTTCCGCGTGGCCCTGAAGCCGGGCAAGCCGCTCTTCTTCGGATCGTTGGGAGAGGCGCGGCTGATCGGTCTGCCCGGAAACCCGGTCTCCGCCCTGGTGACGGCCGTGCTGGTCGCCCTGCCGGCCCTGCGCCGGTTGCAGGGGGATGTCCGGTGCGGCTGTCCCTCGGTTCCGGGCGTGCTCTCCGGCCCGCTGTCGAATCCCGGCGACCGACGCCATTTCCTACGGGTGATCCAGGACGACTCGGGGGAGGTCCGGTCGGCAGGGGTGCAGGCCTCGCACATCCTCGGGCCCCTCGCCGCGGCCAACGGGCTGGTGGATGTCCCGCCGGCCACCCACTGGCCGGCAGGCACCCCGGTGCGCGTGCTCCGCTGGCCCATGGGCTGAGCCGGTGGGTCGAAGCCACCGCACGTCCCGGGTTGCGTCGGGCGCGGATGCGTGGAGGATCTCGCCCCTGATGAAGACACTTCTGGGGGCCTTGGCCTCCCTCGCCTGGATGGGCGCCTTGTGCGCGCAGGATCGATTCGTGGCCCCGGCGTACTCCGGCAACCTGGAATTCACCACGGGCCATTCGGCCGGGGCCGACATCCGCCTCGGGACCCGGGAGCTGGGGGAGCTTGAAGCCACCCGCACCCGCGTCGAGTACCGGGGGCTCTTCCACCCGGGGGCCGAGTTCCAGTGGGGCGTCGGCGTGGCCTACACGCGCTGGGACTTCGGACGCGAGGCGGGCAATCCGCTGCCGGCCAACCTGCAGTCGGCGGCCCTGCCGCTGACGGTCTCGTGGCGTTTCCGCGAGGGCTGGCAGGCCTTCGGCGAGGCGTCCCCGGGCATCTACTCCGACTTCGAGGAGATCAGCGGCGATGCCTTCAACGCGCCCTTCGTCGGCGGGGTGGGCTACACGGTGAACCCCGACCTCCAGGTGTTCGTCTCGGCCAGCGTCGACTTCCGTCGCGACATCCCCGTGGTGGGTGGCCCCGGGGTCCGCTGGCGCTTCGCCGAAGACTGGACGCTGTCATTGCTGCTGCCGCGCCCGCAGATCCAATACCGTCCCACGGCCGACTGGCTGCTGCACGTGGGAGCCGAGATGGCTGGTGGCGCCTTCCACCTGAACCCGGCCTTCGGCACGCGCCGCGGTCTTCCCGCGATGGACGACCAGCAGATCACCTACCGCGAGATCCGTACCGGGGCCGGTGCCCGGTGGGGCGGCTCGAAGGGCTTCCAGGCCTCCATCGAGGCCGGCTGGATGATCGACCGCCGGTTCGTGCTCGACGATGTGCGCCTGCAGTTCAACGGCGACGGTGCCGTGTACGGACAGGTGTCGATCGGTTACCGGTACTGAGCCGGGCCACGCGCCCCGGGCCGCCTCACAGCGCGTTGAGGATCCGGTTCAGGTTCACGTTCTTGGAGATGATCTCCTGGATGAGCTGGATCTTTTGGCTGTCGTCGGGCCGGGTCTTGACGATGAGGTCGTGGACGATGGAGGCGGCGCGGTAGCTGTCCTTGCCGGTGATGATCACCGGGCAGGGCAGTTCGCGCAGCGACTTGAGCATCGACGGCGACGGCTTGATGTCGTCGGACAGGATGAGCCCGGCGATGGGCGCCTTGGAGGCCTTCATCGTCGCGGCGGCCGTCTCGAGGAGGTCCTCCCGGTCGGCGGGTACGATCATCACCACGCCGGGCCGCAGCTGGTCACGGGCCCGCTCCGCGCCCATCGCCCCGACGACCATGCGCTCGACGACCTGGGTGAGCGGGCGCCTGCCGACAAGGATCTCGGCCTCGAGTTCATCGGCGATGGCGCCGACGGTGGGCCGGGAGAGGATCGGTTGATACGGCACGACGCCGAGGAGTTCGAGGCCCTTGCGCTTGAGTCCGCGCTGCGCGAACTCGGTGATGTAGTCGAGCTTCTCGGGCAGCACCTTGTTGATGATCACCCCGATGACCTGGACGCCCTCCTGCTTGAAGAGGGCGTGGTTCATGACGGTTTCGTCGATGGGTTGGCCGATGCCGCCGCGGGTCACGATGACCACCTTGGCGTTGAGCAGCTTGGCGACGTTGGCGTTGGACAGGTCGAAGACGCTGCCGACCCCGGCGTGGCCCGTGCCCTCGCAGAGCACGAAGTCCTTCTCCCAGGCCACGCGGTCGAAGGCCTTGTGGATGCGCTTGACCAGGGCCTCGAGGTTGGCCGACTGCAGGTACTTGCGGGTGAAGTCGGGCTCGACGGCGATGGGCGACATGTCCACCAGCGGGCAGTTCAGCCGGAAGACCCGGTCCATGATGACGGCGTCCTCGTCGATCTTCTGCTCGTCGATCTCCACGAAGCGCTGGCCCACGGGCTTGATGTAGCCCACCCGGCCATAGCGCCGCTGCAGCGCCGCCAGGAGGCCGAGCGAGGTGGTGGTCTTGCCGTCGTTCTGGCGGGTGGCCGCGATGAAGACCCGGGGGGTGAGCTGGTTCTGGAGCATGGCGGGGAGGGCTCGGGTGGGGTGGGGCTGCCGGCCGCTTCAGAGGTCGCCGGGCAGCGTCTCGCCGGCGCCGGGGTAGAGCTGCTGGTAGTCGATGCTCTGCAGGCCCACGATTGCGGCCACGCCGAGGATGTCGTGCGAGCTGCTGCCGCGCGACAGGTCGGCGGCCGGGCGGTCCAGGCCCAGCAGGATTTGGCCATAGGCGTTGGCCCGGGCCACGTGCTGGATGAGCTTGCTGGCGATGTTGCCCGAGTTGAGATCGGGGAAGATGAGCACGTTGGCCTTCCCGGCCACCTTGCTGTCGGGGAGCTTGCGCACGGCGATTTCCGGGATGAGGGCGGCGTCGACCTGCAGCTCGCCGTCGAAGTCGGCCTCGAAGCCCAGGTCGTGGGCCTTCTGCTGGGCCAGCCCGGTGGCGGCCTGGACCTTCATGAGGCTGGGCTGGGTGGCGCTGCCCTTGGTGGAGTAGCTCAAGAGGGCCACGCGCGGCCGAACGCCGGAAATCTGACGGGCCAGGCGGGCCGTCGAGATGGCGATGTCGGCGAGCTGGTCGACGGTGGGGTCCGGGATGACGCCGCAGTCGCCCATGAACAGCACGCCCCGGTCGCCGAAGCGGGTGTCCTCGACCTCCATGACCATGCACGACGAGGCCGTGGTGGTCTTCGGGGCCACCTTGATGATCTGGAAGAGCGGCCGCAGCACGCCGCCGGAGATCTCCTTGGCGCCCGAGACCAGTCCGTCGGCCTGCTTCATGGCCACCATCATCGCGCCGAAGTAGTTCGGCTTGATCATGGCCTCGCGGGCCTCCTGCTCCTCGATGCCCTTGCCCCGGCGCAGCAGCAGGAAGCGTCGCACGAAGCTGTCGAGGTCGGGGCTCTCGGCCGGGTTGATCAGCCGGATGCCCTCGAGCGACACGTTCAGCGCGGCGGCCGCCTCCTTGATGGCCAGCCGGTCGCCCAGGAGGATCGGGGCCCCGAGGCGCAGGGAGAAGAACTGGCGGGCCGCCTGGATGACCCTCGGCTCGGTGCCCTCCGGGAAGACGATCCGCTTGGGGTGACGCTGGAGCTTCTCGATCACGCCGCCGATGAAACGCATGGCCGGACCATGGCCGAGGCGCCCAGGACCGACAAGGGTGGCGTCGGGCGCCGCGGAAGGCCGGTCTCATGGCGCCCACGCCCCCGGTCGAGCGGCACGAAAAACCCCGCGGGCTCCGGGTCTTTCGACGGGTGCCGCGGGGGTTGCTGGCCGCCGTCCGGCCGGGCCTCAGGCCTTGGCCACGAGCTGGCGCAGGACGTAGGGCAGGATGCCCCCGTGCTGGTAGTACTCGATCTCGATCGGGGTATCGATCCGGCAGGCGACCACGACGTTCTCCACCGCGCCGCCCTTGCGGGTGATGCGGAGGGTGAGGTCCTGCTGCGGCTTCACGGCGGGGCTGAGGCCGATGACGTCGAAGGTCTCGGTGCCGTCCAGCTTCAGGCTCCGGGCGCTGGCGCCGTCCTTGAACTGCAGCGGCAGCACGCCCATGCCGACCAGGTTGGAGCGGTGGATGCGCTCGAAGCTCTGGGCCACGACCACCTTCACGCCGAGCAGGTTGGTGCCCTTGGCGGCCCAGTCGCGGCTGGAACCGGTGCCGTATTCCTGGCCGGCGATGACGATGAGCGGGGTACCGCTGGCCTGGTAGGCCACGGCCGCGTCGTAGATCGAGGTCTTCTGACCGTCGGGGCCGAAGGTGTTGCCGCCCTCCTCGCTTCCGAGCATCAGGTTCTTGATGCGGACATTGGCGAAGGTACCGCGGGTCATGATGCGGTCGTTGCCGCGGCGGCTGCCGTAGCTGTTGAAGTCGGCGAACTCGACGCCGTGGTCGACCAGGAACCGGCCCGCCGGGGAGCTCTTCTTGATGGCGCCGGCCGGGGAGATGTGGTCGGTGGTCACCGAATCCCCGAAGATGCCCAGCGCACGCGCGCCACGGATCTCGGCGATGGTGCCGGCCTGCATGCCGAACTGCGTGAAGAACGGGGGCTCCTGGATGTAGGTGGAGTTGCGGTCCCACTCGTACACGTTGCCCACGCTGGAGGAGATCTCGTTCCACTTCGGGTTCTGGGCCGCGAAGTCGGTGTAGAGCGCGCGGAAGACCTCGGGCTTGAGGGCCGCCTGCAGGGTGTCGCGCACCTCGGCGAGGCTGGGCCAGATGTCCTTCAGGTACACCGGACCGTTCGTGCCCTGGCCGATGGGCTCGCTGGTCAGGTCCTTGTCGACCCGGCCGGCCAGCGCGAAGGCCACCACCAGCGGCGGCGACATCAGGAAGTTGGCCTTGATGTTCTGGTGGACGCGGGCCTCGAAGTTGCGGTTGCCCGACAGGACGGAGGCGGCCACCAGGTCGTTCTTCACCACGGCCTCCTCGATCTTGGCGTCGAGCGGGCCGGAGTTGCCGATGCAGGTCGTGCAGCCGTAGCCGACGGTCTGGAAGCCCAGTTGGTCGAGGTAGGTCTGCAGCCCGGTCTTGTTCAGGTAGTCGGTGACCACCCGGCTGCCCGGGGCCAGCGACGACTTCACCGACGGGTTGAGCTTCAGGCCCTTCTCGATGGCCTTCTTGGCCAGCAGGCCCGCAGCCAGCATGACCGTGGGGTTGGAGGTGTTGGTGCAGCTGGTGATGGCGGCGATGAGCACCGAGCCATGGCCGATCTTCGAGCCACCGACCTCGGCGCTGACGGCCGCGAAGTCCTCGGCCTTCTTGCCGAAGCCGTTCTCGGTCACCGGCTTGCTGAACGAGCCCGTGAAGCTCGACTTGAGGTGCTGCAGCTCGATGAGGTCCTGTGGGCGCTTCGGTCCGGCCACGCTGGGAACCACGGTGGAGAGGTCGAGCTCGACGACCTGGGAGTAGTCGATCTGGCCCTTCTGCGGGATGCCCCAGAGGCCCTGGGCCTGGTAGTAGTTCCTGTAGAGGGCGACCTGCTCCTCGGTGCGGCCGGTGGCGCGCAAGTAGTTGGCGCATTCCTCGTCAACCGGGAAGAAGCCCATCGTGGCGCCGTATTCCGGGGCCATGTTGGCGATGGTGGCGCGGTCCACCAGCGGCAGCGCGGCGGCGCCGGGGCCGAAAAACTCCACGAATTTGCCGACCACCTTGGCCTTGCGCAGCATCTGGGTCACGGTCAAGGCCACGTCGGTGGCGGTGACGCCCTCGCGGATCGCACCGGTCAGGTGCACACCCACCACGTCGGGGGTCAGGAAGTAAACCGGCTGCCCCAGCATGCCCGCCTCGGCCTCGATGCCGCCCACGCCCCAGCCCACGATGCCCAGGCCGTTGATCATGGTGGTGTGCGAGTCGGTGCCGACCAGCGTGTCGGGGTAGTAGATGTCACCGGCGTTCAGCACGCCCTTGGCCAGGTACTCCAGGTTGACCTGGTGCACGATGCCGATGCCCGGGGGCACCACCTTGAAGGTGTCGAAGGCCTGCATGCCCCACTTGAGGAACTGGTAGCGCTCGCGGTTCCGGGTGAACTCGAGGTCGAGGTTCTTCTGGAGCGAGTCGCCGGAGCCGGCGAAATCGACCTGCACCGAGTGGTCGACCACGAGGTCCACCGGCACCAGGGGCTCGATGATCTTGGGGTTCTTGCTGAGCTTGGCCACGGCCGAGCGCATCGCGGCGAGGTCCACCAGCAGGGGCACGCCGGTGAAGTCCTGCAGGACGATGCGCGCCACCACGAAGGGGATCTCGGCCGTGCGGGATTCGTTGGCCTTCCAGTTGGCCAGCTCGCGGACGTTGGCCTCCTGCACCTTGAGGCCGTCGCAGTTGCGCAACACGCTCTCGAGCACGAGGCGGATGG
Organism: Verrucomicrobiota bacterium; assembly: GCA_016871615.1. Lineage (GTDB taxonomy): Bacteria > Verrucomicrobiota > Verrucomicrobiia > Limisphaerales > UBA9464 > SXXZ01. Next base: position 24,942 of record VHCX01000017.1, read on the forward strand.
AGACCGGGAGGCGCGAGATCGGGCCCACGCCGGCCTTCTCCAGGGCCGGGAGGCTGTAGAAGCGGCCGGTGCGGCCATGGCCCAGGTCGAAGGACTGGAGGGTGTTGAACAGGGTGTGCGGGGTGCTCATCGTGCGCGGGATTGCTTGGGGAAATTCGGCGTTTTGGGTATCAGAATTGGCCTTGGCGGCCGGAGCGTCAAGCGACCGGCTCCGGAAGGCCAAGGCCGGATCTTCAGGTGGCCCGGCCGGGAACCTCACCCCGGCAGAGCTTGCGGTGGGTCGCCAGGGCCAGCAGCGGCCAGGCGTTCCGGTACATGTCGTACTTGAGGTAGAAGACGCACGGGAAGCCCGTGCCGGTGATCTCTTCCTCGGTCCAGGAGCCGTCGGTGTTCTGGTTGCGGATGAGCCACTCGACACCCCGGGCCAGGGCCGGATCCGATGCGTCGCCCATCGCGCAGAGGCCCATCACCGCCCAGGCGGTCTGCGAGGCGGTGGCCGGGCCGGCCCCTTTGAAGATGGGGTCGTCGTAGGTGTTGCAGCGCTCGCCCCAGCCCCCGTCGGGCAGCTGGACGCTGCGCAGCCAGGCCGCGCCGCGCTGGAGCCATGGCTCGTCCATGTCCCAGCCCATGGCCTTCATGCCCCGGAGCACCTGCCAGGTGCCGTAGATGTAGTTCACGCCCCACCGGCCGTACCACGAGCCGTCGGCCTCCTGCTGGCCCTTCAGATAGGTGATGGCGCGCTGGACCTGGGGGCAGTCGCGATCCCAGCCCTCGTAGCCCAGCAGCTCGAGGATGCGCGCGGTGATGTCCGCGCACTCGGGGTCGAGCATGGCGTTGTGGTCGGCGAAGGGGACCTTCTCCAGGATGGACTTGGTGCAGTCCTTGTCGAAGGCGGCCCAGCCGCCGTCGCGGCACTGGAAGGTCATCATCCAGCGGATGGCCCGGGTGCGGCACTCGTCGCGTCGGCGGGGATCGTCGGTGGGGATGAGCCGCAGCGCCAGGATGACCATGGCCGTGTCGTCGACATCGGGGTTCCACTGGTTGGCGTATTCGAACACCCAGCCGGAGGCCTCCACGTCGGCCGGGTTCTTGTGGATCCAGTCGCCGCGGAAGCGGATCTCCATGTCCATCAGCCACTCGGCCGCCCGCTTCATCCGGGGGTGGTGGCCCGGCACGCCGGACTCGCGCAGGCAGATCGCCACGATGGCGCTGTCCCAGACCGGGGAGAAGCAGGGCTCGATGCGCACGGAGTCGTCCGTGAAGTGCATGAGCTTCTCGAGCTCGTGGTGGGCCCGGATGACTTGCGGGTGGTCGTCGGGGTAGCCCAGGGCGATGAGCGCGATGAGGGCGTTGAGCATCGCCGGGAAGATCGCCGCCAGGCCGTCGCTGCCCTCGAAGCGCTCGAGCATCCAGGTCTCGGCCCGCCTGATGGCCCGCCGCCGGAAGGGGTGCAGTCCCTGGCGGCTGACCCACTCGGCGAACTTGTGCAGCCGGTCCAGCCAGAGGAAGCCGTTCCGCAGCGAGAAGTCGAAATAACGGGGCCGCAAGGTCTCGTCCAATTCCCACTTGCCCGTCGGGTACAGCTCGTCGAGGTCCACCTTCACCGGGCGCGTCGGGCGGAAGTGGTTGATGATGGCCAGCGGGATGATCATCGCCCGCGACCAGTTGCTCATCTCCCAGAAGTTCACGTGGAACCACTTGCCGATGAGCAGCACCTCGCACGGGATGGTCGGCACGTGGTTCCAAGTCACCAGGCCGAGCAATGCGAGGTAGAGCTTGGAGAAGGTGTTCATCCGCGGCACGCCGCCGAGCGAGCGGGCCATCTCGCGGGCGCGGAGCATCCGGGGATCGGTGGTGGGGATGCCGGCCAGCTTCAGCGCCAGGTAGGCCTTCACCGTGGCGTTCACCTCCGCGGGGCCGTTGGGGTAGATGTTCCAGCCACCGTCGGCGAGCTGCTTGTCGAAGATGTGGCGGACGGCCTTGCGCTGCCATCCGGCATCGACCCGGCCCCACCAGTGGTAGAAGGCGACCATGTCCGCCACGAGCGTCACGTCCACCATCAGCTCGCCGACCCAGTACCCCTCGGGCCGCTGTTCGGACAGCAGGTAGCCCTGCGAGCGGGTGATCGCGCTGTCGAGGTCGGGATGGGCTGTGACAAAAGGCCGCCCCGGGACACCGTCCGAGGTGCGGAGCGGCGCTTGGCTCACGGACATAGGGGTCAGGATGGGTCCGGGGCTTCATCCCGCAAAGTGATTATTCAGGGCCTCGCGATGCCGGTTTGGGCTGGTTTGGAACTTGGGCTTGATCGCCCCCGACCCTACGCTTGGCCCGTGTTCGGGAATCTGCGCAGCGTCCACTTCATCGGCATCGGCGGCACGGCCATGGCCAGCGCCGCGGCGGCCATGCACCAGCTGGGATACCAGGTGAGCGGGTCCGACCAGGATGTGATCTACCCGCCGATGTCCACCTTCCTGGCCGAACGCGGCATCCGGGTGAACGCCGGGTACGCCGAGGCCAACCTGGCCCACCGACCCGACCTCGTGGTGGTGGGCAACGCCATCTCCCGGGGCAATCCCGAGGCCGAAGCCGTGTTGGAGCGCCGTCTGCGGTACTGCTCGCTGCCCGAGCTGCTCAAGGAGTTCTTCATCCGGGGCCGCCGCTCGCTGGTGGTCGCCGGCACGCATGGCAAGACGACCACCGCCTCGCTGCTGGCCTGGGTGCTGGAGCGCGCGGGCCTGAACCCGTCGTTCCTCATCGGCGGCATTCCCCGCAACCTCGGCCAGGGGGCGCGCTTCACCGACTCGGAGTGGTTCGTGATCGAGGGCGACGAGTACGACACGGCCTTCTTCGACAAGCGCTCGAAGTTCGTCCACTACCTGCCGGAGGTGGCCATTCTGAACAACCTGGAGTTCGACCACGCCGACATCTTCCCGACGCTCGCCGAAATCCAGCTCAGCTTCCGGCGCTTCATCCACCTGGTCCCCCGAAACGGGCTGCTCCTGGCCAATGGCGACGAGCCAAACCTTGCGCCGTTGCTCGACGTGCGGCACTGCCCGGTCAAGCGCTTCGGTCTCGGTGCCGGCAATGAGCTGCGGGCCGGCGGCCTCGTCCTGAAGGACGACGGCTCGGAGTTCGAGCTGGGTGGCACCCGGTTCCGCATCCCCATGGTGGGCGAACTCAACGTGCGCAACGCCCTGGCCGTCGCGGCCGCGGCCCGCCACTGCGGCATCCGCGACACGGTCATCCAGGGCGCCTTCGATTCGTTCCTCAGCGTGAAGCGCCGCATGGAGGTCCTGGGCGAGTCGGGCGGCGTGGTGGTGATCGACGACTTCGGGCACCACCCGACGGCGATCCGGGAAACGGTGCGCGCCCTCCGCGTGAAGTTCCCCGGCCGCCGGATCTGGGCGGTCTTCGAGCCCCGTTCCAACACCACCCGACGCAACGTCTTCCAGCACGAACTGGTCGATGCCCTCGAGCGTGCCGACGTCGTGGTGGTGGCCGAGGTGGCTCGGCTCGAGCAGTTGCCCCTGGGCGAGCGCCTCGACCCGGAGAAGCTCATGCAGGACTTGCGCCTGACGGGCAAGCCGGCGGCCTACCTGCCGACGGTCGAGGCCATCATCGACCACGTGGCCGGGGCCGCCCGGCCGGGCGACGTGGTGTGCGTCTTCAGCAACGGCGGCTTCGGGGGCATTCACCAGAGGTTGCTGGACCGTCTGGAGACCCCGGGTGCCGGGGCCGCTGAATAAGGCGTTGGTTCGGCCGTCGGAGGCTGATGTGGGTGGTTCCCCGGTTCCCACCGCATGAACAAATCCCTCCTCGTCGCGGCTGCACTTTTCGCGGGCACGTCGTCCCTCACCGCCACCCTCCACGCCGGGAACATCTCCTGGGGCGTCAGCATCGGAAGCTGGGGAGGAGGCGTCGGCGTCGGGGTGTCCGCAGGTTCCTGGGGCGCGCCGCCGCCGCCGGTCGGCGTGGTGTCCGTCGCGGCACCGGTGTTTGCCCATCCTGCTCCGCCTCCGCCGCCTCCCCCGGCGGTGGTGTATGCCCCGGCCCCTGTGGTGTACGCTCCCGTACCCGTGGTCTATGCGCCGGCGCCGGTCGTCTACGCCCCGGCCCACGTCGTGACCTATGGGCCGCCGCCCGCGGTGTATGCCCCGGCCCCGGTCATCTACGCGCCAGCCCCCATCCACTGCGCTCCCCGGTTCGCCTTCCGCGCCCGCTGGTGAGCCATGGGTCGTGGCAGGCACCGCAGGTTGGCGGAGGTCCGGTCTCGGTCCGGTGGCGGTCTGGTCGCGGACTGGTCGACGAGTTCGGGTGCGTCTGCCCCAGATCGTCCGCCTGAGTCCACCGGCCCGGGCGGGTGATGCCGGCGCAACAACGCCGCCCGGTGGGCGGCGTTGTCAGGGTGGCGGACCGGATGCCGCTAAGGGGCGATCCCGGAAGCCCGCGGAACCTGGGCTTAGTTGTCCTTGGCCTCGCTCTTCTTGGCGCGCTTGCCACCAGGGGGACGCTCGCCCGGCGGACGATCTCCCCGGGCCGCCTGTTTTTCGAGGCGCTCGAGTTGCTGGGTCTCCTTGTCGGTGAGCGTGCCGGAGGCCTTCTTGGCCTTCAGGTCCTTGAGGCGCGCCTCCATCTTGGCCTTGCGCTCCTTGAGCTTCTCGGTCTTCTCGGCCTCGGTGAGCTTGTCCCACTCCTCGCGGGCTCCCTTGCCCTTCTTGTCGGCCTTCTCGGCCGAGGGGGTGGCCGGGGCGGCAGGTTTGGCATCCTGCGCCGACAGCGGCGCGAGGCTCAGGCCGATCAGGGCGGTCAACAGGGCGATCTTGCGGAGGTTCATGAAGTTTTCTCTGGGGTGCCGGGGGTTCCCGGCGGGTTGTTCGTTGGAGCAGACCCCGGAGGAGGCCGGCAGGTTACAGGCGGACCTACATGGGCCCCGGTCGGTGCGCCGCCCGGGCGGTTGTGCTACGCTACGGCAATGAGCGACGTCCTCGCGGGGGCCTTGACCCTGCTTCTGGCCACCAACAAGACGGCCGTCCTGAACTCCGCGCTGGAAGAACGGGCCGGCATCTCCGTGCCTGTGGTGGCGACCAACGATCCGGTCGAGGCCGATTTCCAGGCCCTCCTCCGGCTCGATGACCAGGTGAGTGATCAGGTCGAGCGCTGGTTGGACGCCCTGCCCGACGGCGCCGAGGTGGGTGCGGAATTCAAGGCGCGGATCGATGGCCGTCACGATGAGGTGCGCAAGCGCTACCTGTCCTTCATGGAAAGGAACCCGAAGCATGCCCGGTCGGTGGTGGCCTACGGCAGCTTCCTCGGGGACATCGGCGACGAGTTCGCCATGGTCGACCAGTGGGAGAGGGCCCGGTCGATGGATCCGTCGAATCCGGCCGTGTGGAACAACCTCGCCGGCCACTACGCCCATCGGGGCCCCATTGAAAAGGCGTTCCCCTACTTCGAGAAGGCCATCGAACTGAAGCCCACCGAGGCCCAATACTGGCACTCCCTCGGCACGGTGACCTACCTCTTCCGCCGAGATGCCGAGAAGTACTACGGCGTCGATGAGCAGGGGGTTTTCAAGAAGGCCTTCGAGTTCTATGCCAAGGCCACCGCGCTGCGTCCCCTCGATTTCAAACTGGCCTCCGATGTCGCCCAGACCTGGTATGGGGTGAAGCCTGCGCCGGCCACCAACGAGGTGGCTCGCAAGGCGGCTGAACTGGCGGTCGCCGAGTCGGGCCTGGGCGCTTGGACCAACGCCATGCGTCTGGCCACGCTGGACGAGGAGCGGGAGGGGGTGCGGTTGCACCTGGCCCGATGGCAGATCAAGGCCGGCCGATGGTCCGAGGCCCGCACCCACCTGGATGTGGTGACCAACGCGGTCCACTCGGTGGTCAAGGTCCGCCTGGAGCGCACCTGGCGCGAGAAGCAGGGCTTGCCCCCGCTGGGCGTGCCGTCGACCGGCCCCGGGACCCCGGAGGCCACGGCCCCGGCCGCTCCCGCCGACAGGCCTTGAGCCCCGGGCCGGATCCCTCCGATGGGCAGGCAAGCGGGCGGTCCGCGCGATACCCACCCGTGGTGCGCGCCCATCATCCGCCAACAAAAAACCGCCCGGATTTCTCCGGGCGGTTGGTCTGTCGATCGATGGGCTCCGAGGAGCGCCTCAGCGCTTCTTCTTGGCCGGGGCCTTGGCCTTGGTCGGGGCCACCTTGCGCTTGTCCTCGATGGCCGACTGGGCCGCCGCGAGGCGGGCCACCGGCACCCGGTAGGGCGAGCAGCTGACGTAGGTCAGGCCCACGCGGTGGCAGAACTTCACCGAATCCGGGTCGCCGCCGTGCTCGCCGCAGATGCCGAGCTTGATGCCCGGGCGGGTGGCGTTGCCCTTCTCGGCCGCGATCTTCACCAGCTGGCCCACGCCGGTCTGGTCGATGGAGGCGAACGGGTTCTTCTTCACGATCTCGTTCTCGGTGTAGGCGCCGAGGAAGGAGCCGGAGTCGTCACGCGACATGCCGAGGCAGGTCTGCGTGAGGTCGTTGGTGCCGAAGCTGAAGAACTCGGCCGTCTGGGCGATCTCGTCGGCGGTCAGCGCGCCGCGCGGGATCTCGATCATGGTGCCGACGGAGTAGGCGATCTTCACCTTCTTCTCCTTCTGCACCTGCTCGGCGACCTGGTGGACGATCTCGACCTGCAGGTCGAGCTCCTTCTTGAAGCCCACCAGCGGGATCATGATCTCGGGCTTGGCCTTGAAGCCCTTCTTGGTCGCGTCGGCCGCGGCCTCGAGGACGGCGCGGGCCTGCATGCGGGTGATCTCGGGGTACTTGATGCCGAGGCGGCAGCCGCGGAAGCCGAGCATGGGGTTGAACTCGTGCAACTCGTGCACGCGGGCCATGATCTTCTCGACCGGGATGCTGAGCTTCCGGGCCAGGTCCATCTGCTGCTCCTTGGAGTGCGGCAGGAACTCGTGCAGCGGCGGATCGAGGAACCGGATGGTCGCCGGGAAGCCCTTCAGCGCCTTGAAGATGCCGAAGAAGTCCTCGCGCTGGTAGGGCAGGAGCTTGGCCAGCGCGGCCTCGCGGGCCGGCAGGTTGTCGGCGAGGATCATTTCGCGCATCGCGTCGATGCGGTCGCCCTCGAAGAACATGTGCTCGGTGCGGGTGAGGCCGATGCCCTCGGCGCCGAACGCGATCGCCTGGGAGGTCTGCTCCGGGGTGTCGGCGTTGGTGCGCACGGACATGCGGGTGGCCTTCTTGCACCAGTCCATGAGCTGGGCGTAGTTCTTGTACTTCTCGGTCTTCTGGGCGGCCTTGTCGCCGTTCAGGAGGCCCGAGACGATCTCGGACGGGGCCGTCTTGATCTGGCCGGCGTAGACCAGGCCCGAGGTGCCGTCGATGGACAGGAAGTCACCTTCGCCGAAGGTGTGGCCGTCGATGGTGGCCGTCTTCTTGTCGTAGTCGATCTGCACGGCGGCCGCGCCGCAGACGCAGACCTTGCCCATCTGGCGTGCGACGAGCGCCGCGTGCGACGAGACGCCGCCACGGGCCGTGAGGATGCCCTCGGCCGCGATCATGCCGCGGAGATCCTCCGGGGAGGTCTCGACGCGGACCAGCAGCACCTTCTCGCCCTTTTCGGAGGCCTGCACGGCGCGGTCGGCGTTGAAGTAGATCTTGCCGGTGGCGGCGCCGGGGCCGGCCGGGAGGCCGGTGGCGATGACCTTGGCCTTCTTGACCTCGGCGAGGTCGAAGATGGGGGCCAGGAGCTGCTCGAGCTGGTCGGCCGGGTTGCGCATCACGGCGGTCTCCCAGTCGATGAGCTTCTCCTTGACCATGTCGGCGGCGAACTTCAGGGCCGCGGCGGCCGTGCGCTTGCCGTTGCGGGTCTGGAGCATGAACAGCTTGCCTTCCTGGATCGTGAACTCGATGTCCTGCACGTCCTTGAAGTGCTTCTCCAGCGTCTTGCGGACGGCCAGCAGCTCGGCGTAGGACTTGGGCATCACGTCCTTCAGCTTGAGCACGGGCTCCGGGGTGCGGACGCCGGCGACGACGTCTTCGCCCTGGGCGTTGACCAGGAACTCACCATAGAACTCGTTGGTGCCGTTGGCCGGGTTGCGGGTGAAGGCCACGCCGGAACCGGAGGTCTCGCCGGTGTTACCGAACACCATCGCCTGCACGTTGACGGCGGTTCCCCACTCGGCGGGGATGTTGTACTTGCGGCGGTAGACGATCGCGCGGTCGTTCATCCAGGAGCCGAACACGGCGCCGGCGGCCCCGCGCAGCTGATCCCAGGGGTTGTTGGGGAACACCTTGCCGGTGCGCTCCTTGACCAGCGCCTTGAAGCGCTTGACCAGCTCCTGCTGGTCCTCGGCGGTCAGCTTGGAGTCCTCGATGTCGGCGTGGTACATCTCGTGCTTGAACTCGTGGATGACCGTCTCGAAGGGCTCATGGTCCTCACCCTCGCGCTTCTGCACCCCGAGCACGACGTCGCCGTACATCTGGATGAAGCGGCGGTAACAGTCCCAGGCGAAGCGGCCGTTCTTGGTCGCGGCCTCGAGGGCGAGCACCGACTGGTCGTTCAGGCCGAGGTTCAGGATGGTGTCCATCATGCCGGGCATCGAGTCGCGGGCGCCCGAGCGGACGGCCACGAGCAGCGGCATGCCGGAGGTGGCCCCGAACTTGGTGCCCATGATCTTCTCCATGTTGGCCACACCGGCCTCCATCTGGGACTGGAGCTCCTTCGGGTAGGTCTTCTTGTGGGCGTAGAAGTAGGTGCACACCTCCGTGGTGATGGTGAATCCCGGAGGCACCGGGAGGCCGATGCGGGTCATCTCGGCCAGGTTGGCGCCCTTGCCGCCCAGCAGGGCCTTCATGGAACCGTCGCCGTCGGCCTTCTTGTTACCCCAGGTGTAAACGTATTTCGGAGCTTTCGCCATAATCGCTAGTTGTGTCTTTGGATGGAAACGCGGGAGTCCGCGTGGAAGCAGAACCGTCAGGTTATCCGGGAGCGGGCAAGCGTCAACGCGGGAAAATCCGTGAAACATCGCGTGAAATCATGGTTTTTTGGGTTCCGGATGTCGTAAACCCTTGGTTTTCCGGGGGGTTGACGGGCCCCGGTGGCACTGCCGGTCCTTCGCCGGCTCCACGCCCGTGGGCCTCCCCAAAGGCATCCTTGTCTGGCCGGGGCGGTTGTCCGCACCTTCTGAAGCGCATGTCGTCGACGGATTCCTCGCCCACGTTGTTGCTGGTGGATGGCCACGCCTACGCCTACCGGGCCTTCTATGCGATCCGCTCGCTGAACTCTCCCGAGGGTGCCCCGACCAACGCCATCTACGGCTTCGTGAAGATGCTCCAGAAGATGGAGGGCATCCTCCGGCCGACCCACCGGTTGGTGCTGTGGGACCGGGGGTTGGCGGCCGAGCGCATGGCCGACCTGCCGGAGTACAAGCAGCAGCGGGCCCCGACGCCCGACGACCTCGAGCGGCAGTTCCCAGAGATCGAGGGGTGGCTCGAGGCCGCCGGGGTGGCCGCCTGGAGCCAGCCGCAGACGGAGGCCGACGACTGGATCGGCACCTACGCCCGGCGTGCGGAGGCGAGGGGCTGGCGCACGGTCGTCGCCAGTTCCGACAAGGACTTCATGCAGCTGGTTGGCGACCGGGTGGGGGTCTTCAACCCCAACGACAAGTCCGAGAAGGTGTGGACGAGCGCCGAGGTCGAGGCCAAGACCGGGGTCCGGCCGGACCAGGTCGTCGACTGGCTGAGCCTCATCGGCGACGCGGTCGACAACATCCCGGGCGTCCAGGGCGTCGGGCCCAAGACGGCCACCCAGCTGCTGCAGAAATACGGGAGCATCGAGTCGCTGATGGCCCGGCTGGCCGAGATCAAGTCGGAGTCGCAGCGGTCCAACCTCTTGGCCGCGGAGGGGTCCCTCCGCCGCAACCGTCGGTTGATCGCGCTCCGCACCGACCTCGCCGGGGGACCCGACCTCGAGGCCCTGCGCATCGAACCTCCGGACGCCGCCCGCCGGGAACGCCTCGGGTCGATGTACCGCAGGTGGGGTTTCCGCAGCCTGCTCTCGGAACTGGGACTGCCGTGGGAGGCCTCGGGCCAGGGAACCCTGCTGTGAGTGCGCCGGTTTCCAGTGGATGCCCACGGGTGCCGGTCGCCGCATCGGCCGGCCTGGGCGCGGCACTGGGAGTGGTCCTCGCCCTGCTGGGAGCCCAGGGCTGCGGCCGGCCGACCGTGCCGGAGACTCCGCCGTCGCCGTCCGGGGCGGACCCGGCCGTCCAGGTTCCGGCATCGGGGTCCGCCGCCTCTGTCGAGGGCATGGTGTGGATCCCGGGGGGCGAGTTCTGGATGGGCGGTCCGGGCACCTCGGCCACCGCCGTGCTCCGTTCGGGCCTCGGGGCGGGCGAGCCGATGTGCACGGGCCTGCGCGACGGCTTCACGGACGCCGAGCCCGTCCACCGGGTGGCGGTCGACGGGTTCTGGATCGATGCAACCGAGGTGACCAACGACCAGTTCGCGCGCTTCGTGGCCGCCACGGGGTACCGCACGGTCGCCGAGCATGCACCCCGGGCCGAGGAATTCCCCGGGGCCGACCCGGCCCTGCTGGTCCCCGGCGCGGCGGTGTTCGTGAGGCCGGAGGGTCCGGTGATGCTGGAGGATCCGCTGCAGTGGTGGCGCTACGTGCCCGGGGCCGACTGGCGGCATCCGGAAGGGCCGGCCAGCTCCATCGAGGGCAAGGGCGACCACCCGGTGGTGAACGTGGCCTACGCCGACGCCGAGGCGTACGCCCGGTGGGCCGGCAAGCGCCTGCCCACCGAGGCCGAGTGGGAGTTCGCCGCGCGTGGCGGCCTGGACCGCAAGGCCTACGCCTGGGGCGACGATCGCCTCGATGCCGGGGGCCGCTGGCGCTGCAACGCCTTCCAGGGTCGCTTCCCCGACGCCGACGCCGCGCTGGACGGGTTCCGGGGCATCGCGCCCGTGCGCCGGTACGCCCCCAACGGATTCGGCCTGTACGACGTCGCCGGCAATGTCTGGGAGTGGTGCAGCGACTGGTACCGCCCCGACGCCTACCGATCCCGGGCGGGCGACGCCGGGGTGGTCCGCAATCCCCGGGGGCCCTCCGACAGCCACGATCCCGACGAGCCGGGCGTGCCCAAGCGGGTCCATCGGGGCGGGTCGTTCCTGTGCAGCGACCAGTATTGTGCCCGGTTCCTGATCGGCACGCGGGGCAAGGGTGCGGTGGACACCGGCAGCTCCCACCTGGGTTTCCGGTGCGTGCGTGCGGGACCTCCGCCGGCCCCGGGCGGACCCTAGGCCGGGATCGACGCGCAGTTCCCGCCGGGCGGCCCCTGTGGTTGAATCGCCGCGCCGATGAACATTCTCGACGAACTGCGCTGGAGGGGGCTCTACGCCGATTGCACCGACCTTGAGGCGCTGACCGCCCGGCTCGCCTCGGGGCCCACGACCCTGTACTGCGGCTTCGATCCCACGGCCGATTCGCTGCATGTCGGCAACCTGGTTCCGCTCCTGTGCCTGCGGCGCTTCCAGCAGGCCGGTCACACGCCCATCGCGCTGGCCGGCGGGGCCACCGGCATGATCGGCGATCCCAGCGGCCGCTCGTCGGAGCGCAACCTGCTGAGCCCGGAGGTGTTGCGGCACAACATCGCCTCGATCCAGGGGCAGTTAGCCCGGTTCCTCGACTTCGACGCCCCGGCCAATGCGGCGCGCCTGGTGGACAATTTCGACTGGTTCGGCCCCATCTCGTACCTGGAGTTCCTGCGCGACGTGGGCAAGCACTTCACGGTCAACGCCATGGTGGCCAAGGAATCGGTCCGCGCCCGCATGGAGGACCGCGACAACGGCATCAGCTACACCGAGTTTAGCTACATGCTGCTGCAGGCCTACGATTTCTACCACCTGCGCAGCCACGTCGGTTGCGAGCTCCAGATCGGCGCGACCGACCAGTGGGGCAACATCACGGCCGGCACCGAGCTGTGCCGCAAGAAGCTGGGCGTGCCGGTGTGGGGCCTCACGCTGCCGCTGCTCACCAAGGCCGACGGCACCAAGTACGGCAAGAGCGCCTCCGGGGCCGTGTGGCTCGATTCCAAGCGGACCAGCCCGTACCGCTTCTACCAGTTCTTCGTGCAGAGCGACGACCGCGATGTGGTCAAGCTGCTGAAGGTCCTGACGTTCCTCTCCTCCGAGCAGATTGCCGCCCTCGAGCAGGACCTGGTGGCCAACCCCGGGGCGCGTGCGCCCCACAAGGCCCTGGCCCGCGAGGTGACGACGCTGGTGCACGGGGAGTCGGCCGCGCAGGAGGCGGTGCGGGCCAGCGAGATCCTCTTCGGGGGCGACCTGGCGGGCGTGGGCGAAGGCACCTTCAACGAACTGCTGGGCGAGGTGCCGACGAAGACCCTCGAGGCCTCGCGGCTGGCCGGGGCGGGCATGCCCGTCACCGAGCTGCTGGTGCATGCCGGCCTGTCGGCCAGCAAGGGCCAGGCCCGCACGGACATCCAGGGCGGCGGGGCCTCGCTCAACAACGTGCGCGTGGCGGAGGTCCAGCGTGCGGTCACCACCGCCGACTTGCTCTTCGGCAAGCACCTGCTCCTGCGCAAGGGCCGGCGCAACTACGCCGTGGTCACGGTCCTGGCGTAGGCTGGGTTTTCCGCGAGCCCCGGCAGGTGGTGCCGGACGGCTTGGGCCATGGTCCCGGGGCCCTGCCACGGGCCGGACATCACCCGGATTGGCAGCACCGGCTCAGGGAGCGTAGTGGGGCGGCTTCTGGTTGTGTGGCGCGATGCGGTCCCCGTCCTGCGCCCGCAGGGTCTGGCCCAGCGTCTCCAGTTGCCGCTGCAACCGGGCGATGAGCTTGCCCTGGTCGATCACCACCGAGTTCAGGGCGTCGAAGTTCCGTTCGAGGTGGGCGAGGGCGGCCTCGGCCCGGTCGAGCCGTTGGTCGTGGGATTCCGGGGGCATCAGAGTTCTCCTTCGCGCTCGGTGAAGAACAGGGCGTGCGCCCTGGGGAAATCGGCCTCGGACACGAGCACGCGCATCGGGCGGTCGAGGTCCTCGGGGTCGCCGGCCACCGTGCCCGCAGGTCGTGTCGGCTCCACCGGGTCAGCCGGGTCGGCCGGTTCGAGGACCGCGGCGATGCCGTGCTTCTCGAGCCAGGCCTGCAGCAGGTCGCCCTTGATCCACGGGCCCGTGAAGAAGTGCCGCAGGGCGTCGGGTTGGACAGGATGCTCGCTCACAGCACGCGCACGAGGACGACCGTGAAGTCGTCGGTCTGGGGTTCCGGCCGGGTGAAGTCCCGGGCCGCCTGGCAGATATGCTGGGCCAGCTCGGCCGCGGGCATGCCCGGGTGGGCGCGGATCAGGTCGAGGACCCGTTCCACGGTGAAGAGGGTTCCATCCGACCGCATGGCCTCGTCGATGCCGTCGGTCAGTTGCAGCACCGTGTCCCCCGATTCGAGGGCCAACGGCGGGTTCTCCGTGTAGGCGGCCTGGCCCTGCCGGCCCAGCGGCTTGCCGGTGCGGCGCAGGCGGGCCTTGATCTGCCCGGCGGCGTCGAGCACCCAGGTGGCCGGATGCCCGGCGCTGGCGTGTCGGAGGACCCGGCTCGCGGGGTGGATCGCCGCAAGGGACACCGTCACATAGCGGTCGCCGCCGAGGTCCTCGGCGAGCAGCCGGTTGGCCTGGGTGAGAATGTCGGCCGGGCTGGCCTCCGTGCGGGCGGTCATGCGCAGGCAGAAGCGGGTCTCGGCCATCAGCAGGGCCGGCCCCATGCCGTGTCCGGCGACGTCGGCCACCAGGATGCCCCAGGAGCCGTCGGGCAGCGGCAGGTAGTCGAAGGAATCGCCCCCGGTGGCCTCGGCGGCCTGCGAGAGCCCGGCGATGTCGAACCCCGGCACCTGGGGAGGAGACGTGGGGAAGAGGCGGGACTGCACCTCCCGGGCCGCCGCGAATTCCTGGCGGCCCTTGCGGATCTCGGCCTCGTGCCGGCGGCGTTCGGTGATGTCGCGGATGAAGGCCACGAGCCACTGCTGGGCGCCCATGCGCATGCGGGTGAAGCCGATCTCGACCTCCACCTTCGACCCGTCGGATCGGCGGGCGCAGGTCTCGTAGACCCGGCGGTCCTCGGCCTCGGCGGCCGTCCTCCAGGTCCCGGGCGGGGTGTCGGTCGCCTGCAGGAAGTCGAGCGTCCGGCCGCAGACCTCCGCGGCATCCCAACCGAAGATGACCCTCACGGCGGGGTTGCCGAAGCGGATGACGCCCTCGAGGTCGATGAGCAGCACCCCGTCGGTGGAGTTCTCCCAGACCGAGCGGTAGCGCAGCTCGCTTTCGCGCAGCGCGGTCTCGGCCTGCCGCCGGGCGGCGCGCACGGCCGCCTCGCGCAGCTCGCGCTGGACGGCGGGCACCAGCCGGCCGGGCGAGCCCTTGGTCATGAAGTCGTGCGCCCCGGACTTCATGGTCTCGATGGCCACGCCTTCCTCGATGCCGCCTGAGACGATGATGAAGGGCATGTCCCGTCCCGACTGCTGGTAGATCCGCAGGGCCTCCGGCGCGCTGAACCCGGGCATGAAGTGGTCGCAGAGGACCAGGTCCCAGCCCCCGGTGCGCAACTCGCCCTCGAAGGCGCCCGCATCGGCCACCCGCTTGGATTCGACCTTCCAGCCCCCCTGCCGGAGGTGGTTGACCAGGATCAGCGCGTCGAACTCGGAGTCCTCCACGATGAGGGCCCGCAGCCTGGGGCGTTCAGCGGTCGTCGCGGGAGCGGGGTTCTCGGGCATGGGGCGTGGGGTCGGTGGTCCTGCCCGGCTCGGCCGGGTGGGGCTCCGTGGGCTTCAGGGGCGACGGACCCGGTAGAACCGCGTGGCCGAGGAGTCCGCAGGCAGCGGCAGGACGACCGGTTCGGAGAGGCCCTTGCCCGACACGGGCCCGAGACCCGGGACGGCCGTCCAGCCCTCGGCGCCCAGGCGGGTGTTGTGTTCGACCTGGAAGGTCACGCCGGCGGTCGCCCGCAGGTGGAGGCTCCAGGCCCGCCCGGAGGCCGGCACGAGCGCCAGGGATGCCTGGGCCGTGGGCGGCGCCACGTCCCGGACGATGATGTCGAAGTCGTGGGTGACGGTGCCGAAGGTGTCGTTGACGCCGACGCGGACCCGGTTGGTGCCTGGCCCCTGGTCGTAGCCGGGCGTCCAGGACAGCACGCCGTTGGTCGTGACCGACAGACCCGCCGGGCCTGACACGAGGCGGTAGGTCAGGGGTTGGGCGGGCAGGTCGGCGTCGGTGGCCCGGAGTTGCAGGGAGAGTCGTTGGCCCTCGCTGACCCGGCGGGTGCCGACCGTCGTCCAGACCGGCGGGGTGTTCCGCTCGAGCACCACGATCTCGAACTCCTGCGAGGCCGTGTCGATTCCGTCGCCCACCTCGACCCGGACCCGGTTGGTGCTGGGTCCTTGCGCCTCCGTGGGCTGCCAGGACAGCACACCGTTGGTGGACACCGTGAGCCCCGTTGGGCCCGTCGCCAGCCGATAGGTCAAGGCTTGGGCCGGCACGTCGGCGTCGGTGGCGCGCAACTGGAACGTCAGGAGCAACCCCTCGCTCACGCGGCGGGTCAGCGCGGGCGAGGTCCAGACCGGGGCCCGGTTCGGGATCGATTCGGTCACGACGCGCGCGTAGAAGTTGCCCTGGGGACCCGAGTCGGGGTTGCTGCTGAACAGGTTCAACGCCCAGGAGTCCGGCACGTCGGCCTCCTCGAGCCTCCAGAAGTCGGCGTAGCTGCCGATGAAGTTCCGGGTCTTGCCGGGGAGGAGGGCCCCGATGGTCGGGGGATGGGCGATGATCAGCCCCGCCCCGTTGTCGGAGTCTTGGGCGAGGCCCTGGAAATCGACCGTCCAGGTGAACCGGTCGGGCACGGTCACCCGCGGCACGTCCAGGGTGGTGAGCTGGAGCCCGGGGAGGACGGGGTAGGTCGCGCTCTCCCAGAGGAGGGTCTTGGGCTTCTGGGTGTTGGCGATGGTCGGGTACTCCCGCTCACCGTCGTTCCGGAAGAACCGGATCTTCCATCCGCCCGACGGGGTCAGCACATTCCCGAAGTACATAAAGGTGAAGTGCGTGACGACTCGGCTGGTGCCGGCCAGGTTGATGTCGTCCCCGTGCTGACTGCCGATCAGGTAGTAGTTGGTGGTGATGCCCTTGGTGTTGTCGAAGACGATCTCGGGAACCTGCGCGTGGACGCGGAGGGCGAAGGCCGCCAGCACCATGATGAGGAGACCGCGGACCAGGCTGGCTGAGGCACGCTTCATCGATCGAGATCGCCCCGGGCAGGGGCCGTTGGGCTTCATCAAACGTCTCGCTGGGGAAACGTCGGGAGGTTTCGTGCCCGGCAGGTTTGGGACTGGGGTGGGAGAAATCGAGGAGTGGTGCCCCGGCTAGGACTTGAACCTAGAACCAACTGATTAAGAGTCAGCTGCTCTGCCATTGAGCTACCGAGGCGCCAACGCTGCGCACGGTTATGGAGAGCCCGTGCGCCGTTGTCAACACGACGCGCAGCGGAAACGGGCCCGGCCCCGAGAGAATCCGATTCCCGAACCGGCGGTGGAATCCCTACCGTCGGGGGCAGCGATGCTGACCGTCTCGAATGTCTCCAAGGGATATGGGGGAAAGACCCTGTTCACCGACCTTTCCCTGCAGTTCAACCGCCAGGACCGACTGGGCCTGGTCGGCCCGAACGGCGCCGGCAAGTCCACCCTCTTCAAGCTCATCCTGCAGCAGGAGGAGCCCGACGACGGCCTGGTGACCTTCCAGCGCGGCACGACCGTCGGGTTCCTGCCCCAGGAGAGCGCGCCGGTGGGCGACCAGACGGTGCTCGAGATCGCCACCAGCCAGCATGCGCCCGGCTCCGAGCCCGACGACGACCACCACTTCTATGCCGACGGCCCGGCCATCGCCAAGGCCAAGCGCCTGCTCAAGGGCCTGGCCTTCCGCGACACCGACTTCGACCGGCCGGCGCGCGAGCTTTCGGGCGGCTGGGTGATGCGGGCGCACCTGGCGCGCCTGCTGGTGCAGGAGCCGGACATCCTCATGCTCGACGAGCCCACCAACCACCTCGACCTCGAGACGTTGATCTGGTTCCAAGGCTACCTGAAGAACTACCCCGGCGCGATCCTGGTCATCTCGCACGACCGCGAGTTCCTCAACCAGTTGGTGACGGGCATCGTCGAGATCCGCAACGAGCGGCTCTACCGCTACTCGGGCAACTACGACGCCTTCCTGGACCAGCGCGAGGCGCAGCAGGAGCAGCAGTTGGCCGCCTTCAAGAACCAGCAGCGCGAGATCGGCCGGCTGATGGACTTCGTGAACCGCTTCCGGGCCAAGAACACCACGGCGACGCGGGCGCAGGCCAAGCTCAAGCAGATCGACCGCATGGAGAAGATCAACGCCCCGGAGCAGGCGGCGGCCACCGTGGATTTCGCCTTCCCCCAGCCGGAGAAGAGCGGTCAGCGGGTGATCACCCTCAAGGGCATCGACTTCGCCTACGGTGAGAACGTCATCTACACCGGCCTGGAATTCGAGGCGCAGCGCGGCGACCGCACGGTGCTGGTCGGGCCCAACGGCTCGGGCAAGTCCACGCTGCTCAAGCTCCTGGCGGGCAACCTGACGCCGCAGGCCGGCGAGCGCGACCCCGGGCTGCGCGTGAAGGTGGGCTACTTCTCCCAGTACCGCACCGAGATGCTCCAGCCGGGGCGCACGGTCCTCGAGGAGGCCGGCGACACCCCGGCCCGGGTGACCGAGCTGTACATCCGCTCGCTGCTGGGGTGCTTCCTCTTCCGCGACGACGACGTCTTCAAGAAGGTGGCCGTCTTGAGCGGTGGCGAGAAAACCCGCCTGGCCCTCGTGAAGCTGCTGCTCGATCCGCCCAACCTGCTGCTCATGGACGAGCCGACGACCCACCTGGACATCGCCAGCATCGACGCGCTGGTGGCGGCCTTGAGCGAATTCATCGGCACCCTCGTCTTCATCAGCCACGACGTGTACTTCATCCGGGCCATCGCCACGCGGGTGCTGCACGTCAGCGGCGGCGTGCTGACCCCCTACGCGGGCGACTACGACTAC
The DNA here is from genome assembly GCA_016871615.1 of Verrucomicrobiota bacterium. Taxonomy (GTDB): domain Bacteria; phylum Verrucomicrobiota; class Verrucomicrobiia; order Limisphaerales; family UBA9464; genus SXXZ01. The sequence goes on from VHCX01000017.1 coordinate 43,042, forward strand.
TACCTGGAGAAGATCAAGGCGTCGTCGGCGCGGGTGGCCCTGACCCAGGCCTCCAACGGCACCGGCCTGACCAATGCCCGGCCGGCCACCGGAGGACCGGTCGCCTCGTCGAGGCCGGTGATCAGCGCCTCATCCAAGGAACGTCGCCATCAGGCCGCGGAGGCGCGCAAGGCGATGGGCTTCCAGAAGAAGCACGTGGCCACGCTGGAGGCGCGCATTGCCACGCTCGAGGCCAGGCAGGTGCAGTTGACGGCCGAGATGGAGAAGCCCGAGACCTACACCAGGCCGGGTCGCTCGCAGGAGCTCCAGCAGCAGCTGCGGGCCGTCGGCCACGACCTCCACAAGACCACCACCGACTGGGAGGCCGCGGCCACCAAGCTCGCCGAGCTGGAGGTCGCCTCGGTCGAGTGACCCTCGCCCGGGGCCGGGGCCGTAGGGGTCAGATGACCACCTTGAACTTCTCGCCCTTGCCGATCGACAACGCGAACGCGGCCATCAGCTCGGGGATGAACTCGAGGTCCTTGAGATTCACCATCTCGACCGGCGAGTGCATGTAGCGGTTGGGCAGGCTGATGAGGCCGCTGGGGATCCCGCCCCGGGTCCAGAAGATCACGTCGGTGTCGGTGCCGCTGGTGGCGCTCATGGCCTCGTGCTGCAGGGGGATCTTCTTCTTCGCGGCCACCTCCTCGAGGCGCTGCACGACGGTCGGGTGGTTGCAGCCGCCATGGGTCAGTGCCGGGCCGGCTCCGAGCCGGATGTCGCCGTGGGCTCGCTGGTCCACCGTCGGATAATCGGTTGCATGGGTGACGTCCACCACGAGGGCGGTCTCGGGATGGAGCGAGTAGGCGATTTGGCGGGCCCCGAGCAGGCCGACCTCCTCCTGCACGTTGGCCACGGCGCAGACCTCGACGTGGAGCTTCTTGGCTACGGGTTTGAGCAGGCGAAGGGTTTCGGCCACGGCGAAGGTGCCGATGCGGTTGTCGAAGGCCCGGGCGACGGCCAGGTCGCCATGCAGCCTCTCGAAGCGGTCGTTCAGCGTGATGGGGTCGCCGATGCGCACCCGCTTCAGGGCCTCCTCCTTCGAGGGCGAGCCGATGTCGATGAAGAGCTCGTGGATCTTCGGCGCCTTGGCCTCGCCGTCGCCGCGGGTCAGGTGCGGCGCGACGTTGCCGACCACGCCCAAGACCGGACCCTTCCGGGTGTGGATCGTCACCCGCTGGGCCTTGGTGATGGCCGGATCGATGCCGCCGGTCTTGCGGACATGGATGAATCCCTCGGGCGTGACGAAGTTCACCGACATGGCGATCTCGTCGGCGTGTGCCGCGAGCATCAGGCGAGGGCCGCTGCCCTTGTTCAGCACGGCCACGCAGTTGCCGTAGGCGTCGGAGAAGGTCTCGTCGGCGTATTGTCCGGCGTAATCGAACCAAGCGCGCAGGCCGCGCGTCTCATGCCCGACCGGGCTGGGGGTGTTGACCAGGGTTTCCAGGAAGTCCAGCGATTGCGAACGCATACGGGCCTCAGCCTGCCGCAGGATGGCCGAGGTGCCAAGGGCCCGGGGACCTCGACGACGGGTCACGGCCCGTCGGTGTCGGGATGACGGCGCAGCCGGTTCTCCAGCAGGAGCCGCCAAACCATCCAGGCCGCCTCGATGGCGATGTCGCGGGACATCTTTGAGACGCCCTGCTCGCGGTCGGTGAAGATGATGGGAACCTCGGCGACCTGGAGGCCGCGCCGCCAGACGCGGTGGGTCAGCTCAATCTGGAAGCTGTAGCCGTTGGCCGTCACCGAGCCGACGTCGATGGCCGCCAAGGTCTCCTTACGGAAGCACTTGAAGCCCCCGGTCGGGTCGCTGAAGGGCATGCCGGTGATGAGCCGGGTGTAGAAGCCGCCCCAGAGCGAGAGCAGCAGGCGGGGCAGCGGCCAGTTGATGACGCGGATGCCGCCGGAGTAGCGGGAACCCAGCACGAGGTCGGCCTGCTGATCCTTGGCCGCCTCCAGGAGGCGGGGGATGTCGGCCGGGTTGTGGGAAAAATCCGCGTCCATCTCGAAGATGAAGCGGTAGTCGCGGGCCAAGGCCCACTGGAAGCCCGCCACGTAGGCCCGGCCGAGGCCATCCTTCACCGTCCGGTGCAGGACATGCACCCACGGATGCTGCGCCGCCAGTTCGTCGGCGATCCGTCCGGTGCCGTCCGGGGAGTTGTCGTCGACCACCAGCATCTCCACGGCGACGGGCAGCGCACCGAGCCGGCGCACCAGCTCGGGCAGGTTCTCGCGCTCGTTGTAGGTCGGGACGATGATGAGGGTCTCGGCCGGCATGATGACAGCCGGAAGCCTAACGGGCGACCAGGGCCCTGAACAGGCGGGAAATGGGCCTCCCACGGGGATTCCGCGCGCGGTGGCCGGTCCGGGAACGCCGGTGGATGGGGACGAAGGCCGGAAGGCGCGGATCCGCCGGAGGGCCTCCCGCCCGGATGCTTGCATCGCGCCGGTTCTTCGGGAGCCTTGGGGCCATGAAGATTCCCCGCAGGGTGTTCCTGGGTTCCTCGATGGCGGCCGTGTCGGCCGGTCCGCTCCTGGCCGCCAACCCCAAGTCGGCCAAGTCGAGGTCGGCCAAGGGCGGTTCCCGCCCGGCCGACGCCTCCGCCCGGCCGCCCCTGGTGATCTCCACCTGGCCCTTCGGCAAGCCGGCCAACGACCGCACCCTCGAGGTCCTGCGTTCCGGGAAGACCGGCCTCGACGCCGTCGAGCAGGGGGTGCGCCTCGCCGAGGCCGACCTGTCGAACCCGAGCGTGGGCCTGGGAGGCATCCCGGCGGCCCACGGCGTGGTTCAACTCGACGCCTGCATCCTGTCGGGTCCGGGCCACCGGGCCGGATCGGTGGCCGCGGTCGAGGGCTTCAAGCACCCGGTGTCCATCGCCCGGCGCGTCATGGAGGAGACCCGCCATGTGATGCTGGTCGGCGAGGGCGCCCAACGCTTCGCCCGCGAGCGGAAGTTCGAGGAGGGTCCGGCCGTGACGCCGGGCCAGAGGGCCGCCTGGGAGACCTGGAAGACGGCGCAGGAGGCCGAGAAGGCCAAGGCCCCCAACCACGACACCATCGCACTGCTGCTCCTCACCCCGTCGGGCGACCTCTTCGGCGCCTGCTCCACCTCGGGCTGGGGCTACAAGATCCCCGGTCGGGTGGGGGATTCCCCGATCATCGGCGGCGGCCTCTACGTCGACAACACGGTCGGTGCCGCCGGGGCCACCGGCATCGGCGAGAACGTGATGCGCTACTGCGGGTCGTTCCTCGTGGTGGAATTCATGCGCCAGGGATTGTCGCCCGCCGAGGCCTGCCTCGCCACGCTGCACCGCATCGCCTCGCTCGACCCCAAGGGCTACGACCTGAGCGTCAATTTCATCGCCCTCGACAAGCGCGGGCGTTTCGGCGCGGCGGGCACGGGCCAGGGGTTCGAGTACGCCGTGGCCTGCGACGACTACAGCAAGGTGCTGCAGAGCCCCGGGGTGACGCAGAAGCCGGTGGGGCCGCTGGGCGGCAATCGCCTCTGAGCGCGTGGGCGCCGGTGCCTTGGGGCCCTTCACTTGGCCCCCGCGGGCAACGGCACCTGCCCCGGCCGGCCGAGGTAGTAAAGCAGGTCGCGGACCTGCTGATCGGTGAGGTTGGCGACCAGTCCCTCGGGCATCATGGAGATGGCCGTGGGCTCGATCCTGCGGACCTCCGGACGGGGCAGCGTGACCAGCTCGTTGGCCGTCTGCAGGGTCACCGTGTTGGCGTCCTGCGACTTGATCACGCCGGTGAGCACCCGCTCGTCCCTGGTCTCGACGGTCGAGGCGAGGTATTCGTTGGGGATCACCGCGTTGGGGTAGAGGATGTTCTGCAGCAGGTAGTCGAGGTCGGCGCGGTTGGCCCCGGTGATGTCGGGCCCCACGTTGCCGCCGGTGTCGAAGAGATGGTGGCACTGGGCGCAGACCTGGTTGAAGACCACCCGGCCGCGCGGGGCGTCTCCCGGCTGGGAGCCGCCGGCCCAGTAGACCCTCTTCACCCGTTCCACCTCGGCCTTCATGTCGGGGCTGGTCTCCTTCATGACCCCCCAGATCCGGGTCAGCTCCGCGGCCAGGTCGCCATCCTTGAGGGAGCGCAACTGGCGCACCAGGTCGGCGGTCAGGGCCGTCTTGGGCACCTGGCCGGAGGAGACGGCCGCCACCAGCGGCCGGGCGTAGGCGGTGCGCGAGGCCAGGGTGTTCAGGGCGTCGCGCTGCTCGGCCGGCGTGAATCGCCCGAAGGCCCCGAGGATGACCGACGGCGTGTTCGGGTCCTCGAACCCGGCCAGGCCCCGCAGGGCCGCACCCCGCACGTCGGGATCGGCCGTCAGGCGCTGCAGCATCGGCACGAGGCCGGCGTCGCGGGTCCGCAGCAGCGCCTCGAGGGCGGCAGTGCGGTCCGTCGCCGGGGCCTTGGGGTCGGAGGCGATCGTGCGAAGGGCCTCCAGCGCGCGCGGGCTGCCGAAGACGGTGCCGAGGTTCCGCGCCAACCGGCCGGTCTCGGCGTCCGCGCTCCCGGCCAGCCGGGTTTCGAGGTCGTTCCATCCGGCCGGGGCGTCCACCCCGTTGCGACCGCGCAAGGCGGCCTCCATGCCGCGCAGCACGTCGAGGCGCAGGGCCGGGTCGGCGGTCGAGGCCGCCAGCGCCGTCAGCCGGTCGAGCGGTCCCTCGGCGATGAGCGGCGAGGCCAGCAGGCCGATCCCGAGGCTCAGGGCGAGGGTCCAGGGACGGGCGGAACAGGACCGTTGCGTGGAGTTCACGCACCGGAGGCTACCCGCCGGCGACCGGGCATCAAGCCGTCGTTCCGGACGGGCCTGCCGTCCCCGGTCCGGGGCGCCGGGGAAAATGGGGGTTGCGCCCCCGGTCCGGGGTGTGGCTAAGTTTCGCGCCTTTCCGGGCAAACGGCCCGGAATTGGCGGTTCTTCGACGTGGGAGATACCATGAAGCGCTGGCGCATGCAGGTGCTGTACTCGGGTCGGGTGCAGGGCGTGGGCTTCCGTTACCAGGCCAAACGGCAGGCGGCGGGCTTCGAGGTTTCTGGAACGGTGCGGAACCTGCTAGACGGACGGGTTGAACTGATCGCCGAGGGCGAGCGGTCCGAGTTGGAGGAGTTTCGGAAGGCGATCCGCGAGTGCGGGGCGGGGCCGATGATCCGCAACGAGGACGTGACATGGACCGAGGCCACGGGCGGATTCCGGGGTTTCGAGATCGTGCGGTAGACGAGAATGAGGTACGCCATCATAGCGGACATCCACGGCAACCTGGAGGGCTTCCAGCGGGTGCTCGCGGATATCCAGGAGCAGAAGTGCACCCATGTCGTCTGCCTGGGAGATGTCGTCGGCTACGGCGCCAATCCCAAGGAGTGCCTCGACATCGTGCGCGGGATGAACCTCCCCACGGTCAAGGGCAACCACGACGAGTACATCGGCCTCGACGAGGATCCGGAGGGCTTCAACGACGCGGCCGCCGAGGCCGTGGCGTGGAGCCGGGCCCAGTTGACGGCCGACGACCGCAAGTGGTTGCGCGACCTCAAGTACTTCCGCCTGGTGGCCAATTTCTCCATCGTCCACGCGACCCTCGACGGTCCGCAGCGCTGGGGATACGTGTTCGAGAAGCTCGAGGCCGCCGCGAGCTTCACCTACCAGAACACCCAGTTGTGCTTCTTCGGCCACACCCATGTTCCCGTGGCCTTCATCCGGGACACCGGGATCCGGGGTGGCCAGTATTCGAAGCTGAAGATCGAGCCGGGACGGAAGTATTTCATCAACGTGGGCAGCGTCGGTCAGCCTCGGGACGGCGACCCCCGGGCGGCCTACGTGGTGTACGATTTCCCGACCCAGACGGTGGAACTGCGCCGGCTCGAGTACGACATCCCGACGGCCCAGAAGAAGATCCTGGCCGCCGGCCTGCCGCCCCGGTTGGCCGAGCGCCTGGCCGTGGGTCGCTAGGGCCCGGGGTTCGCCCCGCCAATCGATTCCGGGGCTTGCGGGCTCGACGGATCGGGCTGGCCTGGATTATCCCCGGCGGCAATCGGTCCAGCGCGTGAAGATCCTCCTCCTCAAGCCCAGCTCCCTCGGGGATGTGATCCATGCGCTGCCCGTGCTGCGCCTGATCAAGCTGGAGGTCCCCGGGGCCCAGGTCGACTGGTGGATCCTCCGGGGCCTGATGCCGCTCCTGGAGGGCGACCCGGACATCCGCCGCCTGATCCCCTTCGATCGCAGGGATTGGGGCAGGCCGCGCCATTGGCCGGCGGTGCTTCGCCTGGTGAGGCAGCTCCGTTCCGAGCGGTATGACTGGGTGCTGGATCTCCAGGGACTGGCCCGGTCGGCATGGTTCGGCCGGGCTTGTGGCGGGTCGCGCTTCGTGGGTGTGCGGGATTGGCGGGAGTTGGCACCGTTGCTCCACGGCGAGTCGGTGCGCCGCCCTTCGCCGAGGGCCCATGCCGTGGACTGGCAGCGGGCCCTGCTGGCGCACCTGAAGGTGCCGCTGCGGACCGGGTGGGAATGGATTCCGCGCCGGACCGCGGCCGCCGAGCGCCTGGCGCTGGACTTTCCCGGGCTTTGGCAAGGCTCCTGGATCGGTCTCCAGCCGGGCGCGCGCTGGGACAACAAGCGGTGGCCGGTGCCCCGATTTGTCGAGCTGGTCGGGTTGTTGTCGCGCTCGCACCCCGCGCATCGGATCGCCCTCTTCGGAGGGCCTGAGGACCGGGCCCTCGGGCAGGCGGTGACCCAGGCCGATCCCGTCCGCTGCCTCGACCTGACGGGGCGCATCCCATTGCCCGGGATGATCGAGGCGCTGCGCCGCATGGACCTTCTGGTGACCAACGACACCGGGCCGATGCATGTGGCCGCCGCCCTGGGCAAACCGGTGGTCGCCCTGTTCGGTCCGACCGATCCATCCCGGACGGGTCCCTACGGGCAGGTGGAGTCGGTGCTCCGGGCGGACCCGCCGCCACCGTGCGCGCCCTGCCTGAAGGCGGTCTGCCACCACGCGGAGCCGCTGGCCTGCCTGAATGGAATCACCCCGGCCCAGGTCGCGTCGGCCGTCTCGGCCCGGTTGGTTGGCCGGTGAGTGGGGCCCGGGGGCTGCGGGTCGGGTCGTGGACGACCCATGTGGAGGCGATGGGGCTCCCGGTTTGAAACGCTTCCGGCCTCCTCACTCCGAGAGTGCGGCGTCCCAGTCCTTCCACACCGGTTCGTAGCCGAGCCTGCGGATCACCCCCGCCACTTCCGCAGGGGACCGGTCGTCGGCGATGTCGAACTGTCCGGTGGCGTTGGTGGCCCGGCCGGCTGCGACCGACCGTTCGGGGGCGTCGGGCGCCAGGGCCTCGATGCGGCCGCGCACGGTGTGGTGGATGGCCTCCTTGCCGGCGCCGGTGTAGCCGCCGGGTTCGGTGTGGCTGCCCGCGCTGGCATGGGTGATGCCCAGGGGCAGCAGCCCGTCGCGCAGGGAGGCCGGCTCACGGGTGGAGAGCACGAGGCCGACGTCGGGCAGGAAGAGCCGCAGCGCGGTGATCACCTGGACGAGGTCCCGGTCGTGGAAGCCGGTGAGGGGCTGGAATTCGCCGGCGCAGGGACGCAGCCGTGGCAGGGAGACGGTGACCTGGGCTTTCCAGCAATGCCTGAGCAGCCAGGCGGCGTGGGCCGCCACCGAGATCGCCTCTTGGCGCCAGTCGGCCAAGCCATACAGCGCGCCGATGCCCAGACGCCGGAAGCCGGCCTCGTAGGCCCGTTCGGGGGTGGCCAGGCGCCAGTCGAAGTCGCGTTTGGGCCCCAGGGTGTGCATGCGGCCGTAGACCTCGCGGTCGTAGGTCTCCTGGTACACCACGAGGCCTTCGGCCCCGGCCTGGACCAGCGGTCGATAGTCGGAGGTCTCCATGGGCCCGACTTCGAGCGACAGGGAAGGAATGAAGGCGTGCAGGTCGCGGACGCAGTCGGCCATGTAGCCGTTGGAGACGAACCTGGGGTGTTCACCGGCGACCAGCAGGAGGTTACGGAAGCCTTGTCCGGCCAGAGCGCGGGCTTCGCGGGCGACGTCCTGCCGGGCGAGGGTGACGCGAAGGATGGAGTTGTCGCGGGAGAAGCCGCAGTAGGCGCAGTTGTTGATGCACTCGTTGCTGAGGTACAGCGGGGCGAAGAGGCGGATGGTCTTGCCGAAGCGTTGGTGGGTGAGGGCCTGGGAGCGGCGGCATAGTTCTTCAAGCCGGGTGGAGGCGGCCGGTGAGAGGAGGGTTGCGAACTCGGCGAGGGACGACGGCCCGCGCCGGAGGACGGCGTCGACGGGCTCGGGGGTCGATGACCGGGCCAGACTCATCAGGCTTTCCAAGGGCAAGGCCCGGAAGGCCTCGACGAAACTCATGGGCCGCGACCATAGCCGGGGCTCCCTCTCTAGCAAGTGGGCTCCGCGGGCTCGGTCCGCGCTCGCGGGGAACGTTGGGGCCAGCGGGACGTCCAGCGCTATCGCGTTGGGGGGGGAGCAGGATGGTGACGTTCCTACGCTCGCCGCGGACTGATCCCGCTCCGCTGCGGTGATTGGGGTGGGTGAACGACGGTCTGGAGTTGGCGGAGGAGGCGATCGCGGGCGGGGAGGATGCCTTTGTAGGCGGCAATGGGGTCGGGCATGGAGCGGAGTTGCCGGGCCAGGCGATCGCGGGCGCCAGCAGGGCGCAGGATACTGGCCAGCGGATGGACGGTGAGGTGGATGGCGAAGAGCAGGCCGCCGCTGTCCGGCAGGGCGCGGAAGGCCTGATGCTCGAGCCGCAGCCAGGTGGTTTCGAGGGTGGCGTCGTCGGTGAGCCGGGGCAGGGCGCGGTCGGGATGGGCGTTGCGTTGGCCGTGAGCGGCCAGGCCCCAGTTGTCGCGCTCGAAGGTCTGTCCCGTGGGAAGGCGATCGAGGAAGGCGCGAATGCGCGTCCCCAAGGTGTCGTTGAGGGTGGGGACGCCGGCATGGATGGCGTCGACGGTCTTGCCGACCTTTTCGCGGAGGTCCCAGGCCGACGGAAAGCAGACCGCTCCGGCGACGAGGCGGAACTGGCCCGAGGGGTCCCGTCGCAGGAGGAGCAGGTCAGGTTCCCAGCGCCGGGACAGCTCCTTCAAGGCGTCGGCGTCCGACCGCGTGACCGGGAGATCGGGGAAGAGGGCCCCAGCCTCGCGCAGCACGGGGGCGGCGTCGTCGGTCCAGGCGAGGTGCCGATGCGGGTCGGCTGACAACCAGTGTCCGCGCTCCTGCAAGGCCTCGTGATCGGGTGGGCTCCACCGGAACCACTCCTGCCGGGGGCGTTGCATGCCGAAGCCGAAGGCGAAGTCGCCCTCGGGGAACAACCGCTCGGCAAGCGTCTCTGGCGGGACCGGTTCCATGTCCCGACGTTGCCCTCGGGTTGCCCTCCCGCCAATGCCGGGCTCCGTGTTCGTGGTGACCTGCCGACGCACGGCGCTGCGCGGGGAGCACCGATCGCCGATTCGGCCCGACCGCCATGGGGATTGCGTGGCCCCGGGAACCTTGTCACAAAGGCTCATGCCCCCGTCCTCGAGTGCAGGAAAACCTCCGGCGTTGCCGCAACGGTTGGCGTCGATGGATGCCTACCGCGGGTTCGTGATGCTGCTGATGGCCGGGGAGATGGTCCGGCTCGGCGCGGTGGCGGCCAAGATGCCCGCGGACAGCGTGTGGCATCTGCTCGCGCACCATCAGGACCACGTCGAGTGGCAGGGGTGCACGCTGCACGACCTCATCCAGCCGTCGTTCTCCTTCCTGGTCGGCATGGCCCTGCCTTGGTCCATCGCCTCCCGGCAGCAGTCGGACCAGGGATTCCTGCGGATGCTCGTCCACACGTTGTGGCGGGCGCTGGCCCTGTCGGCGCTGGGCATCGCGCTGCGCTCGACGCACTCGGCCCAGACGAATTTCACCTTCGAGGACACGCTCACCCAGATCGGTCTGGGCTACACCTTCCTCTGGCTCCTGGCCTGGCTGAGCGTGCGCACGCAGGTGCTCGCGCTGGTGGCCCTCCTGCTCGGATATTGGGCCTGGTTCGCGATGGCTCCGCTGCCCGGTCCGGACTTCGATCCCGCGACGGTCGGCGTGTCGGCCGACTGGATGAAGCAGCACGGCCTGGACGGTTTCGCGGCCCACTGGAACAAGAACGCCAATCCGGCCCACCGGTTCGATGTCTGGTTCCTCAACCTGTTCCCGCGCGCCAAGCCCTTCCTCTACAACGGAGGGGGCTACCTGACGCTGAGCTTCATCCCGACCTTGGGCACGATGATCTGCGGCCTGCTGGTCGGCGGGTGGTTGCGCCGGGAGGACGTCGCCATCGGCCGGCGTCTGTTCCGGATCGCCCTGTTCGGCCTGGCCGGCCTGGGTGTCGGATGGATCCTCGACCGCACGGGCATCGCCCCGGTGGTCAAACGCATCTGGACGCCGTCGTGGGTGCTTTTCAGCGGCGGATGGTGCTGCCTGCTCATCATCGGGTTCCACCTGCTGGCCGATCGGCTCAAGCAGTCGTGGCTCGCCTTCCCGCTCCAGGTCGTGGGCATGAACTCCATCTTCATGTACGTGACCAGCCACTTGTGGGATGGGTTCTTCCGCGACAACCTGCGGACCCACCTGGGCAAGACCTTCTGGTCCGACCAGTTCGGCGTGTACGCCCCGGCGGTGGAAGGGGCGGCGGTGCTGTCGATCTTCTGGGCGATGTGCTGGTGGCTGTGGAAGAAGCGGCTCTTCATCCGCCTCTGAAGGACCCCGCCAGGGAATGCGTCAGGAACGTCGTCGGCCATCGGTGAACCACGGGATGAAACAACGGGTGATGAACCAGGGATTTCAAGGTGCGGTGCCATTCGCAGGGCGGCCCGTTGGTCCAGTTGGTCCGGCTGGCCCGGTCGGTCTGGGGTTTGCGGCGGCCCTGGCGGCGGCCCTGCTGCTGTCGGTGCGCCCGATCGCGGCGGCCGAGGTGCTGGACGCCAGGACCCGCGCGCTCTTCGACACGCATTGCCTGGATTGCCACTCCACCGAGAAGCACAAGGGTGACCTCGACCTCGAGCGCCTCGTCCGGACATCGGCCGGGGCGACCGAGCCCAAGGTCTGGCAGCAGGTGCTGGAGCAGGTCTCGCTGGGTGAGATGCCCCCGAAGGACCGGCCCGCCATGGACGAGCGGTCGCGCGACCAGTTGATGTCCGGCGTGCGCGCCCAGCTCGACCGGTGGGCCCGCCGGAACGCCGGAGATCCCGGGCCGGTGGTGCTGCGCCGCCTCTCCAACGCCGAGTACACCCACACGATCCGCGACCTGACCGGCGTGGAGACGCTCGACCCGGCCCGGGAGTTCCCGGTCGACTCGGCCGCGGGCGAGGGCTTCATGAACGTGGGTCAGTCGCTGGTGATGTCGCCCTCGCTGGTCACCAAATACCTCGATGCGGCCAAGGAGGTGGCCCGTCATGCGGTGTTCCTGCCCGACGGGCTGGCCTTCTCGCCGAGCACCTCGCAGCGCGACTGGACCGAGGAGCGCCTCGCCGCCATCCGCGCGTTCTATGGCCGCTACACCCGCAACGGCGGAGGCACCTCGGTCAATCTCCAGGGCATCCGCTTCGACACGCGGGACGGCGGGGTGCTGCCCCTGCCCGAGTACTTCGAGGCCACCCTTGAGATGCGTGCCCAGGGGGGCGGCTCCCGGCGCGCCAGCAAGTCCCTCGAGGCGGTGGCCCGAGCCCGGGGACTGAACGCCCGCTACCTCGCGCGGCTGTGGGAGGCATTGAATCCGCCGCAGGCGCCCGGGCCCTCGCCGCTTCTCGATGCGGTCCGAACCCGCTGGCGGGAGGCCCAGCTGGGCGAGGGGGCCGCGGTGGCCGCGCTGGTCGCCTCCTGGCAACAGGCCGTGTGGCGCTTCACCACCGTGGGCCACATCGGCAAACGGGACGGTCCCAGCGCCTGGCAGGTGCCGGTCTCGCCGCTGGCCGTCTCCCGCGAGGTGCGCTTCAAGCTCCCGGCGCCCGATGCCTCGGGCCTGGTGGGCGCCTTCCTGGAGGCCTCGGATGCCGGCGACGGGGCCGACGCCGATCTGGCCCTGTGGGGCAACCCGCGCCTGGTGGTCCCGGGACGGCCCGATGTGCCGCTGGGCCGCCTCCGTTCGGTGATCCGACGCGTGGATGAGGCGCGCGGCCCCCTGTTCTCCCAGGCCGCCGCCTGCCTCGAGGCCGCCGCCGGATTGACCGAGGTGCCCGCCGGCGAGGCCCTGACCGCCTTGGCCCGCTCGAGGAACCTCGATCCGCAGGCCTTCGCCGCGTGGCTCGAGGCGCTGGGCATGCGCTCGGGCGGCACCCGCATCGAGGGACACCTGACCTCTCCGATGGACAGCGCGCAGGGCTATGCGTTCATCCAGGGGTGGACCGGCGCCGACGCGCTCAGCGTCACCGCCAACGCGTCCGACCGTGAGGTCCGTGTGCCCGGATTGATGCGCCCGCACAGCGTCGCCGTGCACCCATCACCTTCGCGCCGCGTGATCGTCGGCTGGCGTGCGCCCTCGGGCGGCACGCTGCGGGTCGAGGGTCTGGTGCAACATTCCCACGTCGAGTGCGGCAACGGAGTGGCCTGGGCCCTTGAACTGCGTCGCGGGGCCACACGCCAGACGCTGGCCTCGGGCGTGTCGCAAGGAGCCAAAGAGGTCCGTTTCGGGCCGTTCCCGGCGGTTCCCGTGGGCTCCGGCGACGTGGTCTGCCTGTCGGTGGGGCCACGTGATGGCAACCACTCCTGCGACCTCACCCGCGTGGACCTGCAATTGACCGACACCCGCGATCCCGCCCAGGCATGGAGCCTGTCGGGCGACGTGTCGCCCTCGATCCTCGCCGGCAATCCCCATGCGGACCGCCTGGGGCATCCTGGCGTGTGGCACTTCTTCAGTGAGCCCGAGGCGCGTGGCGGGGCGCTGGAGACCCCGATCCCCGAGGGTTCACTGCTGGCCCGCTGGCGTGCGGCCGCCACCGATGGCGAACGGCGTGCATTGTCCGCCGGGATCCAGGCGCTCTTCGCACCCTCCGAGCCGGCGGGATTGGGCAAGGACTCGCCGGACGCCGTGCTGCGTCGGCAGTGGACCTCCCTGCAGGGGCCCTTGCTCGGAGCCGTGCTCCGCGGCGTGCTCGAGGCCTCCGGGCCGGCGGGTGGGCTCTATGGAGCCGCCGGTGTGCCGGGTGTCGGGCCCGATCCGTCCCTCTTCGGCCGTTCGCCGCGCTCCGGGGCCCGGGTCGCCCCGCAGGACCTCTGCGTGCAGGCCCCCTCGGTCGTCGAGGTTCGGATCCCCGCCGACTGGGCCGCCGGCGGTGAGCTGGTCGCCACGGCCGGTCTCGACGCCTCCGCGGGCCCCGAGGCCAGCGTGCAGATGCGGATCCTGCCACGGCGCCCGGAATCGCTGGCGCTGGTGGCGGGCTCGGTCAGCGCAAAGGGCGGAAAAGGCACCTGGTCCGATGGCGAGCTGCCCATGCAGTCGGACCTGCCGGTGCTGGTGGCCGATGGGAGTGCCGCGCGGCGCCGCTGGGACGCGTCGCTTGAGCGGTTCCGCGCGCTGTTCCCGGCCGCCCTCTGCTACACCAAGATCGTGCCGGTCGACGAGGTGGTCACCCTGACCTTGTATTACCGCGAGGACGACGCCCTGCGCCGCCTCCTGCTGGGCCCGGACGAGACCGCCGAGCTGGAGCGCCTCTGGTCCGAGCTTCACTACGTCAGCCAGGACGCCTTCAAGCTGGTCGATGCGTATGAGCAGCTGTGGCAGTACGCCACCCAGGATGCCGACCCCAGCGCGTTCACGCCGATGGGTGAGCCGATCCGGCGCCGGGCCGAGGCGTTCCGTCGCCTGCTGGTGGACACCGAGCCCACCCACCTTCAGGCCCTGGCCGCCTTCGCGGCGAGGGCCTACCGCCGGCCCCTGCAGGAGGCCGAGGTGGACGCCCTGAAGGCGCTGCACGGCCGCCTCCGTGGGGACGGCCTGACCCATGAGGAGGCCGTCCGCAGCGTGCTGGCACGGGTGCTGGTGTCGCCGGCCTTCCTGTACCGCGCCGAGCAACCCGGACCCGGCATGGCCGCCGCGCGGGTCAGCGACCTCGAGCTGGCCACCCGGTTGAGCTACTTCCTCTGGGCCTCGACCCCGGATGCCGCGCTGATGGATGCCGCCGCACGCAACCGGTTGCACCGCCCGGAGGTGCTGCGGGCGCAGGTCGGCCGGATGCTCCGCGACCCCAAGGTCCGCCGTCTGTCCGACGAGTTCGCGCTGGCGTGGCTGCACCTCTACGACTTCGACGGTCTCGACGAGAAGAGCGAGCGCCATTTCCCGGAGTTCCGTGGGCTCCGCGGGGCCATGCGCGAGGAGACCGTCCGTTTCTTCACCGACCTCTTCCAGAACAACGGCCCGGTGCTCGACATCCTGGATGCCGACCATTCCTTCCTGAACGCCGACCTGGCCCGATTCTACGGGCTCTCGGCGGCGGGGTTCTCCGGCACCAACGGGTGGCGGCGGGTCTCCGGCCTGCGGTCCATCGGTCGCGGCGGCATCCTGGGCCAGGCCGCCACGCTGGCCCGCCAGTCGGGCGCCTCGCGCACCAGCCCGATCCTGCGCGGCAACTGGATCAGCGAGGTGATCCTCGGCGAGAAGCTGCCCAAGCCCCCGAAGGACGTGCCCCGCCTGCCCGAGGATGAATCCCTCGACCAGCTCACCGTCCGGCAGCTGACCGAGCGGCACAGCACCGATCCCAAGTGCTCCGGGTGTCACCGTCGCATCGATGCCTACGGGTTTTCGCTGGAGTCCTTCGACGCGGTGGGACGCTTCCGGGAGAAGGACCTCGGGGGCCGGCCGATCGATGCCCGGGCCAAGGCGCCCGACGGCACCCTGCTGGAGGGGCCGGCCGGCCTGCGGCATTATCTTTCACACCAGCGCAAGCAGGCCTTCCTGCGGCAGTTCAGCCGCAAGCTCCTCGGCTACGCCCTGGGTCGCGGCGTGCTCCTCTCCGACGAACCGCTCCTGACCGACCTGCAACGCAAGCTCTCCGCCCGGGACGCCCGGGTCGGGACCGCCATCGAAACGATCGTCGCCAGCCCACAGTTCGTCAGGATCCGCGGGCTGGATCGCCCTGCCGACGAGTGAGACCCGCCCTTCCCCCCACCCCCCACCCCCCGCTCCCCTGCCCCAACCCTCC
>VHCX01000018.1 GCA_016871615.1 Verrucomicrobiota bacterium
CCGGCAAGGCCCGCTTCGAAGCCGAGCGGTTGGACGGGCTCAACGGGGTGTACGCCTCGCCGGTGGCGGCCGACGGCCGGGTCTACGTGGTCGGGCGCGACGGCAACACGGCGGTGCTGCGTCAGGGCCCACGGTTGGAGGTGCTGGCGGTCAACCGACTCGACGACGGCTTCGACGCCTCCCCGGCGATCGTTGGCGGGCAATTGTTCCTGCGGGGCCGGCAGAGCCTCTACTGCCTCTCGGAAGGCCGGTGATCGGGGCCCCGGGCCCCGGGCTTCTGGATCGATGGGCCCCTGTCCCGACGGGCTGAGAACCCCGGCCGGTCCATCCCGGCTCAGGCCAGCAGTGCCGACACGACGTTCCCGTGGATGTCCGTCAGGCGGTAGTCGCGACCCTGATGCCGGAAAGTCAGGCGCTCATGGTCGATGCCGAGGCAGTGCAGCAGGGTCGCGTTCAGGTCGTGGATGTGCACCGGATCGCGGGCCACGTTGTAGCCGAAGTCGTCGGTCTCCCCGTGGGAGATCCCGCCCTGGATGCCGCCGCCGGCCAGCCAGACGCTGTAGCAGCGGGGATGGTGGTCCCGGCCGAAGTTGGTCGCCGTGAGCGCACCCTGGCTGAAGACGGTCCGGCCGAACTCGCCGGCCCAGACGACCAGCGTGTCCTCGAGCAGCCCCCGCTGGCGCAGGTCGGTGATCAGCGCCGCGGAGGCCTGGTCGGTGTCGTAGGCCTGGTGACGGATGCCCGATGGCAGGTTGTCATGCTGGTCCCAGCCCCGGTGATAGAGCTGCACGAAGCGGACCCCGCGCTCAGACAATCGGCGGGCGAGGATGCAGTTGGCCGCGAAGCTGCCCGGCTTGCGGGACTCCGGACCGTAGAGATCGAAGGTCGCGGCCGGCTCCCCGGACAGGTCGGTGAGCTCGGGCACGGAAGCCTGCATGCGGAAGGCCAGTTCGTAGTGGCGGATGCGGGTCTGGATCTCCGGATCCTGGTATTCCTCGAAGTTGATCCGGTTCAACCGGTCGAGGTCGTCGAGCATTCCCCGCCGCAGCCCACGGCTGACCCCGGCCGGATCGCTGAGGAAGAGCACCGGATCCTTGCCCGGGCTGAACCGCACCCCCTGATGATGCGACGGCAGGAAGCCCGCCCCCCACATCCGCTCGTGCAGGGGCTGGGCGTTGGTCGGCCCGCTGGGCCGGGAGATCATCACCACGAAGGTGGGCAGGTCGCGGTTCTCGCTGCCCAGGCCATAGGACAGCCACGACCCCATCGAGGGGCGGCCGGCCTGCTGGTGTCCGGTCTGGAGCAGGGTCATGGCCGGATCGTGGTTGATGGCCTCGGTGTGCATCGATCGGACCAGGCACAGTTCGTCGGCGACGCGGGCGGTGTAGGGCAGGAGTTCGCTGAGCATCAGGCCCGAGCGTCCGGCGGGCCGGAAGGCGAACGGGCTCGGGGCGATGGGGAAATGCTTCTGCCCCGAGGTCATGCCGGTGAGCCGCTGCGTGCCGCGGATCGAATCGGGCAGGTCTTCCCGGAATCGGGCGTTCAACCCGGGCTTGGGATCGAAGAGGTCGAGGTGCGACGGCGCCCCGGCCTGGGTGAGGTAGATGATGCGGCGCGCGCGGGGAAGCAGGATCCCCTTCGGTGCGGGCAGGGCCGGAACCGCCGAGCGTGCCCCCGGGCCCAGCAGCGACGCCAGCGCGGCGGCACCGAGCGTGGCGCCAGCCTGGCCGAGGAACTGCCGGCGCGCGCCCACGGGGCGGGGAGGGTTCGGGGTCATGGGCTATTGCCGGGTGAGGGTCTCCTCGAGGTTGAGCAGGGTGCCCACGGCGAGGGTCCACGAGGCTAGTTCGACCGGGTTGAGCGAGGGTTCGGCCTGCGACTCGCCCACGGCCAGCAGGGCGGAGGCCGCCCCGGGGTCGCCCGCGAAGGCCTTCCTCGTCCGCTCGAGGCCCCCGAGGAGCACCTGGACTTCCTGTGACGAGGGGTACCGCCCGACCACCCGCAGGAAGGCCGATTCCAGTCGACGGCCGGGGTCGGCGTGTTCGTGCATCGATCGCTGGGCGAGGTTCCGGGCGGCCTCGACGTAGGTGGGGTCGTTGAGCAGGTTCAGCGCCTGCAGGGGCGTGCTGGTCCGGGATCGCCGGGTCACGCAGGTCTCGCGGAACGGCCGGTCGAAGAGCAGCAGGGCCGGGTTGGGCACCGAGCGCTTCCAGTAGGTGTACAGGGTGCGCCGGTAGAGGGCCGGGCCGTGGTCCTGCTCGTAGGTGTTGGCCGACGAACCGGCGACCACCTGCTCGTAGAGCCCCGGGGGATGGTAGGGCTTGACCGACGGTCCGCCGATGGTCTCGACCAGCAGGCCCGACGCCGACAGCGCCTGGTCCCGGAGGATCTCGGCCGACCACCTGAGGCGCGGACTGCGGGAGAGCAGGCGGTTGTCGGGATCCCGGGCGAGCGCCTCGGGCCGCACCCGCGAGGCCTGCCGGTAGGTGGCGCTGGTGACCAGCAGCCTCACCATGCGCTTCTGGTCCCAGCCCGACTCGATGAATTCCCGGGCCAACCAGTCGAGCAGCTCGGGATGGCTGGGGGCTTCGCCCTGCGTTCCGAAATCCTCGGTGGTGCGGACCAGTCCCGTCCCGAGGAGACCTTGCCACCAGCGGTTCATGACCACCCGCGCCGGCAGGGGGTTTTCCGGGCTCACCAGCCAGCGGGCGAGGTCGAGCCGATCGGGGCGGTCCGGGCGGCGGCCCGCAGGCATCGGCGGAAGCGCGGCCGGGGAGGCGGGTCCGACCCGCTCGCCCTTGCGGTCGTAGGCGCCCCGCATCAGCACGTGGGTGGGGCGTGGCTCGCCCGCCTCCTCCATGACCAGGGTGACGGGGATCGACTGGTCCAGGGACTCCACATCCTGCCGGAGTCGCCGGATCCGGGCCTCCGCGCTTCGGAATTCCTCGTCGGAATCGAGCCGGAACTCCTCGATCCGGCGGAGTTGCTCCGGCGTCCGGTCCGTCCCGGAAGCGGCAAGCACGTCGGCCACCGCAGGGGTCGGGATCCGGTCGGCCGGATCGCCGGTGGTCTCGACCTCCAGCGCCGCCGCCGAGGTGCCGTCCAAGTCGCGGTACGTCACCTCGAGTTCCAGCGGACCATCCACCGTTTCCCCGGGTGCGACCCCGGCCAGCACGACCAAGCGGACCACGGGCTCGGCGCTCCAGTCGATCGTCGTGGCGGTGTCGGGCCGCGGGTCGAGGGCCGGCGCGAGGAAATCGCCGACACGCGTGCCCGGGGTCGCCCGGGCGCGGAGTGTCACGGGGGTGTCCCGGCCCAGCCTGCGCAGTCGAAGGTCCGACAGCGCGATCCTCCTGGGCCGCTCCGACCCGCCGGTTCCCTCCGGTCGCCACGTCAGGCGGATCGCCGTCACCGGGCCTGTGATGCGGACGTGCAGGGGCAGGGCGGTCTCCCGGCGGACGGGCAGGGGGATCGGCCCGGCGGCAATCCGGGTCCAGGTCGCCGGGCGGGATCGCGCCGCCGTGACCCACTCGGACGGGTCGGCGATGATCCGGGTGCGGAGCCGCGCCACCCCGGCCTCCTCGTCCCCGAGTTCCCGCCGCAGACGCTCCAGTCGGGAACGCTGGTCCCCGGTGGGCAACTGGAGCATGGGCGGCGTGTTCTTGCGGATCGAAGCCCCGTAGTCGCCGACGCCCTTCTCGGTGACGTTGTGGAAGAACGCGTAAAGCCCGTAGTAGTCGCGCTGGCTCACCGGATCGAACTTGTGGTCGTGGCAGCGCGCGCAGGTGAAGGTCAGGCCGAGCCAGGCCGTCGCCGTCGTCTCCACCCGGTCGAAGCAGTATTCGGCGAGGAACTCCTCGGGGATGATCCCGCCCTCCTCGTTGATCAGGTGGTTCCGGTGGAACCCGGTGGCGATCCGCTGGTCAAGGGTCGGCGAGGGCAGGAGATCCCCGGCCAGCTGTTCCACCGTGAACTGGTCGAAGGGCAAGTTCCGGTTGAAGGCCCGGACCACCCAGTCGCGCCAGGCCCACAGTTCCCGGTCGCGGTCCACCTGGTAGCCGTTGCTGTCGGCAAAACGTGCCACGTCGAGCCAGTCCTGCGCCATGCGCTCGCCCCAGCGCGGCGAGGCCAGTCGCCGGTCCACCCAACGCTCGTAGGCCCCGGGTGACGGGTCGCGCAGGAACTCACGCACCTCGTCCGGGGTGGGCGGCAGGCCGGTCAGGTCGAGGGTCATTCGGCGGAACAGGACCTCGGGCGGCGCCTCGGGCGACGGCGGGAGCGCGGACTGTTCGAGGCGTTGCAGGATGAACCGGTCGATCGGGTTGCGCACCCAGTCGGCGCCCCGGACCCCAGGCGGCGTCGGGCGGACCGGCGCCACGAAGGCCCAATGCGCCTCGTAGGCGGCCCCCTCGTCAATCCACCGGCGGAGCACTTCCCGCTGGGCCCTCGGCAGGGCGGCATGATCGCGTGCCGGAGGCATGCGTTCCCCGGGATCCTCCGAGTCGATGCGGCGCAGGAGTTCACTGGAGGCGGAGGCGCCCGGCACGATGGCCACCGCCCCGGATTTGGCTGGCCGGAGAGCCTCCTCGCGCACGTCCAGCCGCAGGCCCGCCTTGCGCGTGGTCGCGTCGAACCCGTGGCAGGCGAAGCAACGGTCGGCGAGGATCGGCCGCACATCCCGGTTGAAGCGGACCGGTTCGGCCGACACCTGCAGGCCCAGAGCCACCAGCGCGAGGCCCTGGGCCACCCAGCGTCCGGGCACGGACCGGACCTCCACCGGGGAAATCCCGGGTCCAGGAGGCGATGCGTGCGGGATCATGGAAGGAGTCCAGTGGGTAAGACTCACGAGAGTGGGCCGGATCGGTGCCGGGGACAAGTCGTGCCCTTGGCGTGCGCCGGAAGAAGCGGCGCGGACCCTTGCCATCCCTTCAGAACCGCTGCTCGCGCCAGTCGTCGACCGTGATGGCGCGCCCGTTTTTCCACCCGGCGTGGCCATCGAAGAACAGCAGGTTGGGTCCTTCTCCGTGCCGCTTGGCCGCGACCCGTCGTTCGCCGCTGAGCGTCCGCCCCGTCGACCCGTAGGGCAGGTGCGCCGGGGTCCACACGTCGTTGAGGTCCACGCTGCCGAGGACGTTGGTCACGGTGAAGACCGGCCGCCAGGCACCGCTCTCGTTGTCGGCGAAGTAGATGGTGTCCGACGGGCTCTGCACGCGCTGGAGGTTCACCGCGCCGGTGACCTCGGTGCCGACGGTGTCGCGCGGGCTGCTGAACTGCCAGGCGTTCACCACGTAGCACATCACCTGCCGTTTGTTGGGGTAGCTCGGGCAGGTGTACACCTTGATCCGGCCGTACTGGTCCCGTGCCGGGGCCGTGCCTCCGAGGCTCGGGATGTACATCTGCCACCAGTAGGGCTCGTTGCCCCGGGGGATTCGTCCCTGATGATCGTCGGCATACATCAGCATCGCCAGGCCCATCTGGCGAAGGTTGTTGTAGCAGGAGGTCTTGCGCCCCTTCTCCTTGGCCTTGGCCAGCGCCGGCAGGAGCATGCCCGCCAGGATCGCGATGATGGCGATGACCACCAGCAGTTCGATGAGCGTGAAGGCTCGTCGGGGGTTTTGGGCTCCGCCGGGGGACATGACTTCGATGAAACCCGAGCCAGCCGGGAAATCAACCGCCCAGTTCCGAGGCGGGCGCATGCCCACGGCACGACGGATCGGCTCAGACAGGCTCTCAGGCCTTCCCTTGCAGCGTGGCCTGGCACAGGCTGCGGGCATGACCCTCCTGCGGTTCGATCTCTTGCGGATCCTCGTGCTCGGGGCGCTCTGGGCCCTGCCCCTCGCCGCTGCCGAACCCTCGTCGCCTCGAAAAGGCCTGGTTGCGACCGTGAACCCGGTGGCCACCGAGGCTGGCCTGCAGGCCTTTCGCGACGGGGGCAACGCCGTCGATGCGGCCATCGCCTGCGCCCTGACCCTCGGCATCGTCGACGGCCACAACTCGGGCCTTGGCGGCGGGTGCTTCATGACCCTGCGCCTGGCCGACGGGCGGTTGATCACCCTCGACGGCCGCGAGATGGCCCCGGCGGCGGCCACGCGCGACCTCTTCCTGCGCGGGGGCAAGGCCGACCCCCGTCTCAGCCAGGATGGCGCCTTGTCGGTGGGCATTCCCGGCGAGTTCGCCACGCTGGCCCATGCCAGCACCCACCACGGGCGTCTGCCCTTGGGCCGGCTCCTCGAGGCGGCCGCTCGGGTCGCCGAGACGGGGTTCCGCGTCGACCGCCACTACGTCGGACGCCTGGCGGAGACGCGTCCAGGCCTGGCGCTCTTCCCCGATAGCGAGGCGATCTTCCTCAAGGGCCTCCCGGCGACGCCGTCGGCGGGCGACCTGCTGCGCCAGTCCGACCTCGCCCGGTCGTACCGCCAGATGGCCACGAACGGCGTGGCCTGGTTCTACCGGGGCGACTTCGCACGGCGGACGGCCGAGTGGATGCGGGCCCATGGCGGCCTGGTGACCGAGGCCGACTTCGCCCGCTACGAGGTCGTGCCGCGCGAACCGGTCCGGGGCACCTACCGGGGTCACGAGATCGTGAGCTTCCCGCCGCCCAGCTCCGGCGGAGTCCATGTCTTGGAGATCCTCAACATCCTCGAGCACTTCGACCTCGTGGCCATGGGCGACGGGTCGCCCGAGTTCGCCCATGTCGTGGCCGAGGCGATGAAGCTGGCCTTCGCCGACCGCGCCCGCTGGCTGGGGGACCCTGATTTCGCGCGCGTGCCCAAGGGGTTGGTGTCCAAGGAATACGCGGCCGGACTCGCGCGGCGGATCCGGACCGATCGCGCTTCGGTGGTTGCCTCGGCGGGCACTCCGCCCGGGGCCGATCGCGAGTGGTTCACCCGCGAGCGCAATCGTCACACCACGCACTTCTCCACCGCCGACACCGAGGGCAACTGGGTGGCCTGCACCGCCTCGCTCAACACGAGTTTCGGCAGCAAGGTCGTCGTCCCGGGCACGGGCATCCTGCTCAACAACCACATGGACGATTTCTCGGCGCAGCCGGGGGTTCCGAACTTCTTCGGCCTGGTGGGAGCCGAGGCCAACGCCATCGAGGCCCGCAAGCGGCCGCTCTCGAGCATGAGTCCCACGCTCGTGCTCCGCGACGGGCGTCCGATCCTGAGCGTGGGGGCGGCGGGCGGACCGACCATCATCTCTCAGACCCTCCTGGCCATTCTGCGGACCATCGACTTCAGGAAACCGCCCCGCGAGGCCCTGGCCGCCCCGCGTCTCCACCATCAGTGGAAGCCCGACGAACTCCATGTGGAACGGGCCTGGGGCCAGGAGGTGATCGACGGGTTGAAGCGGCGCGGGCACACGGTGGCCGCGGAGGCGTCGATCGGCTCGGCGCAGGCCGTGGGCCGGGATGCCCGCGGTCAATGGTCCGCCGCGGCCGATCCGCGTGGCGAGGGGTCCGCCGGGGTCTGGTAGCGCCGGGTGGACGGCCTTTGGTGGTCCAGTTCCCGGCGCAGGGCCCGGGCCAGTGCCGGCGCCCCGGGCGTGTCGCCATGCAGGCAGAGCGTACGGGCGGCCACGGTGACCCACGGGCCCTCCAGGCTTTGCCATCGGCCGGTCCGGCGCCAGTCCCGCAGCCGCGCGAGGATCTCCCGCCTCCCGGTCAACAGCGCCCCGTCCCGGTCCCGGGCCACGAGCCGGCCGTCCGCGTGGTAGGCCCGGTCGATGAAGCCCTCGGCCCAGGCGTCGACCCCGGCCTCCCGGGCCAGCTCCAGCACGCGGCCCCCGGCGCGGGCGAAGATCCTCGCCTTCGGGAACCACCGCGCCACCGCCTCGACATAGGCCCGGCCGAGGGATTCGTCCTGCTCCACCGCGTGGTACAGCGCGCCGTGCAGCTTGAGGTGGTGCAACCGGCCGCCATGCCGCCGGGCCACGGTTTCCAGCGCGCCGGCCTGATGCAGCACGAGGATCCGTAGTTGGCCGGGGGACAGCGTCACCTCGCCCCGGCCGAAGGCGCCGGCGACCCCGGGGT
Source organism: Verrucomicrobiota bacterium (assembly GCA_016871615.1). Taxonomy (GTDB): domain Bacteria; phylum Verrucomicrobiota; class Verrucomicrobiia; order Limisphaerales; family UBA9464; genus SXXZ01. The sequence goes on from VHCX01000018.1 coordinate 8,033, forward strand.
GGGCTCCGAGGCGCACTCCCAGTGTCCGGGCCTCGACCACCACCCGCTCCATCGTGGGCGCGTCCCCGGCATGTCCGCCGCAGGCCACATTCGCCGAGGAAACCTGCCTCAGCAGTGCCCGGGTCCGCGTCCAGGGCTCCCCCTCGCCCAGGTCGCAATTCAGATCGACGGCCGCCGTCGTGCGCATGGGAGGGATGGAAGCAGGGATCGCCGCCGGGCGCGATGTCCGCGGCCCGTGGGACGGTTCGCCCGTCGGCGCTTGTGCGCCCGTGCGCGGACAGACCCTCAGTCGGTCAGTCCCCGGGTCCCCGTGATTCCCGATTCGAGCTTCTTGAGGGTTGGCAGGACGCGCGCAACGGTCGTGGACTCGATCTGGCCTGCGAAGGGCTTGAGGTGGAACTCCATCACGCCGACCACGTCGCCATTGCGGTCGTGGAGCGGTGCCGTGACCACGGCCGCCTGGGGAGTCTTGCCGTAGTAGACCTGATTCTCGAGGAGGACCTTCCGGACGGTCTCCCCGGAAGGTTCCCTGCCGACATCCGCCGGGTTCTTGGCCGCGAGGCACCGCAGTGCACCGCCCGGGCCGGACGGCCCGTAGAGCCGGAGATCCAGCAACCGGGACTGCTGCTCGAGGGTCTGCCGGACCAGCGAGGCCGCCAGCGTCTCAAGGGGGCGGAAGCGGATGCCGGCATCCGAGAACACCGCCGTGGTGTCCGACTTGGTGATGAAGCCGATGTGGCCCGCGTTGAACGAGTTGTCGGTCAGGGTGGGCAGGGCGTTGGTGCCGTTGAGGAACACCTCGATCTGGTTGCCCTCGGCCCGGACGGACAGTTCGTACCACTCGCCCTTGCGGAAGGGCACCGCCGGCCCGATCGGCGCCGAGCGCTCGCCGTCGACGAACTTGTAGAACCGGAGGTTGCCGCCCAGCGCGCTGGCGCGCACCACGTAGAAGTTCTTCGGGTCCTGGTGGCGGAACACCAGCCCGGCGATCTGCTCGAAGGCGCCGCCCTCGATCCGGAACCTCGCCGTGAAGGTGAAGTCGCCGTAGCGCTCGGCGGTGTGGATGAGCATCGGGAAGCGCTCGTCCTCCGCGCTGGGAGCCGTCTGCGCCAGCGCCGGCTTGCGGTTGAGGGGTCTGGCCTGTGGCGAGAGCGGCTCGAGGGCCGAGGGCATCTCCACCTCGACGACCTTCCACTCGCCGGGTCGGCCGCCGCCGGCCAGCTCCGGTGTCCAGCCTTCCGGCAGGGCCCCGGCCTTGGGGGACGAGAAGTCGAAGTGCCGTTCGGCACCGAAGGCCAGCCCGGTCGACAGGAGGAGCCATGCGCACGCTCGGAGGATCATGTCGGCGGCGATGATAGGCCGTCTGGTCCTGCGGGCAACACGGGCTGTCACGGCCTGTCCCGGTCCGGCGCGGTCCGGCCAGCCCCGGGGTCGGCGGTCCGAACTGCGCTCACTCCGCCGGCGGGGGCGTCGGGCCGCCGGGAGCATGGCTCCGGCGGTAGAGGTCGGCGACGTAGTGGGGACGCTGCCGGTTGACGGGCGGGAGATGCTTCGGCGGGATGAGGCCGCGCCGGAGCAGCAGTTGCTCGTTCTCCCGGTCGAGGACGATCAGGCGCATGATCAGATCCTGGTTCTGGCGCAACAGCTCCCGGATCTCCATCCGGCCCGCCCGAACCTCGGGGTTCAGGGAGAGCCAGAAGCCTCGGTGCTCGCGGATCCGGCGGAGGGCCTCCTCGAGCCGAGGAAGCACCTCGCGCCGGGCCTCGACGGACGCCGTGGGCGCCGGGGCTTCCGGCTGGCGGAGCTGTTGGGATTCCCGCTCCAGGTGCCCGAGCAGTCCGGCGTTCAACGCCAGTTGGGAGCGTAGGTCGGCGACCATGCGCGCCTCCGCCTGGGCGGCTTCGGCGGAGGTCATGGGCGTGTCGTCCCCTGGCCGGGCGGACGGTTGGTCGAGGGCGGGGTGACGGCCGTGGAGGCCGCCCCGGGGAGCGGATCAGGGGTCGAGAGCGCCCGCATCGACAGGTTCCGCAGTTCCCGGTTCACGCCCTGGTCCCACTGAAGGTTCTGGAGCCGCCAGGCCGCCATCTCCCGGATCAGCTTCAGGCCGGGCGAGGGTCCCGCCGCGGCCTTCGGCGCATCGGCCTCCCCGGAGCGTGCCGGGGTTGCCCGGTCGGCTGTCCCTGCAGGATCCCCCGACCCGTTGGCCGGGGCCGGGGCGTTCGTGGAGGCGTTGGCAGCCGTGGTTCCGGCCGTGGCAGGGCCCGCCTGCGGGGTGGCCGGGGCGTTGGTGCCAGTGGCCGGGGGGGCGGCCAGGGCCGTCACCAGTTGTGAATAGACCGCGATGGCGCGGTCGTTCTGTTCGAGCCGCTCGTAGATCAGGCCCATCTGGTAGAGCGCCTGCGACCGCCATTCCTCGTCGCCGGGGAGTTTCCCGAGGGTCTGGTAGATGAGCAGGGCGTTCAGGTAGTCACCCTGCTGGTAGAGTTCGTTGGCCAGCTTGTTGCCGGTGCGTTTCTGCCAGTAGGCCCAGTTGGCCGGGTCCTTGGACGAGCGGGCCTGCTCCGAGTTGAGCAGCGCCATGGTCTGCTGTAGGGCCTCGCGGTGCATGCCCAGCTGCTTGTAGGCCTCGGCCATCAGGAAGCGCACCTCGGCGATCTGGGTGGTGAGGGCGATCCTCTCGATGCACTGCTGCCCCTCGACGATGACATTTTTCCAGTCCTTCATCTCGAAGAAGGACTTCACGAGCTTCAGCCGGACCTGGGCCTCGTTGAGGTCCTCGTCGGCCAGCTTTGGGCAGCCCGGCCCGCCGTTCAGGGGCCGACCACCTGCGCGGAAACCGCTTCTGGTGTCCTTGGAAACACATCGTCATCGGGAGATCGGCATTCCGGGCGGCGGACTTGAGGCGCCGGCCCCTCTCCCATGACCTGAAGAGGCATGCCGGCACGTCAACAAAGCCTTTCAGGAGAATGCCGATCCTGCCGATGTGACCCTGAATGTCCGTGAACACCACGGGAGTCGAGGCGGCGCCACCGAAGCCGTTGCCGCTGGCGGAGATCCACCGCCGCCTTCAGTCGTGTCCACCGATCCCCTCGCTCAAGAGCGTCCAAGGGGCGCTCCGCGAGCTGTTGGCGGCCGAGCAGCGCTATGCCGGCCAGATCTCCGAGGTGATCCGCCGCGATCCCGGCCTGACCTCCCGCCTGCTCAGGCTGGTGAACTCGGTCCACTACGGACTCGGCCATTCGGTGACCAGTCTTGAGGAGGCGGTGTTCTACGTCGGAGTCCGCCAGGTGCGCGACCTGGCCACGATGACCCCGGTGATCGAGGACTTCAAACGGATCACCGGCTCGCAGAAGGGTGTGGGCGAGGCCCATTGGCGCAACCTCTGGAAGCACAGCATCGCCGTGGCCATGGTCACCAAGGACCTGATGATGGCCACGCCGGACTCCGGGGAGGACCTCGACTACGTGGCCGGCCTGGTCCACGACGTGGGATGGATCGTCTTCGCCACGGCGTTTCCGGAACACCATGTGGGCATCCTCGAGCAGCTCAAGACCTCCTAGCCGCCGGTGCGCCTGATCGAACTGGACTGCCTCGGTTGCGATCATTCCCACATCGGCGTGCTGTACCTCAAGGCCCAGCAACTGGGGACCACCCTCGAATACACGACCCGCTACCACCACACGCCCTCGGGCGATTCCCGGGATGCACGGTTGGCCGGGGCGGTGCAGATTGCCGATCAGTTCGCCCTGTCGATCGGGCTCGGTCACCCCGGCGACCCGCCCCTGCGCTCCCCCAAGGACTGGATGACCGTGGCCGGCTGGAACCTGCTGTTCCCGGAAGGCTTCGAATCCCATCGCCGGCAGGCCCTGAAGACCCTCGAGAAGGCGGCCGATCGCCTCCCGGGAATGGTGGATTGCATGGTCTGAGAGCCCTGGGACTCCGGGATGGCGCCTGCGGGGAGGGTTCCTCCTGAGGGGGGGCTTCAGTAGTCGCGGGGATTGCGGCCTGCACCCTTCGGGGCCTGGCCCTTGGCGCCGGGTTGCTGGATGCGCGGCGGACCGTCGAGCGGCGGGGCCATCCACTGCGGCGCCCCCGGCATGGGTTGCAGGCCGTTGCGGGGGTCGCCCTCGCCCTGATTTTCGCCGGTGCCCTTGCCCTTGTCGGCGAGCATCTGCCGCAGCCCGTCGAGTTCCTTGCCGACTTGCTCGGCCCGCTGGGCGGTCCGGTCGCTCGGCTGCAGGGATTGCAGCTCGTTCAACGCCTGTTCGGCCCCCTCGAGACGTGCGGCCTTCGATTCCATGGGCTCCTGCCCGCCCGGCGACTGCATGAGCTTGTCGGCCAGCTTGTCGAGGGTCTGGGCCAGCTTCTGGCCGGCCTGATCCTGCTTGGCCTGGAGCCGCGGCTGGTTGGGCCTCAGCTCGGCGGCCTGCTGGAAGTGGTCGAGGGCCTGGCTGAGCTGCATGGCCTGTTGCTCGAGCTGCGAGAAGGATGCCTGCTGCTCCTGGAAGTCGCCCTCGTCTTCGTGGATCTGGGCCATGCGCCGGTCGATCTCCTCGCCGGTGCTCTGGGCCTCCTGGTGCTTCGGGGACTGTTCGAGGGCCTGGTCGATCTGCTCGCGGGCCATCCGCAGCAGCGCCAGCTTCTCCTTGGTGATGGGGATCTGTTCCTCGAGCGCCAGGAAGGTCTCGGCCTGCTTGACCTTGGCGTCGGCGAGGCGGTCCTTGGCCTTCTTCAGCGCCTCCTCGACCTCGGGGTCGCCCGGGCGAAGATCCTTGCTTTCCTCGAGTTGGGCCACGCCGGCCTCGAGCTTGGAGGCGTCCACCTGCGGCAGTCGGGGCTCGCGGCGGCTCGACTTGAGCCCTAGCGGGCTCTGGACGTTCTTCAGGCCCTCCTGCTTGAGGGCCTCGGCGAGGCGGTCGCGGGATTGGGATTCGCCCTGCGAGGCCTCGGAGTTCTCGGGGCTGAGCTGTCGGGCGTCGGAGAACTTCTCATGGGCGTTGCGCAGGTCGGGGATCCGCTGGCCCGGGGTCTTCGTCGGCTGCTCGGCTTCCCGGGCGGACTTGCGGGCCTCCTCCAGCAGCAACTCCAGCAGGCGATCCCGGACGAAGGCCGAGTTGGCCCGGGACCGCTCGTCGTCCGGGCGGACCTTGAGCACCGACTGGTAGGCCTCCAGGGCGGCCCGCCACCGGGAGATGGTCTCGTCGAGGTTGGCCGAGCGGGCCTCGACGCCGAGCTGGTACTCGGCATTGCCGCGCTGGAAGCGGGCCAGGTCCGCCAGTCGGGAATGGCCGAGGGTCTCGACCCGGTCGAAGGCCACCAGCGCGTCCTCCCAGCGGCGTGCGGCGTAGGCGGCCACCCCGGCGTTGTACTGCAGGTGGGGGTTCGTCGGCCGGAGTTCGGCCTCGACCATCAGCAGGTCGGCCGCCTGGCCCGCCGCCGGGGCGCCCAGGGTGAGCTGGGCCTGGAGCCGTGGGATGTCGAGCGGGCCCGGCTCGGCCGCGCTTGCCGGGACGGCGACGGAGAGCAGGCCCAAGGACAGGCCCAGGGACAGGCCCCGCGGGATGGGCTGCGGACCGGGAAGTGGGGGACGCCAGAGGGAGTTCATGGGGCGACGCGGCTTCGGATCGGGGCGGGACGTCGGGGAAGGCGATGGCGGCGGACGCCCAGGATCGCCTGGGCGGCCAGGGCGACCAGCGCCAGCGTCAGCGGGATGGGGTAGGCCTCCACGTAGTTCTTGAGGTCCTCGCGGGCCGAACTCTCGGCCATCGGCGCGAGGAACTCCCGGCGCAGCGTCGTGAGGCCCTCGCCCTGGTCACCGAGCGGGACGTACCGCCCGCCGGTCAGCGCGGTGATGCGCTTGAGGTTGGCCTCGTTGAGCCGGGAGACCACCTCCTGGCCCGAGGTGTTCATGGCCGCACCCCCCCACTGGATGCGCGGGACCTTGGAGCCCCCGCGGGTGCCCACGCCGACGGCGCAGACCTTGACCCCTTGCCGGGCCCAGCGCCGGGCGAACTCCAGCAACTGGTCGCCGGAGTCCTCGCCGTCGGTCACCAGGATGACCACCCGGGGCTGCACCTGGTTGGTCTGGAAGTAGCGCCCCGCCCGCTCGATGGCCGACCCGAGGTTCGAGCCGGCCGTCTCGCCGTCCATCTCGACCGTGTAGGGCGAGGCATAGCGCAGCATGGCCTGGATGGCCCGGGTGTCGAAGCTCAGCGGCGCGTTGAGGTAGGCCACGCCGCTGAAGGTCACCAGGCCCACCCGGTCGGCCCGGCTCTCGCCCAGGAACCGGGACAACGCGTTGGTGGCCGCGAACCAGCGGTTGGGCCGGACATCGGTCGCCAGCATGGAGCGCGACAGGTCCAGGGCGATCATGTAGGGCACGCCGCGCAGCTCGGACTGCTCGTCCATGCGGAAGGCCAGTGGCCGGGCCAGCGTGAGCGGCAGCAGCACCGCCGCGGCCAGGGCCAGGGCACGGTCGGCCCGCCGGCGCCACGGCACCACGCCGGGGTCGGCCCAGGGCCGGTCGGCCGCCCCGCTGAACCCGGCGATGCGGCGACGGTCCCGGCGTGCGCCCAGCACCCAAGCCGCGACCATCAGGCCCGCCAAGAGCGGGATCAGCAGCAGCAGTTCCGGATGGGCGAATCTCATGGCAGGAGCCTCCGCAGCAGCGTGTCCCGGATCCACCCGGCCAGCCAGAGCAGCGCCCCCGCGGCCACCGGCCAGGGGAAGAGTTCCTGCCACAGCACGAAGCGCTTCTGGATCAGCTCGCGCTTCTCAAGCTGGTCGATGAGGTTGTAGATGCCCTGGAGGGCCCGGGTGTCATTGGCCTGGAAGAACTGCCCGCCGGTGGTCCGGGAGGCACGGTTGAGGTCGTGGGTCGCCGCGACCGAGGGCGTGACCATCTCCGGGCCGATGAGCACCGAGTAGAGCTTCACCTGGTCGCGCACCAGCTGCCCGATGACCTCGGAGGCGCGCGGGCCCGACGAGTTGTCGCCGTCGGTCACCAGGATGACCACCTTGCTGCGCTCGCTGTCCTTGCGCAGGAAGTTGCCGGCGGCCATCACGGCCCAGCCGATGCCCGTACCCGTGGCGAGGTCGGTCTGCCGCATGGACTCGATCGCCCACCGGTGGTCGAGCGTCAGCGGGCTGACCAGGAAGGGGTTCCGGGCGAAGCACACGATGCCGATGCGGTCGTTGGGCCGGCCCAGGATGAACTTCTCGGTGACGTATTCGAGGGCGGCCCGCCGGGTGACCCGCTTGCGTTCCAGCCGGAAGTCCGTCTCGGCCATCGACCGGCTGAAGTCCAGCGCCAGCATGATGTCGATGCCCTTGCTCGGGTCGGGCAGGTCGCCCCGGGGCAGGCGCGGCCGGGCCAATCCCACGATCAACAGGGCCAGGGCCAGCAGCGTCCACAGGGCGCTGGTGGGCGAGCGCTCCCGGTCGGGGATGCGGCCCAGGTGGGTCCGACCGCGCAGCGAGGGCACCGTGAGCGACGGCACGGCCCGGGGCCGGCGTCGGAACCAGGCCAGCGCGGGCAGGGCGAGCAGGCCCGAGAGCACCCACGGGTGCAGGAACTCGATGGCCAGCAGATCCCGGATGCTCATGCCCGGCCTCCCCCGGAGGCGTCCGACGGTGTCCCGGCGCCCTGGCGGATGAAGCCCTCGGCCGCGTCGATCAGGCCGAGCATCCCGGCCGCGTTGGCCTCCGCCCGGGCGAACTTGATGCGGTCGCAGCCGCCCAGGAACCCGCCCAGGGCCGCCCGCTGCTCCCCGGAGAGCCGGGCATCCGTCGCGGCCGCCCCCAGGAATTCCCGGGAGGTCTGGAAGCGCACCGGGAACGCGAACCTCGCCTCGAGGTAGCCGCGCAGGATGTCGCTCACCTCGACGGCAAAGGGGTGGGGCACCCAGCGGTCCTGCTGCGCCCGCAACGCGGCCAGTCGGGCGAGGAATTCCTCGTGCGGCGGCGGGCCCGGCGGCGCGGCCACGGCCACGGCCGGGGGACGACGGCCCAGCCACCAGCGGCGCAGCAGGTAGGCCGCCAGGCCGCTGGCCACAGGCACGGCCAGGAGCACCCACGGGTTCTCCCACCATGCGGGCAGGGGAACGAGGCTCAGGTCCTCGATGAGGCGCTCCGGCTTCATGGCAGGGCCCGGGTTGGTGGGCGGGGGCGCATGGGACGCAGGCGGTTCATGCGATGCGTCGGCGGGCGGCCTGGTCGAGGAACCCCTGCAGGCGACGGGTCCAGGGTTCGTCGGTTCGCACCTCCAGTTCGGGGATGCGACCGCTGCGGAAGGTGGCCACGAGGTCCCCGCGCCGGGTCTCGCCGGCCTCCCGCCAGCCCTCGCGCACGCGGGGGTCGCCGCTGTCGACCTCCAGCACCTCGCCGGTCTCGGGATCCTGCAGGAGCACCCAGCCGACGTCGGGCAGCTCGAGGTCGCGGCGGTCGCTCAGGCGCAGCGCCATCGTCTCGTGCCGCTGGTTGGAGGCGTTCAGGGTCCGGGTCCACCCGGCGATGTCCGGATCGTGGAAGTCGGAGAGCACGAAGCTCAGGGTCGGGCGACGGTACAGGTTGTTGAGGAAGCGCAGGGCCGCCGCGATGTCGGTGCCGGTGCCGGCGGGCTCGGTGAAGAGCACCTCGTGCAGCAGGCGGGTGACGTGCGCCCGGGTCTTGCGGGGCGGGATGTACCGCTCGACGCGGTCGGTGAAGAGGATGGCCCCGACGCGGTCGCCCTGCGCCACGGCGCCGAAGGCCAGCGATCCGGCGAGAATGGTGGCCAGCTCGCGCTGCGAGGCGGCCCCGGCCACCGGGTCGGGTGCCGAGCCGAACTCGCCGCTGGCCGAGAGGTCCACCAGCAGCATCACCACCAGCTCGCGCTCCTCGATGTGCCGCTTGATGAAGGGTTTACGAAGGCGCGCCGTGACGTTCCAGTCGATGCGCCGCACGTCGTCGCCCGGCACGTACTCGCGTACATCCGCGAAGTCCATGCCCCGGCCCTTGAAGATGCTGCCCAGACGGCCGCCCATCAGCTGCTCGCTGACCAGCCGCGCCCGGACCTCGACCGAGCGGAGTCTCTGGATGTAGTCGTTGGGCAGCATGGATGGCACGGTCCCCTGCGCCGCCGAGGAGTTCCCGGGGCCCGGTGGATCGGCGTCGATCGTGGATCGCTCACTCGGCCGTGGCGAGGTATTCGACGAGGTCGCGCAGGTCCTGCTTCGAGAGCAGGTCGCCGAATCCCTCGGGCATGCCCGAGAGGCCCTTCTCCCGAGCGGTGATCTCGGACTTCCGGATCGTCACCAGCCCGTCCTCGGCCGAGTTGATCACCAGCTCGGTGGTCGACTCGGACTTGATGACGCCCGCATGGCTCTGGCCGCCCTTGAGGGTGACCAGCACGTTCTCGAAGCCCGCCGCGATGCCGGCGTTGGGGTAGAGGATGCTCGTGAGCAGGTAGGCCCGGCCGTTCTTCTTGCCCAGCCCGGTGAGTTCGGGGCCCACTTCGCCGCCCTCGCCCTGCACCTTGTGGCAGCGCACGCAGCTCACCTCGGCCCGTTCGATGAAGACCTTCTTCCCCGCCTCGGCATCGCCGCCGACCAGGCAGGCCTTCCACGGGGCCGCCGGGTCCTTGGCGTCGAGGCCCGACTGGTAGCGGGCCAGGAGCGGCTTGAGCGCCTCGCGCTGGGCGGCGGCCTCGATCACGTCCAGCTCCAGCTCCGGGGCCACGGTGCCGGCGAGTGCGCCGTCCATCCATTGCCTCAGCAGGGCCTCGGCTTCGGGGCCCTTCACGGTCGCCAGCGTGGCCAGCGCCGACTGCTTCTCGGCGCGCGTGCCGCCCGCAAGCGCCTTCTCGAGGGGAGCGATCGATCCGCCGCCGGCGGCCGCGCCGGCACCCCGGGTCGCCGCGACCGGGGGGGCCTCGACGGCGAGTTGGGCGGCAAGGCTGCGGACCTTCTCGTCCTGGTCCTCGCGGGCGGCGGCCAGCGCGGCGGCGTAGTCCGGGGTCTGGAGCAGCGACAGCGCCCGCAGCGCCTCGGAGCGCGTGGGCCCGTCCGCGGCTCCCTGGGTGACCAGGGCTGCCAGGGCGGGCGAGGCCTCGGCGATCTTCAGCGCGCCGGCGGCGCGCGCGGCGGCGGCGCGGACCGGGGTCGGGGCCGACGACAGCAGGCCATGGGCCACCGGCTTGAGCGCCTCGGCGGGCACCTTGCCGGACCGGGCGAAGGCCGTCGGACGCCACAGGCCGGTGATGCGGTCCCGGCCCGAATTGGCCGGCCATTGGGCCAGCGCGTCGATCGCCTCGGCGCGCAGGGCCTGGGGAGCCCCGTCCCGCGCGGCGTAGCCTGCCAGCGCCTGCGCGGTGCCCTCGGTGCCGAAGCGGTAGTTGGCGTTGAGCACTCGGCGCATGAGCGGCGCCTCGGTCAGACCGGGGCGCTCGATCAGGCGGGCCAGCGACTCCATGGCGCCGGCGATCGGCTGGTCGTTGATGGCCCGTGCGGCCTCGGTCACGATTCTGGGCGAGGCATCGGCCAGGAAGGCGGCGATCTCGTTGCGCTCGAGCCGGCGCAGCGCCAGCAGGACGCCCATGCGCACGGACTCGTTGGGGTGGCGGGCGTTGTTGACCAGCGCATCGATGTCGTTGGCGCCGAGCAGGGCCATCACCCCCGCATGGCGCAGGTAGGGGTCCTGGTCGGCGTTGGCGGCCAGCAGGTCGAGGACGGCGGGGATCGATTCGCGCCGGCCCAGCTTGCCCAGGGCGAGGGTCCCGAGGGCGCGGGTGTGGGCGTCGGTGTCGCGGGTGAGGCGGACCAGCGCCTCATGGGCCCGGTCGTAGCGCAGGTCGCCCAGCACCGTCGCGGCCACGGCGCGCACCTTCGGCTCCGGGTCGGCCGTCAGCGGGATCAGCCGCTCCAGCGAGTCCACCTTGGCCCCCGCGACCCGGGTGTTACGCGCGGCCCGGGCCACCTGCCCGACGCCCTGGATGCCGTGCAGCCTGCCATGCAGGGTCTTGCTCGACAGGGCCGCCTTCAGGAGCGCCTTGTCATCGCCCCGGGCGGCCAGCTCGAACTGCGAGCCGAGCCGCACTCGGTAGTTGGGATGGGCCAGGGCCTTGGCCAGGTCGCCATTCGACCGCTGCGAGAAGCCGGCCGCCAGCAGGGCCTTGGTCTCGCGCACCAGGTCGGACGCCGAGTGGCGGGGGTCGGTGAACCGATAGATGCGGCCCTTGCCCACCGGCTCCCAGCCGTCGAACCAGTCGAGCAGCCAGAAGGCGCCATCCGGGCCCCAGTGGCCATCCGTCGCGTTGACCGACCAGATGAACTTCTGGTCGTCGACGATCTCGAAGCCTGCGCCCTTGGCCCGGTGCTTGAACTTCCACAGGCCAGAGCCGCTGGAGCTGCCCCGGAAATCGCACAGCGTGAAGGTGTCGTTCCACTCGGGGCCGCCGCCGGTGCCCTCGTAGTGGCTCACGCCGCTGGGGCCGGCCGAGATGTTCTTGATCGGCGGGGTCAGGTAGGCCGGTTGGACGTCGTTCTGCGGATGCCACATCTTCTCGGAGTTCCAGGGCCCGCGGGGATTCGGGGCGTTGCGCCCCTCCAGGAACTGCCAGCCGATGCGCCAGCCGCTGTCGCCACCCTCGACTAGCCAGGTCCATCGGGCCTGGTCGCCGCCGTCCGAGTTGTTGTCGCCCGTGAACAGGTTTCCCCATGCGTCGAAGACCATGTCCTGCGGGTTGCGCAATCCCTGGTAGACCATCTCGAGGCCGGAGCCGTCGGGCTCGCAGCGGAACACCGCCCCGCTGTCGGGCGTGCCGACCGTGCGTCCCTCGTTCTGCACCATCGAGGCGCGGTCGCCGATCGAGAAGTAGAGCCGGCCATCGGGGCCGAAGGTCAGCCCGTGCAGGTCATGCCCGAGGAAGCCCACGCGGATGCCGTGCCCGTAGCTGATGCTGCGCCGCTCGTCGGCTACGCCGTCGCCGTCGGCGTCCCGGAGCCGCCAGACATTGGGAATGTTGGCGAAGAACACGTCGCGCCCCCGGGCCAGCACGCCGGCGGCGACGCCGTCCAGCGGCGTGGCGAAGTTCTCGGCGAACACGGTGGACACCGTCGCCTTGCCCGTGCCCTTCGAGTCCCGCAGCAGACGCACCCGCTCGGTGTTCTTGTAGTAGCCGGCCATCTGATCGGGCTTGAGGTGGCGCTGCATCATCATCAGCCGGTCGTCGACCGACCTGCAGGCCAGGTCCTCGTCGAGCCAGTCCATGATGCCGCGGATGTCGGGAACGCCCCGCCAGGCGCGGAAGCTCTCGGCCACGAAGACGCGCCCGTCGTCGGCCACGTCAAGGGCCACGCCATGGGCCACGTCGGGCTCGGCGGCCCACAGCTCGGCCTTCCAGCCCGGCGGGTAGGTGAAGCGTTTGATGGCCCGTTCGCCCTCGTCGGACGCGGCGGCCAGGGTGGGCGCCTGGAAGGAGGTTTGTTGCGGTCCCAGCTTGTGCTGGGCGCTTGCCGTGCTGGCGGCGGCTCCGAGGGCGATGGCGAGGGCGGCGGCCAGGCGACGGCGCAGGAGGGCGGGCGTGACAGGCATAAAGCAGCAGAAGGTATGGGGGACACCGGGTGAAGCAAGCGACCGCTGGGCCGGCCGGGCCGAAAAATTGAGGAAAGAAACAATTTCCGGCACCGAAGTGCGGGGATCGGGGTCGGACCTCCGGGATGGGCTTTCCGCCGGCCGGGGAGGGGGGGGGCTTGGCGGTTCAGCGCCGCCGCCATGCCTTGGCACCCAGCACTCCGAGGCCCAGCGCCGCCAGCGCCCAGAATCCCGGCTCGGGCACCGATTTGGGCATCACGTCCAGCGTCACCGCGTCGAGGCTGAGGTGCTCGCCGGTGGCCTTGAACGTCAGGTTGAAGTCCTTCACGCCGGCCTCCGGCAGGTTCCAGGTGTAGGCCAGCGAGATGTTGTTGCCGGGGAAGCCCTGCGACGGGGCGATGGCCAGGGTGGTGGGCGTGCCCCCGATCGACACGGCGTTTCCTCCGGCCGTGTAATTGAGCCGCAGCCCGGGGTAATCGATCTCCGTGCCGAGCGTGCGGACCTGGAAGGAGATCTGGGCGATGGGCTCGAGGCTGGCGTAGTTCAGCCGGAAATTGCCCGCGCCGCCGACGCCCACGTAGATGTTGCCGCTTCCGAGCACGGCCCCGACCGGGTCCAGCTGGAGGATCGAGGCCCGGGTGCCCGTGTTGGACCCGGCCAGGTCGGGCTGGTTGGCGACATTGAAGCCCGAACTGAAGCGTTCCCAGCCGGCGACCTCGGTGCCCGCGACACCTCGGAAGAAGGGGGCGTAGAAGCCGTTGGTGCCCGCCGAGGCGGCGGGAATCAGGGAGAGGGTCACGAGGGCGGCGAGGCCGGCCACACGGGGGCGAAAAGACATGTTCATGTTATCAATGAGTAGGTGGGACAGTTCGTGGACTCGGGGTCATTCAAACCCCAACCAAGTCCTTTGTATCTTTGCACAAGATTCCGGATCCGCGAATGGGAAACTTCCGGCCCACCTCCAAGGGCACCCTCCGGCGCATCGTTGCGCCTGCCGAATTCAGGCGGGTTTCCGGCGCAGGCCGACGATGCGGAAGGCCGCCTGCTGCAGGACCAAGGCCTCGTCCAGGTCGGCGCTCACGAGGCGTCGGTTGGCCTCCAGCAGCACGCCCATGGCCTCGACCAGTTCGTCGGTCCGGTAGTTGGCGGCCTGCTTCATGGCCTGGAAGAGCACGAAGGGATGCGAAGCCAGCGGGTTGAAGCGCCGGTCGGCCGGCATCGACGAGGCGGGGATGCGGTCGAGTTGGGACTTGAAGGTGTTGTAGTCGCGGGCCGGCTTCAGGGAGCCGTTCGACAGGAGTTCCTTGAGCATCAGCAGCGAACGCACCTTGGAGATCAGCCCGTAGAGCAGGCCGATCTCGGACTTGCGCTTGTCGGTGCCCACGCGGATCTCCCACAGCTCCTCGTCGAGGGTCTTGAGCAGCTTGGCCAGGTTGCGGTCGCCGAGCGCCTCGGCCAGCGCGAAGGCCCGGGCGAGCTTCTGTCGCGAGACGCAGGCCTGCACGTCGCCGAGCGTCACGGAGGCCCGATCCCCCGTGTAGAGCGCCAGTTTCTCGCACTCGGAGGCCAGCATGCGCAGGTTCGGGCCGACCCGGTTGACCAGTTCGGCCAGCGCCTCGTCGTCAATCTCCTTGCCGGCGGCACGGAGCGTCCGAAGGGCCTCGGATTCGGCCTTGCCGGCCCAGTCCTTGTCGTCCTGGGAGAGTGCCTCGAACACCTCGACCGTGCCCAGCTTCTCGAAGGCCTTGAAGAAGGCCCGGCGCTTGTCGGGCTTGCCGGCCGAGACCAGGAGCCGCACCCCGTCCCAGCGGAAGCCCTTGAGTGTCTCCGCCAGCTCGCCTAGCGCCGTGGTCACCGCCGCCGAGCCGGCCGTGCGTTCCTCGCCAAGGAAATTGCAGTTCTGGAACCACACAACCTTCGCCACGCCGAAGAAGGGCAGGGTGTTGAGCGCCTCGATCAGGCGGGCGATCCGCTGGAGGGCCTCGCCGGAGTTGGCCGCCGAGGCGTCCACCACCTCGTGGTCCATCCCGCCCAGTTCGGCGCATCCCTGCTCATACAGGCTCCGGGCCCGTTGCTTGACCGAGAAGTCGTCGTCGCCGCAGACCAGGGTCATCGGAGCCCTGGCCCCGGCCTCGGCCGATTTCGGGGACCTGCCGGCCGCCGAGGGTTGGGAGCGGGCCGCCATCAAGCCTGCTGGGAGGGTTCGCCATCCTCCGGCTCGTCGTCGGACTCCCCGGCCTCCCCGGCCCCGGCCAGGTGCTCGCTCATGTCCTCGACCTCCCGGAAGAGGCTCCGCGTCACGAAAATAGGCCGCTTGAGAGCGCTGGCCAGCGCAAGGCAGTCGCTGGGCCGGGCATCGATCTCCACCAGCTTGGTGCCCAGCTCGTTCTGCTGCCGGAGGATGAGCCGCGCAAAGAAGGTCGAATGCTTCAGCGCCGTGATCACCACCCGCTCGAGTTCGATGCCGAAGCCCTGGAACACCAGCCCCATCAAGTCGTGGGTCAGCGGCCGGTCCTTGGGTGTGCCCCGGAGGGCCATGCCGATCACCATGCCCATGTTCTGTTCGACCTGGATGACGAACACCTTTTCATCGTTGCCGATGAAGAGCGCGCAACCGCTGTTGGCCGGCAGGATGCCGCGGACCTTCACCGGGATCACGTCGTTCGCCATGTCGCGAGGATAGGAACGACCCGCCACCCGAAGCAAGCCGGTGCCGGGTAGGAGCTTGCCATGGGGACGGGCTGGGGACCCGGCCTTCGGAGCATGCCCCAGGGACAGGCCTGCGGTTCATGGGCTTGCCTGCGGACTTGAGATCTGGAGGGATCGGCGTTTTCCTTGCCCACCTTCGCATGCGCTACATCGAGCCCCACGGCCACATGGTCAGCCGGACGACGGACGACTACCTCGACATGGTCACCGCCGGGTGCGAGGCCGTGTGCGAGCCGGCCTTCTGGGCCGGGTTCGACCGGTCCTCGGCCGACGGGTTCCGCGACTATTTCCGCCAGTTGACCGAGTACGAACCGGCCCGGGCCGCCCGGTACGGCCTGCCGCATTTCTGCTGGCTGTGCATCAACCCCAAGGAATCCGAGGACGTCGGGCTGGCCTCCGAAGTCCTGTCGTTGATCCCGGAGTTCCTCGACCGGCCCAACGTGCTGGGCATCGGTGAAATCGGCCTCAACAAGAACTCCCGCAACGAACTCAAGGTCCTGGAGCGCCACGTGGACCTCGCCGCCCGGACCGGGCAGTTGATCCTGGTGCACACCCCGCACCTGGAGGACAAGCTCAAGGGCACGCGGCTGATTCTTGACCTGTTGGCTGCAGATTCCCGGATCCGGCCTGAGCGCGTGCTCATCGATCATGTCGAGGAACACACCGTGCGCCTGGTGCTGGACCGCGGCCATTGGGCCGGCATGACCCTGTACCCGATCAGCAAGTGCACGCCGGCCCGCGCGGTGGACATCCTCGATATGCATGGCAGCGGGCGCCTGTGGATGAACTCGGCCTGCGACTGGGGCGAAAGCGTCCCCTTGGCCATTCCCAAGACCGCTCTGGAAATGCGGCGGCGCGGGTGGACCCGGGCGGCCATCGACCAGGTCATCTACCAGAACCCGATCGAGTTTCTGAGCCAGAACCCCAAGTTCCGCCTGAACGCCGGCACCTGAAGCGGGGTGGTCCCTCGGGCGAGGAATGGGTCCCGGCCGTGGGTCCTCGAGGCGGGGGGGGCTTCGCGGTGGCCGGTCAACCGGCGATCCTGACCCGCACCAGCGATTGCACCAGGGGACGAAAGTCTTCCAGCGTGGGCGTCTTCATGTCGGGCACCTTGCCCTGATCGTCGAAGCGGCGCACCCGGATGGCCCGGTCGAACTGCGGATGTCTCTCGAACTCCCGGGCCTCGGGCGACTCCATCGGCCCTCCCTGCAGGGCCAGACTCTGCTTCGAGGCCGCCGACAGGTCGCCGTAGTAGCCCGGTTCTTTCCAACACAGGTAGCGCTTGGAGTCGGCATGCATGCGGATGGGGTCCACCACCTCGGGCCCGAACCATCGCTCCAGTTGGTTGGCGCCCACCCGCTCGTGGCGGGCATCGATCCCGCGGTCGGCCACGTCCTCGCCCAGATCGTGCAGCAGGTGGCCGAAATCGTGCAGCAGGCTGGCCACGACCACCTCGGGCGCCTCGCCCGACTGCTGGGCGAAGGTGGCGCATTGCAGGGCATGCTGCAGCTCCGTCACGTCCTCCCCGTAGCTGCGGTGCCCCCTGGCCCCGAACACCTGGAAAATGTGGCTGACGATCTCGGAGGGGGTGGTCGAAGTGGTCTTCATGGGTCCGAAGGTGGATCGCCCGGGTCGTCCGCTTCAAGACGATTGGGGGCGTGCGAGCAGGCCACGGCCACCGGTCGGACCCCGCGTCGGGTTTTTGCAGGGCGTCGGGCCCAGGCCGTCGACCACCCTCACGGGCGCATCCCCTCATGCCGTCGCTGCCGCCGACGTGGAGGCCGGTGGCCCGGGACGGCTGGTGGAGTGGGAGGTCCGTGGATCGCCCCGCGGAGCCGTCATCCCCGAGCCCGGCCCGCTGGCCCTGCTGGTCGCCGCTGCCGTCGCCTCCCTCGGTTGGGTCGGGCGACGGCGGTGACGGCCCGGCCCACCCTCCGGAGAGCCGCCCCGGCTCAGCCCCCGATGAGTTCCCGCAGCGCCACGCCGCCGTCGGTCACCGGACGCGGCCGGCCAAGGGGGTCGAGGAACTCGGCGGTGGGCGACACGCCGAGCAGGTGGAAGATCGTGGCGGACAGGTCGCGCGGCCGCACGGGCCGGGAGTCGGGATAGGCTCCGATGCGGTCGCTGGAGCCGACGATCTGGCCGCCCGGGATGCCCGCGCCGGCCATCGCCACCGAGAAGCACGCGCCCCAGTGGTCGCGTCCGCCCACCGCGTTGATCTTGGGCGATCGACCGAACTCCCCGAGGGCCACGACCAGGGTTTCGTCCAGCAGCCCGCGGGCGGCGAGGTCGTCGACCAGGGTGGCGAAGGGGCCGTCGAACTGCGGGCAGAGCACATCCCGCACGCGGCCGGCGTTGTTGGCGTGGGTGTCCCACAAGGGACTGCCCGCGACCTCGGCCTTGCCCTCCCGGGGCCAGTTCACCTGCACCAGACGGGTGCCCGCCTCGACCAGCCGGCGTGCCAGCAGCAGGCTCTGGCCGAACTTGTGCGGACCGTAGGCCTCGCGGACGGAGGCGGGCTCGCGTTCCAGCTCGAAGGCCCTGCGGCTGGCGTCGGCGTGCAGCAATTCGAAGGCCTTCCGGTGCGATTCGTCCCACGAGGCCACGGCCCCGCTGCCCACGCCCTGGCGGAAGCGCGCGTCGAACTGGTCGAGCAGGCTGCGGCGGTCTTCCAGGCGTAGGTCCGACACGCCCGGATGGCGGCTGAGTCCCTCGATCTGCATGGGCAGCCGGGTCGGGTCGCAGCGCATCAGCATCGGGTGCCAGGCCGGCCCCATGAAGCCGCCGTTCTGGCCGGGCCAGAGGATGTTGCCGTCGTTGGCCAGCGGCTCCGGCAGGACGACCGACGACATCGGCGAGCGGGTGCTCGGCTTGAGCATGCCCACCACGGAGGCGAGGCTGGGCCAGTCCTGAGGGCCCGGCGGCACGTTCTCCGCCTTGGTCTGGGGCTCGTAGCCGGTGAGCATGAAGGCCCCGCTGGTCGAGTGCGCATCGATCTCGGTGGTCATCGACCGCAGGATGGACAGGCGGTGGGCGATGCGCGCGGTGCGGGGCAACGTCTCGCAGAAATGCGTGCCGGGCACGCTGGTCGGGATGGAACGGAAGGTGTCCCGGATCTCCGACGGGGCGTCGGACTTGGGATCGAAGGTCTCGTGTTGGGGCGGACCGCCGGCCAAGAAGATGAGGATGCACGACTTGGCCTGGCCAAAACGGGACCCGGGCGCCGGGTTTCCGGTTCCGGCCGATCCGCGCAGTCCCGGGGCCACCAGATGGGCCAGCGACAGCCCGAACGCGCCCAACCCGCCCACCCGAAGCCACTCGCGTCGGGTGCTCAGGGGGCCGCTGCAGGGCGGGCGTGCAGGAGTACTCATGACCTCGGTGCGGGGAGTGGTTCGACCGTTGAACGCTGCCATGGTCACCGGTTCCGGTCCAACGCGTTTTGCGGTCCCGAACGCCACGGAGCCTGTCCCCACCACCGGAGCCTGTCCCTCCAGGGTGCGCCGGGCCGGGCGTTTTCGAGGTTCCCGGCCGGGGTCCGGAGGGCTAGGGTCGCCTCCATGGTTCACGTCGGCATCGGATACGATGTCCATGGGTTGGTCGCCGGCCGGAGGCTGGTGCTTGGAGGTGTCGAGATTCCCCACGCCAAAGGTTTGGACGGGCACTCCGATGCCGATGCGCTGCTGCACGCCATCACCGATGCCATCCTCGGCGCGGTGGGCGAGGTGGACATCGGCCATCTCTTCCCCAACACCGACCCGGCCTGGAAGAATGCCCCCAGCCGGATCTTCCTCGAGGAGGCGGCCCGGCGGGTGAAGTCACGGGGCGGCCGGATCGTGAACATCGATGCCACGCTCATCGCCGAGCGGCCCAAGATCTTCCCCCACCTCGCCGCCATGAAGGCGCACATCGCCGAGGCCCTGGGCCTGCCCGTGACCCGGGTCGGGGTGAAGGCCACGACCAACGAGACGCTGGGGTTCGTGGGGCGCGAGGAGGGGATCGCCGCGATGGCGGTGGCCTCGGTGGACCTGCCGGAGAATCCCAACCCAGAATCCTGACCGACGCATGGGAGCCAAGGCCGACATCGGGTGGACCACCCCGGGGCCCGACGGGATCAAGCGCCACGTGTACGCGCAGCACGTGGGCGACCAGTGGAAGTTCTTCGAACGCCCCAAGCGGCGCGGCTCGGACATCGAGTGGACGCCGATGCCCCAGCCGCCGCTGGAGGACTGGCTTGAGCTACTCGACGCCCTCGAGCGGGGCTACGTGCGCCGCCGCTACCCGCCCGAGCACATCGAGGCCGTGCGCAAGCGCATCCGGGAGCTGTTCCCCGAGCACCGGTTCCGTTGAACCCGGCGGGCGAGGTGGCGCAGGCGGCGCCCCGGGGGCGAGCGGGAGGGCGGTCTTGAATCCATGGCCGACCGGCTTTGGCGGTTGAATCGCCCGGCATTCGGCACAGAGTCCGGTCCGTGATCCGTCCGATCATCCTGGTGACGCCCAGCACCCACGCGGCCGGGGCGGAGTTTCCCGACCACTCCATCAGCGTGAGCAGCCGGTACCTCGAGGCGGTGCTGGAGGCCGGTGGGCTGCCGGTGGCGCTCCCCCAGCTCACGCGCCGGGACCGCCTCGCCGGCTACCTCGAGCGTGCCGACGGCGTGCTGCTGACCGGCGGCGACGACATCCACCCGAGCCTCTACTGGCCCGGGGTGCCGGCCGACCTGGTGGCCCGCTGCGAGTTCCCGGAGCCGGACCGGGACCTCATGGAGCTGACCCTGCTCGACGAACTCTTCCGGCGCCCGAAGCCCCTGCTGGCGGTCTGCCGCGGGCACCAGTTGGTCAACGTGGCCTTGGGCGGAACGCTGTACGTCGACCTGCCGACCCAGCGTCCCGGCGACATCGCCCACGCCCAGATGGATCGCCGATTCGAGCCGGTGCACCCGGTGGAGGTCGCCCCCGACAGCCAGGCGGCCGCGATCTACCGGGTGCGACGCCTGGGCGTGAACAGCACCCATCACCAGGCCATCCACCGCCTCGCCGACCCGCTGCGGGCGACCCTGACGGCCGTCGACGGGGTCATCGAGGGCACCGAGCTTCGGGCCGGGGAGGACGCCCTGCTGCCGTGGTTCGCCTCGGTGCAGTTCCATCCCGAGCGGCTGTATGCCGACCATCCCGTGCACGCACGCCTCTTCCGGGCCTTCGTCCAGGCTTGCGGGGGTGGGCGCTGAGGGTCGATGGTGTCAGGTGATCCCGCGTCCTCCCATTCGCCGTCGATCTCCGACCCCCAGCCCCTTTCCCAGACCATGAACACGTTCCGAATCCTCCTGCTGCTCGTCCTCTTCCGGGGGTACCTGGGGGCCGCCGAACCCGGCCCACGTCCCGGGACCGAGCCCCAACCTCCCGCCTACGAGTTCCGTCCGGGCTCCTTCGATGGCACGGGCAAGTGGTTCCTCGGCCGGGAGATCGCGCACTTCATGTCCCACCAGGGCGCGCCCTGGCTCGAACGCCAGGAACGGGAGGCGGAGGAGGCGCCGGCGCGCCTGGTTGCGGCGCTCGGCCTGAAGCCCGGGCAACGGGTCGGCGATGTCGGCGCCGGCAGCGGCTACCTCACCTGGCGCATGGCCCGCGCGGTGGGGCCCACCGGACGGGTGTACGCCAACGACATCCAGCCCGAGATGATCGCCCTCCTGAGGACCAACCTCGCCGCCCGGGGCATCACCAACGTGGTGCCGGTGCTGGGCACGACCACCGATCCCGGACTGCCCGCCGCCGCCCTCGACCTGATCCTTCTGGTCGACGTGTACCACGAATGCGACCACCCGTGGGAGATGACCCGGCGCATGGCCGACGCATTGAAGCCCGGCGGCCGCCTGGTGTTCGTGGAGTACCGGGGCGAGGAGCGGTGGATCCCCATCAAGCCGCTCCACAAGATGACGGCCGACCAGGTGCGCCGCGAGATGGCCCTGCACCCCCGCCTGGAGTTCGTCGAGAACCTCACCCACCTGCCGCGCCAGCACATCCTGGTCTTCCGGCGGAAGGCCGCCGACGGACCGGCGGGTCCGCAGGACGGTCCGGTGCCGACACCCTGACGCCCTGAGCCCCGGCGTCCGCCGGGCTCACATGAGCTTGAGCTTCGGCAGGTCCTGCGAATCCACCAGCCCGACCGGTCGGCGGCGGGAGTCCACCACGATCAGGTCGTCGATGTGGCGCTCGTTGAAGATGCGCAGCGCCTCCACGGCGAGGGCGTTCTCGCGCAGCGTGATGGGCTCGCGGGTCATGACCTCCTTCAGGGGGCGCTGCAGGATGTCCTCGTGCGCCGCGAGCCTCCGGCGCAGGTCGCCGTCGGTGAACACGCCGACGAGGCGCCCCCGGCCGTCGACCACGCTCACCGAGCCGGTCTTGGCACGGGTCATCGTCAGCAGGCCGTCCTGCACGCTCTGGTCCTGACGCGCCACCGCGTTGCGCTGGTCGCGCCGCATGATGTCGCCCACCTTGTAGAGCAGGGCACGGCCGATCGCGCCGGCCGGGTGCCGCTTGGCGAAGTCCTGCCTGCGGAAGCCGCGCGCGGTCATGACCGCCACGGCCAGGGCGTCTCCCATCACCAGCGCCGCCGTGGTCGAGGCCGTCGGCGCGAGGTTGAAGGGGCAGGCCTCACGCGGCACCCGCACGTCGAGCACCACCTCGCTGTGGCGTCCGAGGGTGGAGCGCGGGTTGCCCGTCAGGGCGATGATGCGCACGGAGAAGCGTTTGAGTGCCGGCAGCAGGTCGTTCCACTCCGCCGACTCCCCGGAGTAGCTCAGGGCCAGCACGGCGTCGCCATCCTGCACCAGGCCAAGGTCCCCGTGCAGGGCGTCGACGGGGTCGAGCACCACGGCCGTCGAGCCGGTGCTGGTGAGGGTCGCGGCGATCTTCCGGCCGATGTTGCCGGACTTGCCGATGCCGAGCACCAGGAGCTTTCGGCGGGCGGCCAGCGTGGCGCAGACGAGGTCCACGGCCCGGTCGAAGGCGTCGTCGAGCGCGCCCCGGACGGCGCGCAGGGCCGCCGTCTCGATGTCGAAGACCCGGCGGGCGAGGGTGGCATGGCTCACGCCGGCACGGTGTCACCGGCGGGGCTTCCGATCAATCGCCGCGGGGCCCTTTGGGACGGTCCCGGCGACCCGGCCCACGTGGTCGCGCAGGGTCTCCATGAGGGCGGTCATCGCCTCGGTCGGGGTCCCGCGCCAGACGGCCCCGAGGCGCAGGGGGGCCACGCCCTCGACGGGCAGGGCCCGGAGGTCCCGGTCGGCGGGGCGCCCCGGGATGGCCAGCCCGAGCCCGATGCCGAACCCATGCCGCACGTAGGCGTCGACCAACTCGAGGTCGGTGACCTCGATGCGGCCCGGCCATTCCAGGGACAGGCTCTCCAGGTGCTCGCGGAAGCGCCGAGGCGCCAGCTCCGAGGCGTCCACGCTCACCAGCGGCTCGTCGAGGTTCTCCGCGGCCAGGGCCTGGATCACGTCCTGGAACCGGCGGAACCGCGACGTGCCGGGCACCAGCAGCACCAGCGGCAGCTCCAGCAGGGGCTCGTGCCGGAGGCCCTTGGAGGCCTGTCCCTCGATCAGGGTGATGGCGAAATCGATTTCGTCCCGCTCGAGCCAGGCCTCCACCTGGGGCTGCTGGCCCGAGCGCAGGCTTAGTTGCACCCGGGGGAAGCGCGCGCGCACCGCCTGCAGCACCTGGGGCAGGTGGTCCCGGAGGGCCATCACCGGGGCGGCGATCCGAAGGCTCTGGCGGGCGCCGGTCCGCAGGCGGTCCTCCATCGCGGCCAGGCCGTCGAAGAACGGGCGGATGAACCCGTACAGCTCGGCCCCGGCCGGCAGCAGTTCAAAGGGTCTCCGGCGGAAGAGCTTCACCCCCAGGTGGGCCTCGAGCTGGAGGAGCTGCCCGCTGACGGCCGGCTGCTGGATGCCGTAGGGCATGTGGCGCACCGCCTCCATGATGCCGCCGTTGCGGGCGACATGGTAGAACAGCTCGAGGTGGTGGATGTTCATGGGCCGAACCAACCACGCCGGTGGCCGCCCGGCAATCGTCACCCGTGCGGAGTTCGCGAGTTTATTCGGTGCCGGGGCCGTCTTTGGGATTCCCTTCGATCCCCGGGGCGTTGAAACTCCGGGTGAAGCCTTCACCACAACGTTTCGTCCTACGACTTCATATGAAGATCCTTTCCTCCACCGTCCTGATGGCCGGTCTGGCGGCCTTCACCGCCCGTGCCGCCGTCGATTTCTCCAAGGACATCGCCCCGATCCTCACCGAGAACTGCCTCAAGTGCCACGGCACCGAGAAGCAGAAGGGCAAGTACCGCATCGATTCCAAGGAGGCCGCCTTCAAGGGGGGCAAGAGCGAGAAGCCAGCCATCGTCGCGGGCGATGCCGACAAGAGCGAGATCATCCACCGGATCAACCTGCCCAAGGACGACGACGAACTGATGCCGCTGGAGGGAGGCCCCTTGGCCGAGCCGCTCCGGGCCAAACTCCGCGAGTGGATCACGGATGGGGCCAAGTGGCCCGAGGGCGTGGTGTTGGCGGCGGCGGTGGCCGCCCCGGCCCCGTCCGCCGCCCCGGCCCGGCCCCTGCGGCCGGTGCCGCCGCTGCCCCAGTTGCCCAAGGAGTTCCAGCCGGCCGCCTCCGAGGCCGGCGGCATCGCCTCGCTGGCCAAGGCCGGCATCGAGGCTCGGCCCATCGCCATCGGGGTGCCCTGGAAGGAGGCCAATTTCCGGCTCAAGGGTCCCGAGGTCACCGATGCCACCCTCGCCCCCGTCTCGGGCATGAACAGCCTCGTCGAGCTGCGCCTGGGCAACACCAAGATCACGGACGCCGGCCTCAGGCAGGTTGCCGGCCTGACCCACCTGCAGACCCTCGGCCTCGAGTTGACCGGCATTACCGACGCCGGCCTCGACTCGGTGGCGGGCCTCCAGAACCTGGTGTACCTGAACCTCTACGGCACCAAGGTGACCGACGCCGGGCTCGCCAAGCTCGCGGGCCTCAGTCACCTGCGCAACCTGTACGTCTGGCAGACGCAAGTCACGCCGGAGGGCGTGAAGAAGCTGCAGGAGGCCCTGCCCGGTCTGGACATCAACACCGGCTGGGTAGCCCCGCCGCCCGAGAAGAAGGAAGAGGCCAAGAAGGAAGAGCCCAAGAAGTAGCCTCCGCTGCCCTCACGGGCCGCTCCCGCCCCCGCCTCCCTCACCGGAGCGGGGGTTTTCCGTTCCCGGCTTCCGCAGCGACCCTTGCGGCGGCCCCTGCGGTGGCCGCCCGCTCGCGGGCGCGCCGGGCGCCCGAGGCCCGGATCTCCGGCACCAGGAACCCGCAGGCGCCGACGATCATCGCAGCGGCGATCCAGCCCATCGTCGCCGGGGCCAGCGACTGCACCGCATGGAAGGCGCACAGCGGGGCCAGTACGCCCCGGATGCCGGTCGCGAAGGTGTGCACGGCCATGTAGTCGGTCACATGGTCGGGCGGCGCGATCTTGGTGACCCACAGGCCCCAGGCCACGTCGCCGCCGGCCGTGGAGATGCCGTAGACCACCGCCCCGAGCATCAGGCCGGTCGGCGTGTCGCTCATGAAGAAGGTCGCGATCCCGATGGCGAAACCCGCGTTGAGGGTCGCCCGGAGCCGGAAGAAATCCATCCGGTCGAAGAGCCGGCCCCACACCGGGCTCATGATCCAGCGGGCGGCATTGGGGATCACCAGCGTCAACCAGGCGATCTGGGCCGCACCGAGGCCGAGGCCGAAGCGCGGGTTGCCCAAGTACTCCACCCGGATGGGCAGCATGGCGAGGTTGGCGAAGCCCATCAGCATCCAGGCGGCCAGCGCGTTGCGGAAGACCGGGTCCTCACGCACGAACCTCAGGCCCTGCAGCGGGTGCAGGGCCGATCCCGTGTCGAGCGGCCGCGACGGGATGCGCCGCACGGCGGCCGCGGCGGCGAGAAAGGCCAGGGCGAAGAGCCCGAGCATCCATCGCCAGCGTTCGGTGGCCGGGGACCCGCCCGGGCCCGGCCCGGGGCCGCTGCCGAGGATCTGCCCGCCGATCCAGCCGAAGGCCAGGGCCGAGGCGATGCGGACCATGAAGGCGCTCGAGTACAGCCGGCCCCGCTGGTCGGCCGGGTAGTTGTCGTGGTAGATCTGCGTCATCAGCGGGATGGCGCAGGTCGAGGTCAGCAGCGCCAGCACGCAACCGGCCGTGTAGACCGCGCCATGCGGCACCAGGCCCACGACCACGCAGCTGGCACCGCCAAGCCCCAGCAGCGAGGACACGGCCCGGGAAGGCGAGAGCCTGAGGGCCCGCGCGCCATTGACCACCAGCGGCGAGATCAGCAGGCCGACGGAGGTGCCGGCGGCGATCAGGGCCTTGGCCCAGGGGCCGAGGTCGAAGACCCGGGTCGCGATGAGCAGGAGGAAGGTGTTGGCCGCCGTCTCGATGACGCCGCCGGCCATGGAGCGCCACCGCTCCATGCGGAAGGTGAGACGGGCCCGTTCGGAGGAGGCGGAGGCGGTCATGGCCCGGGGCGTCGGCCCGCGCGATCCCGGTCCCGGCCCGGGCGGCGATCCCCCGGGGTCATTGGGCCTGGGTCTCCGGGGAGTTCACCGCGTCGGCGATCCTGCGGAGCCATTCCCAGGTGTAGAGGCCGGTCGCATGCCCGTCGCCCCAGACCGGTTGCACCGCGTAGTTGCCGACGCGGGGGAGGCGTCGCAGGACGAACGATTCGGCCGCGTAGGGCCGCTCGGGCGGACGGTCGGTCTTGCCGAAGATGTCCGTCTCGCCGAGGCAGGCGGCGCAGGGGCAGAAGCGGCGCAGGCTCTCCAGCGGGATGAAGTCCTCGCGGCCATCCTCCCAGCGGATGGCCAATTCCTGAGCGAAGGGGGTGATGTCGGCCGGTTGCATCGCTCCGACGGTGGTGCCGGTGGGCGGTTGCGTCCAGCGGCTTCCGGGGCCCGTGGCGCGGGATGCATGGGGCGTTGCTGGTGGGGTGCGGCGGGCGCCCGGGCACGGGGCAGGGCGCCCTCGGGCGAAGGGTCCTCCGGTGCCGAGGGGGGCGGGGGCACGCGGCGACCGTTGCGCCGGAGCCCGTTCGAGCCGAGGATCCGTGGATGGGACTTCGCTGGTGCTTCCTGTGGCTGTGGATGGGATCGATGGGCTGGGCGCAGGCGTCCGGCCCGGAGGCCCCCTCGGCCGACGCGGTGGTGGCCCGCCTCGTCGAGCGTCTCAAGTCGCTGCCCGACCGCCATCAGGGCCGGGCGCATGTCTGCCGCCGCATGGCCGTCATCGAGACCCTCGGATCCGACGGCTCGGTGTCCGAGCGGAAGACCAAGGAATATGTCGTGGCCATGACCAACGGCGTGGAGACCGTGCGTCTGGTCCGGGTGGACGAGAAGGAGCCGCCGGCGGCCGACGCCCGCAGCGAGGAGCGCCGCGACCGCGAGGCCCGCGAGCGCTACGGCAAGTCCGGTTCGTTCCGGAAGCGCCGGGGTGTCGAGGTCGTCGACGAGGCGCTCCTCCGGCGCTTCGAGTACACCTGGCAGGGGTTCGAGGTCATCGCCGGGCGCACCAACCATGTGCTTCGGTTCGCGGCGAAACCCTCCGAACCGGGGCAGGGCGGGTCGCAGGGCTTCGCCGACCGCCTGATGTCGCTGCTCGAGGGCCGGTTGTGGATCGACGCGGAGGAGCATGAACTGGTGCGCGTGGAGGCCGGCCTTGGGCGCAGCTTCGACGTGTTCGCCGGGGTGGTGGCCTCCATCCAGCGCATGAGCCTGCTCATCGAGCGCTTCCGCCTGCCGGACGGGCGCTGGGTGGACGGCCGATTCCACACCGCGCTCGAGGGGCGCAAGTTCCTGAGCACCCTGCGGCTGCGGCTGCAGGTGGAGCAGGACCGCTACGAGACCGCATCGACGGGCCCGGGTTGAGGGGCCGCCGGCCGCCGTGCGCCCGCAAAGGGGCATTGCGTCGGTGGTTTTCCCTTGGATAGAACAGGCGGCCGTGTCGTCCCAGCACACCCTCAAGCAATCGGTCTCCTTCGCCGGCATCGGCCTGCATGGCGGCAACCGGGTCTCGATGAACCTCCTGCCGGCCCCCGCGAACTCGGGCCTCCGGTTCCGCCGGGTGGACCTCGAGGGCTCCCCGGAGATCGAGGCCCGCGTCGAGCACGTCGTCGACACCCAGCGGTCGACCACGCTGGGCCGGGGTGCGGTCAAGGTCCACACCGTGGAGCATGTGCTGGCGGCCTTCGCCGGGGCCGGGATCGACAACGCCGTCATCGAGCTCGACGCGGGCGAGCCTCCCATCGCCGACGGCAGCTCGCGCGAGTTCGTCCGGCTGCTCAAGGAGGCGGGCCGGGTCGCCCAGGCCGACCCGGTGGAGGTCTGCCGGATCAGCGCGCCGATCGAGCTGAACGTGGGCGAGTCCCACATGGCGGTGTTCCCCCATGCGGGCTTCAAGGTCACCTGCACCAGCTCCGACAAGGGCGGCCGCTTCACCCAGTTCTTCAGCCTCGAGATCACGCCGGCCTCCTGGGAAAAGGAACTGAGCCACGCCCGGACGTTCTGCTTCTACGAGGAGATCGAGTTCCTCATCAAGAACGGCCTCATCAAGGGCGGCAGCCTCGAAAACGCCATCGTCATCCGGGACGATGCCGTGCTGACGACCGAGCCGTTGCGGTATCCCGAGGAGTTCGTGCGGCACAAGATCCTCGACATCGTCGGCGACCTGGCGCTGGTCGGGCGGCCCATTCAGGGTCATGTGATCGCCACCCGCCCGAGCCACCGCGCCAACACCGAGCTGGCCAAGGCCATCCTCGCCCAGATGCGGCGTCCGCTGGAGGCCGCCCAGACCTTCGCGCCCCCGCCTCCGCCGGCGGCCCCGCCGGCGCCTCCGCTGCCCTCGCCCGCGCCGTCCCCCGAGTCCAAGCCCGCCCCCGCCAAGTCCGCCAAGCCCGCCCCCGCGACCGTGAATTCCCCGACCTTCACCGAGTCCCTCGTGCGCGACGGCGCCACTCTGGACACCATGCAGGTGATGCAGATCCTGCCGCATCGCCCGCCCTTCCTGATGGTCGACAAGGTCACGCTCATCGACGGCCCGCGGATCGTGGCGCAGAAGAACGTCACCATGGGCGAGCCCTTCTTCGAGGGGCATTTCCCGGGGCACCCGATCATGCCGGGCGTCCTTCAGCTCGAGGCCATGGCCCAGGTGGCCGGCATCCTCATGATGCGCCAGGCCGAGAACGCCGGGAAGCTGGCCTACTTCATGTCGGCCGAGGACGTGAAGTGGCGCAAGCCGGTCCGGCCGGGCGACATCCTCATGATCGAGGTGGAGATGACCAAGGCCCGGGGCAAGATCGGCAAGGCCAAGGGCCGCTGCACCGTCGACGGCGAGGTGGTCAGCGAGGCCGAGGTCACCTTCATGCTGATGGACCGGTGAGCCGTGGCGCCATGATCCATCCCACCGCCATCGTCCACCCCGGGGCCCGCCTCGGGGCCGACTGCCGCATCGGCCCCTACTGCCTCGTGGGCGAGCGGGTCGTGCTGGGCGACCGGTGCCACCTGCACGGCCACGTGGTCGTCGATGGCCACACGACGCTCGGGGCCGACAACGAGGTCTACCCCTTCGTCTCGCTGGGCCTGAAGACGCAGGACCTGAAGTGGAAGGGCGGGGTGACGCGGGTCGAGATCGGCGACCGCAACGTGTTCCGCGAGTACGTCAGCGTGCACAGCGCCACCTCCGACGGCGCGGTCACGCGGGTGGGTTCCGACAACCACTTTCTGGCCAACACCCACCTGGCCCACGACGCGCAGGTGGGCAACCGGGTCATCATGTCCAACCTCGCCACCCTGGCGGGACATGTGGTCGTGGGGGACCATGCCATCATCGGCGGCCTGGCCGCCGTGCATCAGTTCTGCCGGATCGGCCGGCATGCGATGGTCGGGGGCTGTTCCAAGCTCGTCCAGGACGTGCCGCCCTTCATGATGGCCGACGGCAACCCGGCCGAGACGCGCTACATCAACAAGGTGGGCCTGGAGCGGGCGGGGTTCGCGCCCGCGACGATCTCGGCGCTGGCCAAGGCCTACAAGACGCTCTTCCGGGCCGGCCTCACCCTCGAGGCCTCCCTGGCCCGGCTGGAGGAGGATTCCGCCGGCACGCCCGAGCTGGTCGAACTCGTCGAGTTTGTCCGGAGCAGCCAGCGCGGTCTGGCGCGCTGAGGCGCCGGCGACCCTCGAGAGCGGTCTGGAATTTCCGGCTCCGAGACCTCAGGCCGCCTCGGCGCGGGCCGGTTCGGCCGGCTCGGCCAGTGCCCGCAGGGCCGCCTCCACCGCGTCGATCACCGAATCCGGCGTCGAGGTGCCGGCGGTGATCCCCACGATGTCCGTGGCCCGTACCCAGGAAGGGTCCAGGTCCGCCGCCGACTGCAACCAATGCACCCGCGCACAGCGGCTCCGACAGGTGTCCACGAGGCGTCGGGTGTTGTTGCTGTGGGCGCCCCCGAGGACGAGCACCACGTCGCAACGGCCGGCCAGCGCCTCGGCGGCGTTCTGGCGGTCCTTGGTCGGCTGGCACACCGTGTCGATCCAGCGCACTTCGGAGGCCGGGAACCGGCGGGCCAGCCGGTCCACCAGCTCGCGCACCCGGGCCACCGGCTGGGTGGTCTGCGATACCACGCCGTAGCGGGGGCGCTCGGGCAGCCGGTCCACCTCCTCCTCGGAGAGCACCACCTCGCAGCCGGGATGATCCTCGGTGAGCCCGCGGACCTCCACGTGGGCCGCCTGCCCGACGACCACGGGATGGAATCCGCCGTCCACCAGCCGGCGCAGCGCCTGATGGGCCCGGTGGACCAGCGGGCAGGTGGCCTCGATCACGTTCAGGCCCGAGGTCCGCAGGCTCGCGATGCGCCGGTCGGACGCCCCGTGCGCGGTGATGAGAACGTCGCGGGTGGGGACATCGGCGGGATCGTGTCGGATGAGCGCGCCGCGGGCGCGCAGGTCGGCGAGCACCGTCTCGTTGTGCACGAGGTCGCCCAGGATCGTCACCGGTCCGGCCGCCGCCCGCTCGTGCGCCAGCCTGATCGCGTCACGCACGCCGAAACACAGGCCCATCGCTTCCGCTCGAAGAATTTTCATGAGTTGCTTTGCGTTGCAAAGTGTCTGGCATCGGACCCTCGTCCGTGTTCAAAAAGAATCAAGCCGGCGGGGTCGTTTTCCGGAATTGGGTCAGGATCTGCTCGAGATGTCCGAGGTAGCGGCTGAAGGCGGCCCGGCCCTCCCCGGAGAGGCAGCAGGTCGTCTGCGGACGTGCCTCGCCGGAAGATTTGGTCAGGGAGACCAGCCCGGCCTCCTGCAGGATGCGCAGGTGGGAGGTCAGGTTGCCGTCGGTCATGCCGAGCAGGTTCCTCAGGTCGGTGAAGGTGAGGGACGGGGTGGCCGAAAGGGCCGAGACGATCGCCAGGCGGGCCTTCTCGTGGATGACCCGGTCGAGGTCGGGGAGTGGTTCCGGGTTCACGGCGCGGGCTTCTGCTCCGTCCACCGCAGGTAGAGCCCGTAGGCGAGATGCCCGCCGCCGAAGGTCGCCGTCATCACGGCGTGGGCCATGCGGATGGAGGGCTCGATCTGGTGCGGGTTGGCCGCCGAGAGCGCGCTGAGCAGGCCGGCGATCACGAACCCCCAGCCGAAGAGGCGCATGCCCCGGGGCATGAAGAACCCGGCCGAGTGCACCGCACAGCCGTAGAGCACCAGCCACAGGGGGGGCAGCGCCACGGCGATCATGGCGCCTTCCTGGTGGATGTTGACCAGCGGACCGACCACGGCCGTGCCGGCGAAGAGGGCCGGCATCAGG
This sequence comes from Verrucomicrobiota bacterium, assembly GCA_016871615.1. Taxonomy (GTDB): domain Bacteria; phylum Verrucomicrobiota; class Verrucomicrobiia; order Limisphaerales; family UBA9464; genus SXXZ01. Next base: position 39,161 of record VHCX01000018.1, read on the forward strand.
GCCGAGGCCACCCGCCGGGCCGGCGGCGTCCAGAACGGCTCGCTGGCGGCGAAGGCCTGCCGGCGCATCAGCAGGAAGGCGCTCGAGGCGCAGACGACGCCGACGGCCATCCAGTAGAAGGCGAAGGACCGGGCGGAGTCGGGGATCAGCCGCGGGGCCAGCAGCCCGGCCACGGTCCCGATCCCGCCGACGGTGGTCATCACCGGGGCGAGGGTCCGCCGGTAGGTCGACGCCCGCTCCATGAGGGTTCGGATGGTCTCGAGCTGTTCGCGGGCGGTCGTGGGATCCACGCCTTCCAGAGTCGAGCCCGGGCCGGTCCCGTCAATCCCGGAGTCGATCCCCTGAATTCCGCTTCCGGCGCAGCACGCCGCCCGGCCGGGGCAACCCGACGTTCGGGCGCCAAGGAGGGTGCCAGCCCCCCACTCGATCACAACCCCTCGATCGCCCCCCTCGACTTCGGCCGGCTTGCTGGCGTCCATTGGGCGCCTCGGGCCCTTGCGGGAACGGAATCCGACCTTGACGGAGGTGTCGGTGGTGCCGTAACGTTTCAGACCGTTAGGAACTTTCTGTCGGCTTGCGCCGACACGCACGAGTCGGTTCAACACCGGCTTTTTTGTTACCCCGGTTTCCGGGAACGGCTGACGACTATGAACGCGGAAATTTTAGCGGTGGTGGAGTTCTGGGAGAAGGAGAAGGGCATCCCCAAGGATGTCCTGCTCGGTGCCATCCAGGAGTCGCTGATGCAGGCCGCCAAGAAGGCGGTGGGGCCGGCCCGTGAGCTGAGGGTGTCCATCGACGGACGTTCCGGCGACATCAAGGCCTGGGCCAAGCTGGTCGTTGCCGAGAAGGTGCTCTCCAAGCACGACCAGATGACGGTGTTCGACGCCCGGCGCGCCGGGCATGCCGAGGCCAAGGTGGGCGACGAGATCGAGGTGGAGGTCACCCCGGCCGGCTTCGGCCGCATCGCCGCGCAGTTCGCCAAGCAGGCCATGATGGCGCAGTTGCGCCGCGCCGAGAAGGCGATGGTCTACGACGAGTTCAAGGACCGCGTCGGCGAGCTGGTCGCCGGCACCGTCCGGCGTTTCGAGCGCTCCGACGTTGTGCTCGACCTCGGCAAGTTCGAGGCCATCCTGCCGAACCGCGAGCGTGTCCCGACCGAGGAGTACCAGGTTGGCGAGCGCATCCGGTGCTTCGTCAAGGCGGTTGAGCAGACCCCCCGAGGGCCCGAGATCATCCTCTCGAGGGCCGACCCGAACTTCGTCATCAAGCTCTTCAAGGTGGAGGTCTCGGAGATCGGCGACGGCACCATCGAGATCAAGGGCATCGCCCGCGAACCGGGTTTCCGCACCAAGCTCGCCGTGTTCTCGCGCGATCCGAAGGTGGATCCGGTCGGGGCCTGTGTCGGCCTGCGAGGCCAGCGGGTCAAGAACATCGTCCGGGAGTTGAACAACGAGAAGGTGGACATCATCCCCTGGTCTCCCGACATCCGGAAATACGTCGAGAACGCGCTGGCGCCGGCCAAGCTCAAGACCTTCGAGGTCGACGAGGCCCGCAAGCGGGTGCTGGTGCACACCTCCCCCGACCAGTTGTCGCTGGCCATCGGCAAGCGCGGCCAGAACGCCCGGTTGACCTCCCGCCTGACCGGCTGGAGCATCGACATCGAGGCCGAGGCCTCGGTCCTGCCCGGGTTCGACCAGAAGGTGGCCGATGCGGTCAGGGATTTCGCGTCGGTCCCCGGGATCACCGAGGAGCAGGCGCGCATCCTGGTCACCACCGGGTTCCACAGCCTCGAAGACGTGGTGCAGCAGATCGGCATCGAGGATCTCCAGGGGTTGGAGGGGATTGGCCAGGATGCCGAGTCCATCCTAGAGGCCATCCGAGGCGAGATCGCCCTTCGCTCCGCCGGGGGTGAAGGCCCCGGCGCCCACTGATCGTGCCATGCCCGGGGAATCCGGGGCGCAGACCGGGAAGTCCCGGTGGTCCAGACAACAAGCTGTATGCCCGTCCGAATCTACGAGATCGCCAAGAAGCTCAACCTTGAGAGCAAGTTCGTGCTCAACAAGGCCAAGGAACTGGGCATCGCCGCGGCCAAGGTCCCGTCGAGCACCCTCGACAAGATCACGGCCGAGTTCCTGGAGGAGCAGTTGGCGCCGCTGGCCAAGCCGGTCGAACCGCCCAAGCCGCTCGAGATGGTCCCGGTGACCATCATCCACGCGCTGCCGCCCGAGCCGCCGCCGGCCGAGGCGGCCCAGCCCCAGTCTGTCGTCGAGGCCGTCGCCGAGGCCGGGCAGCATCCGGTGTCCGAGGCCGTGGCTTCCGCCACGTCGCCGGAGCCCGTCGTCGCCCCGGAATCTCCGGTCGGCTCCGCCGATGGGCCCGCGCCCGCGCCGGTCCCTTCGGCCGAGGTTCCCCCGGTGTCCGCGGCCGCCCCCGAGTCGCAGTCCCCGGCGGCCGCCGCGTCCGAGGCGCCCGAGGAGCCTGTCCCCGTCCCTCCGGCCCCGCCCACCCCGCCGCCGGTCCAGACCGGCCAGTTGATTGGCCGCATCGACCTCAGCCAGTTCGGCTACGGCGGCCGGACCACCCGGGGGGTCAGTTCCCCGCCGCCCGCGCGGCCTGGGGCGCCTGCCGCCCGGGATGATCGCCGGGGTCCCGCCGGCCCCCAGCCCGGACGCCCCGGCATGGGCGGCCCCGCCGGCCTGCGTCCCGGCCAGCCCCAGCGCCCGGGCGTGTCCATGCGCCCCGGCCAGATGCCGCCCCGCCCCGGAGGCCCCGGCGCGTCGGGTCCCCGTCCGGCCCCGGCCCCGGCCCGCCCCCAGGTGGCCGCCGACGCACCCACCATCATCATGCGGCCCCCAATCGTCGTCCGGGAGCTGGCCGAGCAGATGGGCAAGAAGCCCTTCCAGATCATCGGCGACCTCATGCAGATGAACGTGTTCGCCACGGTCACCCAGACCATCGACGCCGAGGCGGCCATCAAGATCTGCGCCAAGCACGGCATCCGCTTCGAGACCGAGAAGCGCGACAAGGCGGCCCACGTCGTCAACGTCCCGAAGGAGGAGAAGCTCGAGCTCGACACCGAGGACAAGCCCGAGACCCTCTGCCCGCGTCCGCCCGTGATCACCATCATGGGCCATGTCGACCACGGCAAGACGTCGCTCCTCGACGTCATCCGCAAGGCCAACGTCGCCTCGGGCGAGGCCGGTGGCATCACCCAGCACATCGGCGCCTACACCATCCAGTACCCCCACCCGAACACGGGCAAGCTGGAGAGCCTCACCTTCCTCGACACCCCGGGCCATGCCGCCTTCTCGGCCATGCGCGCCCGTGGCGCCAACGTCACCGACATCGTCGTGTTGGTCGTCGCGGCCAACGACGGCGTGATGCCCCAGACGCTCGAGGCCCTGTCGCACGCCAAGGCGGCCAAGGTGCCGATCATCGTGGCGGTCAACAAGTGCGACCACCCGAACTCGAACCCGATGAAGGTGCGCCAGCAGCTCCAGGACAAGGGCCTCGTGCCCGACGACTGGGGTGGCGACACGCTCTTCGTCGAGTGCTCCGCGATCACCAAGAAGGGCATCGACACGCTAATCGACTCGATCCTCCTGCAGGCCGAGCTGCTCGAGCTCAAGGCCAATCCCGACCGCAACGCCAAGGGCAACGTCATCGAGTCGGGCGTCGAGGCCGGCGGCCCCGTGGCCACGGTGCTCGTCCGCAAGGGCACCCTGCACATCGGCGACGTCATCATCTGCGGCGAGCACTACGGCAAGGTGCGCGCCATGATGAACGAGGAGGGGCTCCGCCTGAAGGAGGCCACCCCGTCGGTCGCCGTGCGCGTGCTCGGCCTCAACGGCGTGCCCGACGCCGGCAGCGAGTTCAGCGCGGTCGAGAACGAGCGCGCGGCCCGCGACCTCGCCGAGGAGCGTTCCGACACCCGCCGCAAGTCCGAGATGGAGGGCGATCGCCGCAAGACCCGCGCCTCGCTGTCCGACCTCTTCGGCCGCATCGGCGACCTCTCGGCCAAGGTGCTCAAGGTCATCGTCAAGGCCGACACCCAGGGCTCCGTCGAGGCCATCGTCGGCGCGCTGCGGGAGATCAAGTCGCAGAAGGTCTCCCTCGAGGTGGTCCACAGCGCCGTCGGCGCCATCAACGTCTCGGACGTGAACCTCGCCCGGGGCTCCAAGGCCGTCATCCTGGCCTTCCATACCCGGGTCGACAACAACGCGGCCGAGGAGGCCAAGCACCATGCCGTCGAGATCCGGCTCTACGCGATCATCTACGAGCTCATCGACCAGGTGAAGGATGCCATGGCCGGCCTGCTCGACCCGCTGCTCAAGGACGTGGTCATCGGCCAGGCCGAGGTGCGCAAGATCTTCGATCTTTCCAAGGGCGGGCGGGTCGCCGGGTGCGCGGTCACCACCGGCCGGCTGGTCCGCGGCAAGATGCGCCTGCGCCGACGGGGCAACCTGGTGTACGAGGGCGTCTCGCTCACGCTCAAACGCTTCCAGGACGAGGTCAACGAGGTGCGCTCCGGCATGGAGTGCGGCGTGCGCCTCGACGGCTTCGACGACTACCAGGAGGGCGACCTCATCGAGTGCTACTCGGTCGAGAAGATCGCCGCCAAACTCGAATAACGCCCGAGCCCCGTGGCCACCCGATTCCCACCGGCGCCCAGTCGGCGCCTCCAGCGCGTCTCCGAGCTGCTCAAGCGCGAGGTGAGCGAGCTGTTGCGTCGCGAGATCAGCGTCGAGGAGGCCGGCCTGCTGTCGGTCAACGAGGTCAAGGTGTCCCCCGATCTCAAGACGGCGACTGTCTTCGTCGGCTTCGTGGGCAGCCGCCAGCAACGTGCGGCCGCGCCGGAGCTCCTGGCGCAACGCACCGGCCGCATCCAGATGATGCTGGGATCGCAGCTGAGCACCAAGTGGACTCCGGTCCTGACCTTCCTGCTCGACGAGTCCGTCGAAAAGGGCAACCGCGTGCTGGCGATCCTCGAGAGCCTTGAACCGCGCCGGACGCCGGGCGCCTGAAGCCCGGGCCGTCCCGCCCCACCCCACCGGTCATCCCACCACCCACGACCATGCCCTCGCCGGAGATGCCCAAGGCGGTGGAGAACATCCTGGACGCGATCGACGCGGCCCGGACCATCCTCGTGGTCGGGCACCTCCGGCCCGACGGCGACTGCATCGGCAGCCAGGTCGGCCTGGCGATGGCCCTGGAGGGGGCGGGCAAGGAGGTCATCGTCTGGAACCAGGATCCGGTGCCCGACAAACTGAGGTTCCTCGACCCCGACAAGCGGGTGCGCAAGCCCGCCCCGGGCCGGCAGTTCGACCTGGTGATCGCCACCGACTGCGCCGCGATCGACCGTCTGGGCCGTGTGCTCGAGTTCCTGCCCGAGGGCGTGCCGCTGGTGAACATCGACCACCACGCCTCCAACACCCGGTACGGCCGTTTCAACTGGGTGTCGCCGCGGGAACCCAGCACCGGCGAGCTGGTCTTCGACCTCTGCCGGTGGGCCGGATGGAAGGTCACCGCGGCGATGGCCGACTGCCTCTTCACCGCCGTCAGCACCGACACCGGCAGCTTCCAGTACCCCTCCACGACGCCGGACACGCTGCGCACGGCCGCCGAACTGGTCGAGCGCGGGGCCTCGCTGGGCCGGATCTGCCAGGAGGTCTACCAGAGCTACCCGATGACGCGGGTGCGGCTCCTGCGCCACGTCTACACCCATTTCCGGCTCTCCGATGGTGGCCAGACGGCCTACTTCTGGCTGCGCAAGCGCGACTACGCCCGGGCCGGCGCCTCGACCGAGGAAAGCGAGGGCCTGATCGACCACATCCGGGCCATCGACGGCGTGGTGGTGGCGATGGTGTTCGAGGAGGCCGACGAGACCGTCACCCGGGTGAGCTGGCGCTCCAAGTCCCCGAGGGTCGACGTCGCGGCCATCGCCCAGCGCTTCGGTGGCGGCGGGCACAAGGCCGCGGCCGGCGCCCGGATCGAGGGCAAGCCGCTGGGGGTCCAGCGGCGGGTGCTCAACGAGGTCCGCAAGGCCTTGAAGGCCTCGGCCTGAGGCCGGAGGTTTCCGAGGTTCCATCCCAGTCCCGACGGTCCCAAGATCCGCACGTCTCCCCGATTTCCGAATGGCACTGCCCACCCTTTCACCGCTCGACGGGGCGCTCCTCGTCGACAAGCCCGCCACCTGGACCTCCCACGACGTGGTCGCCAAGGTGCGCAACCACTTCCGCCTGCCGAAGGTCGGCCACTGCGGCACGCTCGACCCCATGGCCACGGGCCTGCTCATCCTCGTGCTCGGCAAGGCGACCAAGTACTCGGAGCGCCTGATCTCTTCCGACAAGGTGTACGATGGGGTGATGCGCCTGGGCGAGACCACCGACTCGTACGACGCGGACGGCGAACTGGTCGACTCGCTGCCGGTGCCCCCGCTGACGCTGGACGACCTCAACGACGCGGCGTCGGCCTTCACCGGCGACCAGCTCCAGACCCCGCCCATGGTTAGCGCCGTGAAGGTCGGCGGTACGCCCCTCTACAAGCTGGCGCGCAAGGGGCAGGAGGTCGCCCGCGAGCCGAGGCTCGTCCATGTCTACACCTACCGCTTCGACGAGTACGAGGAACCCTTCGCCTACTTCAGCGTGAGCTGCACCAAGGGCACCTACGTGCGCAGCCTCGCCCATGACCTCGGCCAGAAGCTCGGCTGCGGCGCCCATCTGACCCGGTTGCGTCGCGTGGCCAGCGGCCGCTTCGACCTCGCCGACGCCGCGCCGCTTTCCGAGATCCTCCAGTGGGACCTGCCGGCCCTCGAGAAGCGGCTGATCCCCTTCCTCAAGCTCAAATCCTACGAGTAGGCTTGCAGGGGCCGGGTCGGGTCCAGAATCCTCCGGGAACATGTCCTCGGAAGGAACCTCCACGGCCCCGCATGGTCGCGGCGTCCCCGGGGGGCGTCGCCTTTGGCTCTTCCGCGGCGCGGCCCTCCTGGCGCCGCTGGTCCTGCTGGCCTCGCTCGAGGCGGGGCTGAGGCTGGCCGGGCGTCACTGGCCCACCTCGTTCTGGCTGGAGGCCGGCGACGGGATGCTTCGCGCCAACCCGGCCTTCGGCGCGGCCCATGTCGGCGAGGTCCAGGCCCGGATGCCCCGGCCCCTGAAGGTGCGCGAGGCGAAGGAGCCCGGGACCTTCCGCGTGCTGGTGATCGGCGAGTCGGCCGCCCTCGGCGACCCGGAGCCGGCCTTCGGCATGCCGCGATTCCTCCAGGCCCAGCTCGAGGCGAGGCTCCCGGGCCGCAAGGTCGAGGTGCTCAATGCGGCGATCACGGCCCTCAACTCCCACGCCTTGCGCCGCATCGCCGCCGACTCGGTCTGTCTCGGCGCCGACGCCTGGGTGGTCTACCCGGGCAACAACGAGGTCCATGGCCCCTTCGGCCCGGCCAGCAACCCCTTGGGCAAGGCGCCGTCCCTGGCGGTGGTCCGGGCGGGCCTCGCGCTGCGCGGTACGGCCATCGGCCAGTGGATCTTCCGGGCGCGCGAGGGCGGGGGCGACGGCCTGTCGCTGGCTCCACGGTGGGCCGGTCTCGAGACCTTCTCCAGGAATCACATCGCCGCCGACGATCCCCGGCTCGGGGCGGTGCGCGAGGCCTACCGCCGCAACCTGGCCGACCTGGTGGGCCTCGGAGCCGGGTCTGGAGCCCGCGTGTTGCTGGGCACGATGGCGGTGAATCTTCCGGATTGTCCGCCCTTCGGCTCGGTGCCGCTGGAGGGCCCGCCGGCCGCCCTGGCGGAGTGGAAGGCCCTGGCCGAACGGGCCCGGGGGCAGGACGCCGCCGGCGACTGGTCCGGGGCGGTGGAGGGCTGGTCCCGCGCCGTCGCCCTGGCCCCGCGCCACGCCGAGAGCCGCTTCCAGCTCGGGCTGGCCCGGCTCAACGCCGGCGACAGGTCCCGGGGCACCGCCGACCTCGAGGCCGCGCGGGATCTCGACACCCTCCGGTTCCGCGCCGATTCGCACCTCGTGGCCATCACCCGCGAGGTCGCCGCCGCGGCCGGCTCGCCCCGGGTGGTGCTGGTCGACGCGGCCAAGGCCCTCCAGGGCGAGGATCCCCTGCGGCCTCCGGGGGCCGACCTCTTCCTCGAGCACGTCCACCTCCGGCCCGAGGGCAACCACCGGCTCGCCCGGTTGTTCGCTGACGCCCTGCTGTCCGGGCTGCCGGACGTGCCCGCGGCGCCCGGGCCGGCCGCGGCCACCGAGGCCGCCTGCCGCACCCGGCTCGGTTGGACCCCGCATGCCGAGGTGCGTTTGTGGACCCAGATCCGGGCCCTGTGCCAGAAGCCCCCCTTCTCGTCCCAGAGCCACCAGGAGGCCCGGAACCGCTTCCTGGACGACCGGTTGGCCGAGGCCGGTGGCGCGGCCCGCAAGGCCGGTCTGCCAGGCTCCCTCCAGCGGGTCGAGTCGGCGCTGGCCCGGCACCCGGACGACTGGCAACTGGCCGAGCAGTCGGCCCGGCTGCTGCGCCAGGCACGGCAGTGGACCAACGCCGTGGCGGCCTGGAAACGGGTGGTCGCCGGGGCCCCCGACCATGTCGTCGCGTGGCATTTCCTGGGCGAGGCCCTCGCCCAGGTCGGCGACCGTCCCGGCGCGATCGACGCGCAGTCCCGGGCGCTGGCCCTCCGTCCCGACTTCGTCGAGGCGGCCCTCGCGCTGGGCCTGCTCCAGGGCGAGTCGGGCCGGTTCGCCGAGGCCATCGCCGTCTTCGACCGGAGCCTGGCCCGCGACCCGTCGAACCTCGAGGCCCTCATCAACAAGGCCGTCACCCTCGAGGCCATGGGCCGGCGCGACGAGTCCGTGCCGCTGCTGGCGCGCGCGATGACGGAGCACCCGCGCTCCACCATGCCCTGCATCCGCCTGGGCGAGCTGCACTCCTCGCGCAAGGAATACCCCGCGGCCGTCGCGGCCTTCGAGGAGGCCGTCCGGCGCGATCCCGCCGACGTGGTGGTCCTGCAGCGCCTGGCGGGCGAACTGGGCCGGGCCGACCGCCCCGCCCAGGCCGAGGCCGTGCTGCGCCGGGCCGTGCAGGCCGATCCCTCCAACGCCTCGCTCCGGGTGGACCTCGGCGTCTCCCTTGCCCGCCAGTCGCGCTTCGCCGACGCCTCCGTGGAGTTCGAGGCCGCGTTGCGGATTCAGCCCGGCAACGTCCCGGCCCGCACCTACCTGGAACGGGCGCGGGCCATGCTCTCGACCGGTCCCCGAGCCTCCGAACCCCGACGACGCTGATGTGGTTCCTCCTGCGAGATTTCGCCCGGTTCCTGGGCCGTGAGAAGAAGTGGTGGCTCGTGCCGCTCGTGCTGATCCTGCTGCTCCTCGGGGCGGTGGTGGTCTTCTCCTCGAGTTCGGCGGTGGCCCCGTTCCTGTACCCGTTCCTCTGAGCCGCCCCACCACGGTCCGCCCATGCGCTACGTCCTCGGCATCTCGGGCCTCTACCACGACTCGGCCGCCGCGTTGCTGGGCGACGGACGGATCCTGGCGGCGGTGCAGGAGGAGCGTCTCTCGCGGCGCAAGAACGACGCGCGGTTCCCGGAGCGGGCGATCGGCTCGTGCCTGGTGCAGGCCGGCATCGGGCCCGGGGACCTCGAGGCCGTTGCCTTTTACGAGAAGCCGATCCAAAAGTTCTCGCGCACGCTCGAGGTCTTCCTCGGGTGGGCGCCGCGGGGCGGGCGGGCCTTCGCCCGCGTGCTGCCCGAATGGCTCGGCGGGCGCCTCGACCTCCGGGGGCGCATCCGGTCGGTCCTGCCCGGCCTTCGGGCGGGCTGCCCGATCCTCTTCACCACCCACCATGAGGCCCACGCGGCCAGCGCCTTCCTGCCGTCGCCCTTCGACGACGCGGCCATCCTGACGGTCGACGGGGTCGGCGAGTGGGCCACCACCGCCATCGCCCGGGGGTCGGGCGCGGCGATCGAGCCGATCGAGGAGATCCACTTCCCCCACTCGCTGGGCCTGCTGTACTCGGCCTTCACGGCCTACTGCGGGTTCCGGGTCAACTCCGGCGAGTACAAGCTCATGGGCCTGGCCCCGTACGGCGAGCCCTGCTGGGTGGACACCCTCCTGGACGAGGTGATTTCGCTCGAGGCCGACGGGTCCTTCCGGTTGAACCTGGCCTTCTTCGATCCGCTGGCCGACGACCACCTGACCAACGAACGGTTCCATGAGCGCTTCGGAGGTCCGCCCCGTCGGCCGGACGAACCGATCCAGTCGCGCCACCTCGACCTGGCCCGGTCCATCCAGGCGGTGACCGAGCGGGCGATGCTGGGCCTGGCACGTCGCGCGCACGAGCGGACCGGGGCCCGACGCCTGTGCCTGGCCGGCGGCGTGGCGCTGAACTGCGTGGCCAACGGGCGCCTGTTGCGGGAGGGGCCCTTCGAGGACCTCTGGATCCAGCCGGCGGCGGGCGACGCCGGGGCCGCGCTCGGGGCCGCGCTGGCGGCCTGGCATGGCCCCCTCGGGCGCGGCGGCCTGGCCGGACCGCGGATCCCGTCGCCCTCGGACGCCATGGGCGGCGGGTTCCTCGGGCCCGCGGAGACCGACGACGAGGTCGAGGCCGGCCTCGCCCGCTGGAAGGCCGTCTGGGAGCGCCTCGACCCGGAGGCCCTGCGGGAACGCGTCGTGCAGGCCCTGCTCGACGGCAAGGTGGTGGGCTGGGTGCAGGGGCGGATGGAGTTCGGGCCGAGGGCGCTCGGCCACCGGTCCATCCTCGGCGACCCGCGCCGGCCCGACATGCAGTCGCGCATGAACCTCCAGGTGAAGTTCCGGGAGTCCTTCCGGCCCTTCGCCCCGGCGGTGCTGGCCGAGCGCTGCGGCGAGTTCTTCGACCTCGGGACCGGCTCGCCCTACATGCTGCTGGTGGCGCCCATCGCCGGGTCCCAGCGGATCGCCGTGGAGCGGGAGGCCGAGGGGCTCGATCGTCTCCGGCAGGTGCGCTCGACCCTCCCGGCGGTGACGCATGTGGACGGATCGGCGCGGGTCCAGACGGTCGACGAGGCACGGAATCCCGGGTTCCACGCGTTGATCCGCCGCTTCGAGGAACGCTCCGGATGCCCGGTGCTCATCAACACCTCGTTCAACGTGCGGGGCGAGCCGGTGGTGGCCACGGCGGACGATGCCTACCGCTGCTTCATCAACTCCCGGATCGACGTGCTGGCCGTGGGCCCCTGTTTTCTGGAGCGCGACCGGCAACCCCATGACGCGGTGAACCCCGGGTTCGAGGCCGTGCCCGACTGACCATGACCCCTCCGGCGACATCCACGGGACCGTGGTCCCTCCGCGAGCGTCTGGCCATCGGGGCCTCGCTGCTGCCCCCGCTGGCCCTGCTGATGCTGGCGGCCCGCTGGGGTTGGGTGCCGCTGCGACCGCTGGGGCTCCTGGGGGCGATGCCGCTGGTGCTGGCGCTGGGCATGCTGTTGCCGGCCCGGTTCGCGCGCTGGCACCGGGGCGTCTCCCGCGTCCAGGCCCGCCTGGGGCGGGGTGTGGTCCTCCTGCTGCTGCGGGCGATCCATCTGTTGGCGGTGGTGCCCCTGGGGGGCCTCATGCGGCTCTTCGGCCAGCGTCCCGTGGACCTCGCGCGCAACGGTTCCGCCTGGGTGCGTTCGAAGGGTTACGGGTCCCTGCGCGACCCCTTCTGAGGGTCTGCAGGCCCTGGGGCGGCCGCTCCGGGCCGGGGCAATCTGTCGGTTTCCATCCTCGCCCTCGACAGAATCCGGCCGCCGGTTGACACTCGGGACCGTCGCCTATGAAGACCCCCCTGACCCTGGCCGTGGCCTGCGCCGCCCTGGCCTCCGCCCCCGCCCTCCAGGCCCACGACACCGGCTCCGCCCCCCATGACCATGGTCCGTCGCCGGTGCCCGTGACCTTCCAGATCGAGAAGAAGGGGCCCGTGAAGGCGCCCGCCGCACAGGACAAGTCGGCCGTGCCGCAGGTCAGCGGCCAGGGCTTCTGGAAGTTCGCCCCGGTCGCCTCGGCATTGCCCGTGCCGGCCGAGGCCCAGTCCTTCGTCAAGGGAGCCCACGGCACCCTGATCGTCGACAGCGAGCGCGACGTGGTCTACTGGGGCCTGGAGAAGGTCGGCTGGATCGGCTTCAGCGACCGGCTCAAGACCTCGTGGGTGGTCAAGGGCGACCCGTCCATCGCCTCGGGCAACCTGCATGGGGCCGACATCCTGCCGCGCAAGGGCCAGCTGCCGCTGGTCATCGCCGCCGACAACGTCGAGGGCGAGATCCTGCTCTCCGACACGACCTTCCGCACCGTCGAGAAGCTCAAGATCCCCGATGGCGGCCCGTACGCCGACAAGAAGGGCTGGGCCCCGACCGACGCGGCCTTCGCCAGCGACAAGACGCTCTGGATCACCGACGGCTACGGCCGCCACTGGTTCATGGACGCCGACGCCAAGCCCATGAAGTACCGGGGCAACTTCTACGGCGGCAACAGCATGAGCCAGACGCCGCATGGCATCACCTTCGACCCCAAGCGCAACGAGCTGTACGTCTCGGCCCGGCCAGAGGCGCAGGTGCACGAGTGGTCGCCCAAGACCCGCAAGGCCTTGGCGGTCCACCAGTTGCCCAAGGGCAGCGCCGCCTGCGACACCGACCTCTGGGGCGACTACCTGCTGGTGCCCTGCCTCACCGGCCCCAACAACACCCCCGGCCCGATCTACATCCTCAACCTCAAGACCAAGGCCGTGGTCAGCACCATCAAGCCCAAGGAGGAACTCGGGTACGGTTACGCCCAGCACATGCACGACGCCTGCTGGTATGTCGTGGGCAAGGGCCGCAGCGCCAAGGTGTACATCCTCTTCACCGCGTGGAACCCGGGCGGGGTGGGAGCCATCGAACTGGTGAACCTCAAGGATTGAGGGCCGCCGGCGGTCCGTTCCCTGTCGGGGTCGGACCGCCTCCCTTCCCCCGGGCCTTCCGCCGCGATGCGCGCCTACCATGATCTGCTCCGGTTCGTCCTGGAGCAGGGGACCGTCAAGTCCGACCGCACCGGCACGGGCACCCGTTCGATCTTCGGGGCCCAGGCGCGTTTCCGCCTGTCCGACGGGTTCCCGCTGGTCACCACCAAGAAGGTCCACTTCAAGAGCGTCGCCTACGAGCTGCTGTGGTTCCTCCGTGGCGACACCAACGTGCGCTGGCTGCAGCAGCACGGGGTGAGCATCTGGAACGAGTGGGCCGATGCCGAGGGCAACCTGGGCCGCGTCTATGGGGCGCAGTGGACCGACTGGCGCGGGGCCGACGGCCGGTCGATCCACCAGATTGACCAGGTGGTGTCGCAAATCCGCCGGAACCCGGACAGCCGCCGGCTCATCGTCAGCGCCTGGAATCCGTCGGAGGTCGACGCCATGGCGTTGCCGCCCTGCCACACGCTCTTCCAGTTCTACGTGGCCGAGGGGCGCCTGAGCTGCCAACTCTACCAGCGCAGCGCCGACCTCTTCCTGGGCGTGCCCTTCAACATCGCCAGCTATGCCCTGCTCACCCACATGGTGGCGCAGGTGACGGGGCTCCAACCGGGCGACTTCGTGCACACCTTCGGCGACCTCCACCTCTACTCGAACCATCTCGAGCAGGTCCGTGAGCAGTTGTCCCGGGAGCCGCGCCCGCTGCCGACCCTGACCTTGAATCCGGAGCGCCGCGAACTCCGTGACTTCGTCTACGAGGACATCGTCCTGTCGGGCTACGATCCGCATCCGGCCATCAAGGCGCCGGTGGCGGTGTGACGGGCCCGAGGTCGGGCCCCGGGTCGGGCCGACCCCTGACATTCCCCCCCCCTCCGGCATTCTCAGGGAAGTCCCCGGTCGCGGTCGGTCCCGGCCCAAGACACCGGCCCAAGACTCCCTTGCGGTTGCCTCGTTGCTGTCGCCACTCTTGAGCACATCCCATGAACTGGAACTCCAGGACCGGGTGGTGCTCATCACCGGCGGCGCGGCGGGCATCGGCGAGGCCGCCGTGCGGGCCTTCGCTGCCGAGGGTGCCATCGTCTGGTTTGCCGACCGCAATGCCGAACGGGGCCGGGCCCTGGCCGCCGAGGTGCCCCGGTCGGTGTTCGCCGAGGGCGACCTGTCCGACCCGTTGTTCTGCGGCACCTTGATCGCGTCGATCCTGCGCGAGGCCGGGCGGCTGGATGTGCTGGTCAACAACGCCGGCGTCAACGACGGGGTGCCCCTGAGCGGTTCCCCGACCGACTTCATGGCGTCGCTGCGGCGCAACCTGCTGCATGTCTTCGCCCTGGCCCATCATGCGCAGGAGGCCCTGTGCCAGTCTCGTGGCTGCATCCTCAACTTGAGCTCCAAGGTCGCCGAGACGGGGCAGGGTGGCACTTCCGGTTATGCGGCGGCCAAGGGGGCCGTGAACGCGCTCACCCGCGAATGGGCCGTGGCCCTGGCCCCCCACGGGGTGCGGGTCAACGCCGTGATTCCGGCCGAGTGCGACACCGAGCAGTACCAGAAGTGGTTCGCCTCGCAACCCGACCCGCAGGCGGCCCGCGGCACCATCGAGCGCATGGTTCCCCTGGGGCGGCGACTGACCTCGCCAGCCGAGATCGCCGCGACGCTGGTCTTCCTCGCCTCGCCGCGTGCGGGGCACATCACCGGCCAGTGGATCCACGTCGACGGGGGCTACACCCACCTCGACCGTGCCATGACCGGCGGCCACCCGGGATGGTGAGCCTCTTCGAGATCCTTCACGAGGACCCGGAGCTGTTGGTCCTGCGCAAGCCCGCCGGCCTGGTCTGCCACCCGACCAAGGGCGACGAATACTCCAGCCTCGTGAGCCGAGTGCGCATCCACCTGGGCTTCGAGCCGCACATGATCCACCGGCTCGACCGGGAGACCGGCGGGGTGATGGCCTTCGCCAAGACCGACGACGCGGCGGCCGAACTGCGCGCGCTCTGGGCGGCCGGGTTGGTGACCAAGGAATACCTTGCCTTGGTGCAGGGACGGATGCCCGCGGGGGAAGGGTTCCTTGATGCGCCCCTTGGGCCCGAGGCGACGAGCGCCGTGGCCATCAAGGACTGCGTCCGGCCCGATGGGGCGACGGCACGGACCCGCTGGCGCTGCGAGCGGTCCTTCCGTCGGGCGGGCGGCGCCTGGCACTCGCTGGTCCGGGTGTGGCTCGACACGGGGCGCAAGCACCAGATCCGCATCCATCTGGCCCATCTCGGCCACCCGATCGTCGGGGACAAGATCTATGGCGGCGACGAGCGCATCTACCTCGACTTCGTGTCGGGGCGCCTCTCCGGGGAGCAGCAGCGCTTCCTCGGGCTGCCCTTCCACGCCCTCCATGCCGAGCGGTTGTGGTTTCCGTGGCGCGGTGCCGAGCGGGGCTTCCACGCCCCGCCCGAGCCGTGGTTCCTGACCTACGCCGCCGGCGACGAGGTGCCGTGGTTCGAGGATCCCTTTGCGCCGCCCCCGGGATCGCGGCCCGGCCCGGCGCCCGGCCTCGGTGACCGCGGATCAGCGCGCCCGGTCCCGCTCGTCCCACGAGCCGATTCCCAGCAGGGGTAGGGCGAAGGCGAAGGCCGCGTCGCGCCCCGGCGTGTCGGCCTGGCGGAACACCTCGTGGATGGGCTTGCGGCGGTCGGGCGTGGACACCGACCCGGGCGCGTGCGTCCAAAGGCCCAGGCGCAGGCCGCCCTCGTGGGCATGGTCCACATGGCGGTGCAGGATGAAGGCGTCGATGCCCGGCTCGGCCGCGACCTGATGCCAGGCGTAGCAGTAGGCGGCCGCCTGGATGGCCTCGCCCTCGGGGCCGTCCGGCGTGTGGAAGCCCTGCTCGCTCAAGATCACCCGGCGGGTGCGTCCCCGGTGCTGCAGGGCCGGTTGGTCGAGGAATTCCCCCAGCGCCCGCAGGTTCCGGAAGGTGATGCGCGGGGTGGTCCTCCAGTCGGGGCGGGCGCTGGCATCGCGCCAGGAGCGGGGATTGAAGAGGTCCTCCGGGTAGGGGTGGAAGGCCAGGTGCCAGTCGTAGTCGCCGTCGACTCCCGCCCGGGCCCGACGGGCAAACTCCTCCAGGAAGGGCCGGCCCGCAAAGACCTGACCCTCCTTGCCGCCGGGATAGGCGATGTTCCAGTGGTGCTCCAGCGACAGGAACACCCGGCCATGACCGGAATGCCGCCGGACGGCCCGATGCGTCAGGCGCACGGTGCGCTCGTAGTCGGCCGCAAACGCCTCGACGGTCGACAGCCCGAGGTTGCTCCAGAACCAGTGGGAGTTGACCTCGTTGCCGACGATCCAGTTCCAGACCCGCCCGTGGCGCCCGTCGGCGCGGCTCCAGCGCTCGGCCAGGAACGTGATCGAGGCCTCGTACCAGGCCCGTCCTTCCGGAGTCGCCGTGTTGAAGGCCGACAGGTGGTTCGGGCAATTCGTGCTGTAGCCGGGGTGCAGGAGGATCTTCCGCACCTCAGAATCGGCGCTTTCGTAGTTGAGCAGGATCAAGGACACGATAATGCCCCGCTCCGACAGGGCCCGGATCTGTCCATCCATGGCCCTGAGGTAGCCCTGCTGGAAGCGGTGCGTCCGGCCGCCGAATTCGAACCCTGGGTTGTTGGTGTCGCCCCTCGGGTCCACCAGTTGGGCGAGGTTGAAGTTGAGCGCCGCATGACGGATGCCCAGGGCGATCGCGTCGTCCACCATCTGCACCTGCAGGCCCTTCTTGGAGTCGGCGGACGGGTAGGGCTCCGGGTTGGCCGCGCCGAGCGCTCCGGGTGCGGCGAGGGACGCCAGCCACAGGACGAGGAGGACCCATGGCCCGCCCCGGGACGCGAAGGCCCGGGAAACGGTCGGCCGATCGGGCTTCATGGGGTGGGTTTCAGCCGCTTGATGAGCACCTTCGACTTGCGGCCGCTGGCCTCGTAGCGCTCGCGCCGGGCCGGCGGCAGATCCTCCGGCGTGCCTTCCACGAAGCCGCCCTTCGAGATGAAGTAGGTGAAGGCCTGCGTGCTGAGGGTGATCAGGGCCGACAGCCCCTGCTCCCGGGCCCGGGCCTCCACGAACTGGATGAGCTTCGAGCCGATGCCGAGGTTCTCGTGGCTCGGGGCGACGTACAGGAAGGCCAGTTCCCCCTGGTTCTGTTCCGGATAGGTGTGCAGTGCCACGCAGGCCACCGGGTTCCGGTCGATCTCGTAGAGGTAATAGTCGCCCACCTGCTTCTCGATCGCGGTCCGGGTGCGCTTGACCAGTTCCTCCGAGGCCACCGAGTTCTTGGTGAGGTTGAGCAGCGCCCGGATGTCCTTCTTCAGCACCCGCCGGATTTGGGTGTACTCGTTGGCGTAGACCAGCGTGCCGATGCCCTCATTGCTGAAGACCTCCGCCAGCAGGCCCTCGTCGACCTCGCCGTTGATGATGTGCACGCGTGGCACGCCGGCCTCGCAGGCCGCCACGGCCTGGCGCGCCTTGGAGATCAGGTTGACCGGCCAGTCCGCGGGCACCGGGTTGAGCAGTTGCTTGAGCTCGCCGACCAGGGTCTGCCGCACCAGCGCCCCGCCCCGGGTCAGGCCATCGACGGTGGTCAGGAAGATGAGCTTGGTGGCCTTGAGTTGGTCGGCCAGCGCGAAGGCGATGGTGTCGGAGTTGACCCGGTAGGTCTTGCCGTCGCCATCGAACCCCAGCGGCGGGACCACCGGCACGATGCCCTGGGCCAGCAGCGCCTGGAGCATCTCCACGTCGATGCGCTCGACCTTGCCGGTGAACTGGTGGTCCACGCCCCCGACGATGCCCAGCGGGTGGGCGATCACGGCATTGGTGGAGACGGCCCGCAGGTCGTTGGCCGAGAGGCCCTCGAGGATCTCGTGGGTGAGCCGGTTGGCGGCGTTGAGCGACAGTTGCAGGGTCTCGGCGTCGGTGATGCCCGTGCCGTCGAGGTTCGAGGCGCTCACGCCCCGTTCCACCGCCAGCGCGGCGATCTGCTTGGCCGCCCCGTGGACCAGGAGGATGCGGATGTTCAGCGAGCGCAGGACCGCGATGTCGAGCAGCAGGTTGGGGAAGTTGTCGTCAGTGACGATGGATCCGTCGATGGCCAGGACGAAGACCTTTTCCCGGAAGCGGGGAATGTAGCGGAGGATGCCCCGCAGATCGGTGGGTTTCACGTCGGAGTGTCTCTCTCTGGAATCGGCGCGCCGCCGGCCGTCAAAGAACAGGCAGGATGGCCGGCGCTGCAATGAAGAAATCATGGCCCGCCAGGGGCGGCGCGACGCCCCGGTGCCCGTCCCCGTCGTCGACCGGGCGTCCACGGACTTGACTTTGGAAGAGTCTGATATTTCAGTAGTAACAGAAATGAAGGCGCTGCACCAGCTCTCCAATGCCGAACGGCGCTTCATCCTCCACTGGGGCGAGATGGGCACCAAGTGGGGCATCAACCGCACGGTCGCCCAGGTCCACGCCCTGCTTTACCTGGCCCCGGGTCCGCTCAACGCCGAGCAGATCCAGGAGGTGCTGGAGGTGGCCCGGTCCAACGTCAGCACCAGCCTCAAGGAGCTGCAGGGCTGGGGCATCGTGAGGCTGGTGCACCTGTCTGGCGACCGGCGCGACCATTTCGAGAGCCTCAAGGACGTCTGGGAGATGTTCCGCATCGTGCTCGACGAGCGCAAACGCCGTGAGTTCGACCCCACGATGGCGGTCCTGCGCGAGTGCATCGCCGAGGCCGAGAAGGATGCGGCCACGGGCAACTACAGCGAAGACCGCCTCCGGGAGATGCACAACTTCCTGGCGACCACCGCCGGGTGGTACGCCACGTTCCGGGGATGGCCGACCTCGGTGCTCAAGCGCTTCTTCAGCATGGGCGACAAGGCCCGCAAGCTCCTCGGACTCACCTCGGATTGAGGGATTCCCCCCCCCCCCCCCCCCCCCCCCCCCCC